>JAHDWG010000114.1 GCA_023384495.1 Caldilineaceae bacterium
CATCCGGACGGCAGACCCAGCCATTGGCGCCGGTGCGCAATACTTTGCCCTCGCCTAAGGTCGGGTCGATAGGCCAATCAATAATGGTTGCGTCCTGCGCAATCGACAGGGGTGCGGCGCTCATGGCATTGGCAATCTTGTCATCCTCTGTTTGCGGGATCGTCACTGTCTGCTGGGTGATCGTCCCGACGGGCTGAATTGGTTGGCAGGCGACCAGGGTCAACGCCAACAGCACACAGAGCAAGTATTGGTATTTCATCTCTTTCTCTCCTTCACGTTGTTGAACGCACTTCATTCCAGCAGTATATTGGGTGGACATCATTGTGCTTCTCCTTCACGATGGTCACCGCTTTCCTCACGGCTTTCGACATCCACTGACTGCATCTTTGCCAGCAAAAAGGCCACGACCTCAGACCAGGCGCGGAAGTAGCGGGTTTCGCCACTCAGCACATGCCTGACCTGCATCCGCACCTCGCGCTGGTCATCGCCATACCGTTCAACCCACAACCGCACTGTGAAGAGATGCGTGCGCGGGTGCGGCTGATCGGACGGCATCGTTTCTTGCCCTCACAATACGGATACATAACTCAAACGTGTATGAACCAATCGCTTGCGAGGCTGACGGTGCTGTGGACTAACTGCTGATGGTGATAAGATAGGGGGCGGGGCGTTCTAAAAACGTTCTATAGGGCGTTCTATGGGGAGAACTCGGATAGTCGAGGGTTTTAGGGGTAGGCTGACAACGTTAACCCTGTAATAAAGTGATAGTCACGATGATTTTTGGTTGCCAGGGGTTCGTTGATAACAATTGCGGTTGCAGCAATCAGGGCGTCTGGAATCAACAGGCCGTGGCTCAGGAGAAACGTAACAGCTTCGCCAACAGCTCGTCCGGCATCAATCAAAATATCGGTATCGATAAGCATGATTGATCACGCCCACTCGCGTTGACGGAGATTACGCACATAGGTATGGCTATCTTGCATATCTTCACGATCTTGCCACAGGCCAATAAACTTCTCTTCTGTGATCGGGATGCGCTTTGTTTTCTGTACAACGCGCGGTCGCTGATTTTGTTTTCCCAAAAACGTGATCAACTCGGCTACCAACTTTTGTGCTTCCGGTGACAAAGCGGAAAATTGTTGTAAGATTTGTGTGCGATCCATATCCACATCCTGTCGCATGCCAAAAGATGCCTTTATGCCACAAGTCTGGCTCTATTTTCCCATCATAGCATAGCGTTGTCTCGTCTGGCAAAGACAATTTGAACGCTCAAGCATTCAGATGTCACGATCCAGTTCAGCAAGCAGCGCCCGGGCCTCTTGCAGATCAGCGGTATCAAAACCTTCGGTGAACCAGCCATAGATTTCCGCCAGCAAACTGCGCGCCTCGTCACCTTTACCTTGCTGTTGCCACAGGCGCGCCAGGCTGATGGCCGCACGCAATTCCAACGATTTGGCGCCCTGCTGGCGGGCAATGGTCAGGGCTTGCCGAAAACATACTTCAATCTCGTTTACGCGGCCGCCTTGCGCTCGCAAGAACTCCCCTTTGAGCCGGTGGAATTCTGCAGTCCAATACTGTTCACCGGTTTTTTCAACAAAGGCCAGCGTTTCGGTCACCAGGGACACCCCCTGGGCGTATTGTTTGGCGAGGCTGTAGGCATCAATGAGCAGCGTGAGCACTTGCGGCCAAAAGAGGAAGACCTTCATCTTGCGCAGCATCTCAATGCCTTGATTGAGCAGCGATATGCCCTCAACCGTTTCTCCCTGTTCAGCGAGCGCCCACCCGCGAAAGACAATCTCATACGCCAGACAGTAAGGATAGGGATATTGGGCGGTCAACGCGGTGTACTCTGCCGCCAAGGCGCGTACGGCTTGCGGCCTACGCAGGTGATGTTCCAAGTCCATGGCAAAATCTACGGAAATCAGCAGGTCGAAAGGGCGCGCAAGTTTGCGCGTCCTGGCCAGCATTTCCTTCATTCTGGCTTGGGCTTGATCTGGATAGCCAAGCAGCCAGAGCGTACATAAGCTGTAGCGCAGATTGGAGATCCCTTGGTCTTGCTCATGATCATGGGTATCGCTGAGCCGCTGATTAGCCTGATAGAGCGCAATCGCTCGCTCGAAATAGGTGTATGCCTCCCGCAGTTTTCCTTGATGAAAGGCGAGCGCGCCGGTGAGTCGCAGGGCAGCTTGTAGATGGACCGGGTTCTGGGTCTCTTGCGCCAGGTGGAGCAATTCTTGATTGAGTTCAGCGGCTACTTCCCAACAACAGCGTTTTCCCCAATAGACCCGTAGCCCACACAGCACAGCAAAGCGGGTTTCGCTATTGCCAACAGAGTAGCAAAGCTCCTTTGCTTTGGTCAGAACCTCCTCGGCTTCTGGGGCCGTAAACCCTTTGCTGATGAGAAAAATACCTCCCATGAGTGATAAAATCTCTAGTTTTTTCTCCAAATGCTCCGGCGTAGCTGGCAGCAAATCCAACAAAGCCAGACTCTTGTTGAGGTGTGCTTCCATCTCTGGATAAGCCACGAGATGATGAGCGGCTGTCGCGGCGCGTCGATGATACGTGATGGCTTGTTGCGTCAAACCAGCCTGCTCATAGTGAACGGCAAGCTGACCACAAATGGCATCAAGGTTGTCACTGTAGAGCTTTTCCAAGGCTTGGGCCGCACGGCGGTGCAACATTCGCCGGCGCGCCGGTCTCATGTCGCCGTAGGCAACGTCACGGATGCGGTCATGGCTAAAGTCGTAGGTGTTGGCGCCCTGCTCACGCACAATGCGCCGCTGCCAAAGCTCATCCAAACTGCGCACCAATCCTTCTTCCTCACAGCCACTGGCCGCAGCCAGCACATCAACCGTGAACGCCCGCCCAATGGTGGCTGCCACCTGCGCCAACGCACGGGCCGCTGGGGATAGTTGAGCAAGGCGAGAGTGGATGACGGCGTGAATTTTGGGTGACAGCGAGGGGAGAGGAGCAAGGGAAGCTGCTGTCTCCCGATCCCCAATCGCCACTGGCTGATGGCTCAGGCTTGCCCGTACGGTCTCGACGACGAACAGCGGATTACCTTCAGTCTCTTGATACAGTTTTGCCAGCACGCTAGGATCAAGCACCTGGTTGGTCACTTGCCGGGCCAGGGCTACGGTGTCAGTTTCATCTAACGGGCTCAGGTCAAGCTCAGTCAGTTGTTCAGCGTTGCGGAGATGCATCAAGAGCGGCAGCAAGGGATGATCGATGTCCAGTTCTTCGGGGCGCGCCGTGCCGATGATCAACAGCCGCGCCCGAGGGTCAAACCGCAGCAGATATGCCAGCCACTCCAACGTCTCGGGGTCACACCACTGCAAATCATCGATCAGCAACAATAAGGGTTGACTACCGGCCAAAATCATGCGGGCCAGCGCTTCGAAGAACGGTTGGCGCTGCCAGCGCTCGGTCAGCGGATCGGGACGGGGCAGATCCGGTCGTTCGACCAGAATCTCAGGCAGCAAGCGGGCCACTTCGCTGAGCCAGACATCGGGCAACTGCTTTCTGGCCGGCTGAAACACCTCCGCTCGCAACCACTCGGTGACCGGGGCATAGGCCAAGCTTCCTTCGGCGGCATAGGCGCGGGTGCGCGCCTGAGCGATACCTTGACGTTGAGCCCAATGGAGCAGTTCTTCGGCCAGCCGGGTCTTGCCGATACCTGCTTCCCCCCGGATGCACACAAAATGAGCGCGCCCGCGCATGGTCAGATGCAATGCCGTCTGGAGCTGCTGCCATGCAGATTGGCGACCTATCATACGCTCCACACTGCCAGTACGCGCCGTGGCTTCTGCCACCGGTGCTGGCTCCAGTTTGAGCAGGCGAACATAGGCCTCTTGCGTAGCTTCGTTTGGCTCTACACCCAGTTCGCGGCTCAACACGCCAGCGCAGATGTAGTACGTGCGCAGCGCGCTGGCGCGGTCGCCATTGAGTGCATAGAGACGCATCAAGCGCCGATAGGTGGTCTCGTGCAGTGGATCGTAGCGCAAAAGGCGTTGCGCGTGGTCGATAGCTACCGGGTAATCCCATTCGTTTTCGTAGAGCGCAACCAACTGTTCGAGCGCATCGACAAAGCATTGGCGGAGCCGTTCCCGTTCACCCAAGAGCCAATCTTCATAGCACGTGGGGAGCAGGTCGCCGCGGTAGAGGTCAATCGCTGTGGTGAGCGCGGTACGCACTGCGGACAATTGCCCCGCCTTCGCCGCTGCTGTTGCGCGTGCGATGGCCTGCTCGAATTCTGCAATGTCAAATTGGCAAACAGCCGTTGCGTTCCACTGCAAGCGCCTGGCCTCGATCTCTACGAATTGGTCCAGTGCGGGCCAGGCGCGTCGCAGATGGTGGAGAAGTTGTCGTAGATTGGTGTGGGCTTGGGCTTCAGAGGTGTCGGGCCAAAAGAGAAAGGCTAGTTGTTGGCGCGCGACAGGCGCGTCACGATGCAGCGCCAGATAGGCCAGCAGCGCCTGCAGACGCGCCTGATTGACGCCATTTATAGGAACGCCATCGCAACTCAATTGAAAATGGTTGAGCAGGTGAAGTCGTAGCGCCGGCATGATAGATCGCGGGAGACCCGACAGCACGAACTGATTTCTACAACAACCCAGATGATCGGTCAGTCGATGGTTACTAGCTACGGATCAATGCTGATGATTCGTACATTATCGCGCCTATGCTGAAACGATACAAACAAGAGAGCGGTTTGGGGTGCGTCCAGCAATGGAGGCGTCGGAACCTCCCGGTTTCAATCTGAACGGAGTTTAGAAGCCTCTCACCGGCTGGCGGTGCAAGATGACACTCCCACTCCGCCCGTGGTATGATCAGCCCATGCTTTACATAGCAGAATCGCCTGGCAGGGGGCGCGGCGTCTTTGCTCAACGGCAGATCCACAGCGGCCAACTGATCGAACGAGCGCCGGTGATCGTTGTGCCCGCCGGCCAGTGGGAGGGGATGGACCGAACGGTGCTCTTCGACTATTTCTTTGCCTGGGGAGAACATTCGGCCATTGCGCTGGGTTATGGCTCGCTCTACAACCATGCATACCAGCCCAATGCCCGCTTTGTCAAGCACTTTTCCCAGCAGGTGATCGAGTTCTACGCCCTGCGCGCCATCGAGTCAGACGAGGAGATCCTCATCAACTACAATGTCGACCCCGGTGATGACTCACCGCTCTGGTTTCATGTGCTTGCTTGATTCAATGCCCACTTCACCGCATCCAACGTCGGCTCGATGACGGTGGTTCCCCCCGTTACCGACATGGCGGCGCCCACGTCCTTGAGACCGCTGCCCGTGTTGATAACGACAATCGTCTCATCAGGCTGGACAAGCCCGGCCGCCACGGCCTGCGTCAGGCCGGCGAAGGCGGCGGCGCCGGCAGGCTCGGCAAAGACCGCGCCCAAACGCGCCAGCGGCGCGATGGCGGCCAGAATCTGTTCATCGGGCGCGGCGAGAAAGGCCCCGCCACTGCTGCGCACGGCGTTGAGCGCCTTGACCGCGTCACGCGGGGCGTTGACCGCAATGCTGTCGGCGCGCGTGGTGGCCTGCACAGGCGTGGGCAGGGCATCGCCACGCCTCCATGCGTCATAGAGTGCGGCGCTTTGCGTGGATTGCACACCATAGAGGCGCGGCATGTGGTCGACCCAGCCGAGGGCGAGCAGATCAGAGAAACCCTTGTACACCCCGCCGATGATACAGCCGTCACCCACCGACACAAAGAGCGCATCTGGCGCCACAAACGGGGCTGTGGCTCCATATCTTCTATTTTGCATCTTGTATCGCGCCAGTTGCTCGGCAATTTCAAAACTGACGGTCTTCTTTCCTTCGGTCATGTAGGGGTTGTAACCGGTGTTGCGGTTATACCAACCAAACTCCTCACACGCTGCGGTGCAGAGGTCAAAGGCCTGGTCATAGCTGCCGTCAATGGCGAGCACGCTGGCGCCGTAAATGAGCAGTTGGGCCAGCTTGGCCGGCGGCGCACTTTTTGGGACGAAGATCACCGCCGGCAGACCCGCCGCCGCGGCCTGCGCGGCGAGGGCCGCGGCGGCGTTGCCCGTGCTGGCCGTTGCGATGACCGGGCGCCCGGCTGCCTGGGCGCGGGCGACGGCGATGGCCGAAGCGCGATCTTTGAGTGAGGCGCTGGGGTTGCGTCCGTCGTCTTTGAGGAAGAGGTGCGCCAACCCCAGCGACGCGCCAAGCCGCTGTGCGTGGAGGAGCGGCGCGCCACCGACGGGCAATGGGGGCAGTGCTTGGCGCCCGGCAATCGGCAACAGCGGCCAATAGCGACCGATGGACTGGTCTGGGTCAGTCGTCAGTTGTGAAGGGTCAAACATCTGCCGGATGGCCGTATAGTCGAACTGAACATCGAGCGTTCCCAGATCGCTGCCCATATTGGGGCGACAGGGGCAGACATAAGCAATGGCGCCGGGCGCATAGGTCGCGCCACAGCGCAAACAGCGCAACACGGTCAGGAACTTTGCCTCGGGATTCATAGTCTTGTCAATAACGACCTTGCGTCATTCTGGGCAACTGGGCCCCGTCGCACCGCCTGCAACCATTTCGGTCTCGGGCCAAACCCGAAAAAATTCGCCCAATAATGGCCGCAAGGATTTGTAAGTAAAATTTAAACATTTGATGGATAGACATTTGGCCGCGAATGCGCGATAATGTCAACTGATGTACTTGCATCCGTTGCAAAACGCCGTTTGGCGTGGGCGCCACTTGACCTTGCAACACCAACCAAGTATCATCCTGTTGGAGGCTGAACTTATGAGCAATGCGGAACGCTACCCAAGCTATCTTTCGTGTGTTGTACAGGTGTTGAGCGCCTCGGCTCACCCCATGAGCCTGGATGCGTTGATCTCAACAATCGAACGACAACGACCGATCACCAAAGGCGCGCGGCAAGCTGTGCATCGCGCCATCAAACAGTTATACCAGGCCGTACCGGTGGCGCCCAACCGGTTTGGCTGGCTGTCACGTTTGCTGGATCGCAACATCTTCAGGCACCCACTCTCGTCGGAAGAGGCGCGCCGGGGCTTTATCATGCTGGACGAATTGGAGCACGCCGTCTTCTTTCCCGAGTTTTTTCAGAGCTATCAGCCGGAAGAACGGAAGCTACGGATCGATCTCTTGGGCGGTGAGACCATTGAGGCCGAAGCCTATGTAGAGCGCAACACCTGGTCGTTGCGGCTGGGCAAACCATTCGCCGAATGGGTCAACCTGCTCGGTGGGCAGGGGCGTGACGACCTGGTGATTATGGTCAATGACGCCACTGCGGGCCATTATACACTACGCCTGCAACCGCGTGAAGCGCGGGACGAGGCAGCGATCCAGCAACGCAATTCGCGGCTGGCGGCGCTGGCCGAAGAGATTGTCGCCGCCAATTGCAAGGGCGGGGAAATGATGCCGACCGCCGACCTGGCCGCACACCTGATTGGGCGCCATTTCTTTGGCGACTTCCCGCAGATGATCTTCACTATGTGCTGCACCACTACAGCTCGTTGGTCTTTCAAAACGGCTTGGGGTATGGGCAGGATGTCCATCAGCCTGAGGCGGAGCGCGCATTTTCGGGCAGCGCCTCATTCTTTCATGAAAGCCCTTTTGACGCTGCCGACGATCTGACCTTTTTTGAGGACATGATTGCAGAGGCAGGGGGACCTATGGATGATCTCTTTGGTGATGACGCCCCTGAGGGTTATTTTGAGGACTCTTGTCCCAGTTACGAAGCCTATTTGCAGAGCTTTGAAGATGCTGAGGCATCGGGTGAGGCGCTCTCGCACAGCGATTTTCATCTCCTCGAAGCTGAATTAGAAGCGCTGCTCAGCCTCGAGGAAGAGTTCGGTTATCTGCTTCCCGAGCAGTTGGCCCGCAAAGACCAACTAGCGGAACGGCTCTTCATCGACCCGGAAACCCTGTTTGACAACGACGGCGATGGATCCGACTATGGTGACTTTGACGACCCGCCCTTCTGGCATAATTGATCCGTCGCGCATCAGTCAAGTGCATGCAGATGGGCAACGATGGATTAGCCAAGTCATGGTTCCACCTGGCGCTTATCTGTAAATGGTTACGTGCGTCGATGCGCTGCTCGGTTGCTCAGATGGACGCAGAATTTACGGACAGATACCCATTGCAGCACTGAGCTAGCATTGATAATGACACAACGACCTGTCAACTGTCGCTATTTCTATGGTGATTACTTTCGCGGCAAAAACAGCGAAATCTGTCGCTTGATCGAAGCCAATCCGAATAGCCCGCGACCCTGGCGGCGCAAGCTCTGTGATTCATGTCCTGTGCCCGAGATCCTGATCACGAGCAATTCGCGAGACTTATTGCTAGAGGGTGAAGTAAAGCGCAGATTTCTGCGCGATCAGGTGGAAGTGACCTTTGCTGTTTGTAGCAAACACATGCTAGAGCTAGCCGATCCACGCCATTGCCCGGCCTGCGCCCGTGAAGAGGGTGGGGAAATCCAGTGATCGCGGCCGTGGCAAACTTGACCGGTGACCAGGCTATGTTATGATGGGATGACAACTGCATACGGGGAGCTCGGAAGCGCCGGGCTGAGAGGGTGGCCGTTCTGCCGCCGACCCAAGAACCTGATCTGGGTAATGCCAGCGTAGGAACGTGAACGTAGAAAACGCAGCCTTACCCAATTGGGGTAAGGCTTTTTTGTTTAATGAATGGCCGGGTGCGTCATATCCCGGCGATAGGATGGAGGATGTCTATGCGCTACTTACTCGTTGTTGGATCTCTCGTGCTGCTGTTGGCAACCGCCTGCCAGCCGGTGACCGGAGGCTCGGACGCTGGCGCCAACGCTCAACCGAAGACGCTCGTGGTCGCCAGCCACGATTCGTTCAACGTCAGTGAAGCGGTTGTGGCCGAATTCGAGGCGGCCCACACTGCCACTATTCAGTTCCTGGCCCTAGGCGACGCCGGCTCCGCGGTGAATCGGCTGATCCTCAGCGCCGACGCGCCACTCGCCGATCTCTTCTTTGGGGTGGACAACACCTTCTTTAGCCGGGCGCTCAACGCGGGCATCTTCGAGCCCTACGCCTCACCCATGCTCGACGCCATCCCCGATGCGCTCAAGCTCGACCCCGAATTTCGCCTGCTGCCGGTGGACGTGGGCTATGTCAACCTCAACGCCGACCGCATCTGGTTCGAGACGCAAGGGATTCCGCTGCCGGTTACGCTGGATGACCTGACCAAACCCGAATATCGGGGACTGTTGGTGGTGCAGAACCCAGCCACTTCGTCACCGGGCCTTGCCTTTCTGCTGGCCACGGTCAGCTACTTTGGTGAAGACGGCTATCTCGATTTCTGGCGGGCGCTACGCGACAACGACGTGCTGGTCACCGACGGCTGGAGCGAAGCCTACTTCGAACACTTCACCGTCGGCTCGGGCGGCAGCGGCAGCCGCCCGTTGGTGGTCAGCTACAGCACAAGCCCGCCCGCTGATGTGCTCTTCGCCGCCGACGGGCGCACCGAACCGGCCAGCGTCAACATCAACCCGGCCGGCGGCGTCTTCCGCCAGATCGAATTTGTGGGCATCCTCAAAGGGGCCAACGAGCCGGAGTTGGCGCGCGCTTGGGTCGATTTCATGCTCAGCCGCACCTTCCAAGAGGATGTGCCGTTGCAAATGTTTGTCTACCCGGCGCTGCCCGACGCCGCGCTGCCCGATCTCTTCGTCCAGTTCGCTGAGACCCCCGACCAGCCTGCCGAGGTGGACGCCGCCGCCATTGAGGCCAACCGCGAGCGCTGGATCGAGGGGTGGACCAACGTGGTGTTACGGTAAGTGAAATCCCGCGTGGTGCGGTTCTTTTCCATCCGCCGACTAGATCGTCTGTTCCCAATACTCCGGCTGGCCCCGCCGTTGCTCTTTCTGGCCGTCTTCTTCTTCTACCCGCTGCTGCGCATCTTGCAGGTAAGCTTTGCGGCGGATGGGGACGGGCCATGGGCAGGCATCGGCGCGATGGCGCGCCAGCCCTTTTTCTGGCGTGTGCTCTGGTTCACCACCTGGCAGGCAGCCGCCTCGACGCTGTTGACATTGCTCATCGGGCTGCCGTTGGCCTATGTGTTCGCCCGCTACACCTTCCGCGGCAAGGGGTTGTTACAGGCGCTGCTGACCATCCCCTTTGTCATGCCCACCGTGGTGGTGGCCGCGGCCTTTACGGCGCTGTTGGGCGAACGGGGTCTGGTCAACCAATGGATGCAAAGCATTGGCGGCCTGGCCGAACCACCGGTGCAGATCATGCGCACGGTCTGGGTGATCCTGCTGGCGCACGCCTTCTACAACGTAAGCGTGGTGGTGCGCACGGTGGGAACCTTCTGGGCCAATCTCAACCCCCGGTGGGACGAGGCCGCCGCAGTGTTGGGCGCGCCGCCCCTGCGCCGGCTGTGGGAGGTGACGCTGCCGCTGCTGCTGCCCAGCATTTTGGCCGCCTCGCTACTGGTCTTTCTCTTCTGCTTCACCAGCTTTGGCGTGGTGCTGATCCTGGGTGGGCTGCAATTTGCCACGCTCGAGGTGGAGATCTACCGGCAGGCTGTCAGCCTCTTCAACCTGCCCATGGCGGCCTTCCTCTCGCTGGTGCAGATGGCGCTCACATTTGTGGTCATGTTCTTCTATACACGCACCCAGGCCCGGGCCAGCCGGCCTTTGGAAGCGCGGCCGGCGCAAACCCTGGCGCATGCGCCGCGCAGCACCCGCGACCGGTGGCTGGTGGGGGGCGGCATGACTATCGCGCTGCTCTTGCTCCTGTCGCCGCTGTTGGCGCTGGCCTGGCGCAGCGTGACGCTGGGTGATGAAGGCTTCTCGCTACGCTTCTACCAGGAGCTGGCTCTCAACCGCCGGCAAAGCGCCTTTTTTGTGGCGCCGGTCTTTGCCATCCGCAACTCGCTGCTCTTTGCCAGCGCAGCCATGCTGATCAGCCTGGCGTTGGGGCTGCTCAGCGCCTATCAACTGGCGCAGCCGCAGCGCCGGATCACGACACTGCTCGACCCGCTCTTTCTGCTGCCGCTGGGGACTTCAGCGGTCACGCTTGGCTTTGGCTATATCGTGGCGCTGGGCTGGATGCGCACATCGCTCTGGCTGACGCCGATTGCGCACACGCTGATTGCCTTCCCCTTTGTGGTGCGCACCTTCTTGCCGGCCCTACGCAGCCTCGACCCGCGCTTGCGCGAGTCCGCTGCAGTGTTAGGGGCGTCGCCGCTGCGCGTCTGGTGGGAGGTCGATGCGCCGCTGCTGGCGCCCGCCGCGCTGGTCAGCGCGGTCTTTGCCTTCACCATCAGTCTGGGCGAGTTTGGCGCGACCCTGCTCATCAGCCGACCCGATTTCCCCACCATGCCCATGGTGATCTACCGGGCGCTGGGGCAGCCGGGACTGCTCAACTATGGCCAGGCGCTGGCTATGAGCACCCTCCTCATGGCGGTGGCGGCAGGCGCGATGCTGGTGATCGAACGCTTCCGCATTGGCGAGGCCAGCGAATTTTGAATGAACCGGGAGAAGTTGGCGAACGAATATTCTACGATGTAGATCCAACCGGCTTGCCAACTAGGATCGCCACATCGACCGGCTTGGGTGCGCCGGTGGTCAAGGGCAGGGTGACAGCGTGCATGAAGAGCTCGAAGCGCCAGCCCTGGTGCTCCAGCCGCGCCAGCAATTCCAGCGCCTGGGGGCGGCTGGGGTCGGCCAACACCAACTTACCGCCGGGAGCCAGGTTGCGCTGGAAGATGAGCTCCAAGTGGGGGTGCATGGCGCGCTCATAGAGAATGTCGGCGCCCAGCAGCAGATCATACTGATCGGTATGGTCCCAGGCGCGCCAGTCGGCGACGAAACGCTGGATGCCTCCGACGTCGTTTTGCTCGGCATTGTGGGCGGCAATCGCCAGCGTCTGCGGCTCGTGATCAGTCTGCCAGACGTGGGCGCCCAGGCTGGCCGCCACCAGGCCCGGCAGCCCCATCCCCGCGCCCAGTTCCAACACGCGCCGGCCCGCAACGAGCGCGGCATGCCCGGCCAGCCAGTTGGCCAGCGCCACCGCCGACTCCCAGAGCAGGTAACCGTAGGGAATCTGGGCCAGTTCATCGGCCATGTCGAGCAGCGCATCCTGGTCGCGCACGGCCAGCACCCGCCACACGCTCCCACCCATGGCCAGCTCGACGGTTTCGAGGGGCAATGTTGGCCAGTGGTGGGTTGGCTGATGGGGCCGCGATTGGGTCATGGGTGACATTCAGGCTCGACTGTTTCGCCCTACCGGCGCACAGTGACTTGCTCCAGCCACTCGCCAGTGATCTCCAGGCCAAAGCCGGGCGCGTCGCTGGGGGTGACATAGCCGTCCACAATGGCGGGCGTGCCGGGTAGCCGCGACATTTCGGCCAGCGGCACCCCCGGCGGCGAGACCCCTTCCGAGCGTTCGCCCCAGATGATGGCGGGCATGGCAAAGGCGAGGTGTTGGCCAAATGGATAGTTCATGCCGGCGTGGGTGATGACATTGATGCCGGCGGCCTCGGCAATGTGGCAGATCTTCACCGCCGCCGTGATACCGCCGCACCAGAGCACATCGGGCTGGAAGAGGTCCACCAGGCGCCGGTTGGCCGCAGTGGCAAAGGGCGCAGTGAGATACCAATGCTCGCCGGTGGCCAGCGTCTGCCAGGGGATGCGCCGGCGCACTTCTTCGTAGGCCTCCAGTTGGTCGGGCAGCACGTAGTCTTCGATCCACTTTAGGCCATAGGGGCGAAGCCGTTCGGCCAGGCGCACCACATATTCGGCGTCCATGGCCATCCAGCAGTCGAGCATCAGCTCGACGCGGTCGCCCACCAGTTCGCGTGTCTGCGCCACCAGCTCTTCATTCTTGTGCAGCCCCTCCAGCCCATCGTGCGGACCCCAGGGCGCAAAGATCTTGGTCGCCTTGAAGCCCAGTTCCAGATACCACTCGGTGTCAAACCCGGTGGCGTAGCAAAAGATCTTTTCCTTTTGCGGGCCGCCCAGCAGCTCATAGACCGGTCGCCCCAAGAGCTTGCCCTTGAGATCCCACAGGGCGACATCGAGGGCGCTGAGGGCGTAGCTGGCCAGCCCGGCGCTGCCATAGGGGGCCGCCATACGCACCATCATGTCCCACAACTTTTCAGAGGCCATACAATGCTGGCCCACCAGCACCGGCGAACAGTGGTGGATGATGATCTACACCACCGGCCCGCCGTGGACGGTCATGCCAAAGCCCCACGTTCCATCCTCGGCGGTGACGATGCAGGCGACGCGCGGCCAGGTGGCGGTGGCCGCCGCGCTCTGTGGCCCATAGCGCGCCATGGGCCGCGTCATGTGGATCTGCTGGGCGCGGCTGGCTGCGCGCGGCGGCGTCTGCGGCTGTGGGTCGGGGTCGATTTCAAAGGCGCGGATCTCTTTGATTTTCATGGCCTGTCCTTTGTTGCGGTGGAGGATGGACGATGGACGGTGGACGGTGGACGGTGGAGAGCCGTCTCCTGCGCCGGCGCGGGTCCGGCCAAATGAAGATTCAGATAAGAAGCCGGTAATCTGTCGTAGGTCACGCTATCAGCGTGACTGTCGCCGGATGAGCAGCGCCGTCGCCCTGGTAGGGCGACCTACGGCTACGCCGCCTCAACGCCGGTTGGTCATTAGCGAAATCATCTGTCAATCTTTTTGAAGCCGGGCAGCTCTGCCCCGCCGCCCAATGGGTGTTTTCGCCATCTGCGTGAATCGTGTACACTAAGGTCGATGTGCTGCACGGCAGCCCGCGTGATTTTCGCAACAATCACCAACAGGAGAGACGATGTTTACGCTTGCAAACCAGGAGTTGTCGGTCGCCATTCTCGACCCGACCACCGATCTCGACCGCTGCGGCTCGCGCTATTGCGTGGGCGGCTACATCTGGCAGGTGACCGACGCCGCCAAGGGCGAGTTGCTCAGCGGGCCGGAATACCCCAACCCGCGGCCCAATCTCTTTGACGGGCAGGGCGCGCCCGACCATTTTGTAACCGTCTATGGCGCGGATGCGCCGGTCGGCGGTGAGGTGCGTGCGATTGGCGTCGGTCGTGTGCGACGCACCAGCCCCATCGAACCCTTCTCGGTTCGTCACAACCCGGAGGTGATTGAATACGCGCCCTGGGCGGTGACGCACACCGAGAACACGATTACGATGCAGACGATGGACCATTGTACCGATTGGGGCTACCGGCTGACACGTACGGTCTCGCTCAACGGGCGCACGGTGGACTCGCACACCGCCATCGAAAACCAGGGGCAGGCGCCATTGCCCGTTCGCTGGTATGCCCACCCCTTCTTCCCGCCCACGGCGGATCGTGTCTATTGCCGGATCACACCGCCCGTTTCGTTCGGCGAAAATCCGACCTACTTCTTGAATGACGAGCAATTTATCTGCAAGAAGCCCGACCACAACGACGTACCCAAGTGGTTTCTCGCGCTCGACTATGTGCGTGAGGGCGACTCGATGACCTTTGTCCAGCGCCACCCGCTGGTGAGCGAGGTGGTCGCGGTGACCGACTTTATGCCCGACTGGCTGCCCATCTGGAGCAACACGCGCACCTTTTCGTTCGAGCCTTACGTGATCCGCGAGCTGGCGCCGGGTGAGTCGGCGGCGTGGAATATTGCGTACCGGTTTTGAACGATTGGGGATTGGGGAGATCCGCCAATCCCCTTACGCAGACACACCTGTCAACGGATTCTGGGAGCGGATTGAACGGATTCCAACCAGCGCACCTGCTCCGCTTGGTTCGAACAGGGGACGGATTCGGCGCCCTCAACCGTTCAATCCGTTCCAAACATCCGCTGACAGCTTGTCACTACCACCTCCTGCGTAAGGTGAGCACCTAATCCGCCATACTCGGCCTACGCTTCCAGACCTCCGTTGCCTGCTCGAAGGCGTAGGCCAGTTGCAGCACGCCCAACTCGTCCTGGTGGCGCCCCACGATCTGCATGCCCACCGGCAGCCCTTCGGGCGTAAAGCCGCAGGGAACCGAGATGGCGGGCAGCCCGGTGGCGGTGATGAAATAGCACGACTGCATCCAGTCGATATAGGTGTTCATGGCCACGCCGTCGATCTCGGTGATATATTCGGTGGTACCGTCGAAGGGCGGGACCTGGCTAACGGGCAGGATCAGGAACTCGTACCGCTCCAGAAATTCGCGCACACGGTGATAAAGCTGCGTGCGTTTGACCTCGGCCTGGCCCAGCTGTGGGCCGGTCAGCTTGAGCCCCTCCTCCACGTTCCAGATCACTGTCTCCTTAACCTGGCCGCGGTGTTGCTTGACCAGTTCCCCAAACGAGACGGCAAAGGACCAGGCGCGCCAGACCTTGAAGACCTCGTCGGCGTCTCGGAAGTCGGGTTCGGCCTCTTCGACCGCGCAGCCCAAGTTGGCAAAAATCGGGCGTTGGCTCTCCAACACGGCGGTGACGCGCGGGTCAACCGGGAAGCTGTTGAGGTTGCGGCTCCACGCGATACGCACGCCGCGCAAGTCACGGTGTAGCGGCTGGCGGAAGATCGCGCCGGGCTCGGCCACGGCAATTGGCGCGCGGCGGTCTGGCCCGGCAATGACGCTGAGCATGAGCGCCACATCTTCGACCGTGCGCGCCATGGGGCCGGGCACTGACCAGGGCGCCCACGCCGTGAGTTTGGGCCAGGCCGGCACGCGGCCCGGCGCTGTGCGAAAGCCGACCACGTTGCAGAAATTGGCCGGGTTGCGCAGCGACCCGCCCATGTCCGAGCCGTCGGCCAGCGGCTGCATACCACAGGCCAGCGCCACCGCCGCGCCGCCGCTGCTGCCGCCGCACGTCTTGGTGGTGTCGTAGGGGTTGAGGGTTGCGCCAAAGATCGGGTTGAAGGTCTGCGAACCGGCGCCGAATTCGGGGACGTTGGTCTTGCCGATGGTGATCGCGCCGGCCCCTTTCAGCCGCTCGATGATCAGGTCATCCTGGTCGGGCACGAAATCCTTGAAGAGGGGCGACCCTTGCGTAGTGCGGATGCCCTTGGTCATCGCCAGGTCTTTGTGGGCAATGGGCAGCCCGTGGAGCGGGCCGACATCCTCGCCGCGCGCCAGTGCTTCGTCGGCGGCTGCGGCCTGCGCCATCAGTTCCTCTTCGGGCAGCAGCGTGATGATGGCGTTGACCTTTGGGTTGACCCGCTCGATCTGGGCCAGGTGCGCGGCCATCGCGTCGCGGGCCGAGAGTTCCCTGTTGCGGATACGGCGGGCTAGCTCGGTGGCGGGCAGAAAGCAGAGATCGGACATGCGTATGTGCTTCCTCTTTGGATCGATCTGAAGATGGACTCTACACTACCGCCAACGGCGCTTCACCATTCCACACCCGCTGCAAGTTGGCAAAGATGAACTCGCCGCGGCGGGGCCAGGTATCGTAGGTGACGCCGGCAATGTGGGGGGTGAGCAGCACATTGTCGAGTTGGAAGAGTGGGTTGGCCGGGTCGGGCGGCTCTTGCTCCAGCACGTCGAGCGCGGCGCCGGCGATCTGCCGCTGCTGCAGCGCCGCGATGAGCGCCTGTTCGTCCACCACCGGGCCGCGGCAGGTGTTGACCAGCAGCGCCGTAGGCTTCATGCGCGCCAGCGTGCGAGCGTTGATGATGCCGCGCGTCGCCTCGTTGAGCGGCACATGCAGCGATACAATGTCCGACTGCTGCAGCAGTTCGTCCAACTCGACGCGGCGCACGCCCAGTTCCTGTTCCACAGCGGGGGGGGCGGGGTAGGGGTCGTAATAGAGCACGACGGCGCCAAACGCCGCGAGCAGCCGCGCCGTGCGCCGGCCAATCTGCCCCAGCCCGATGAGGCCGGCGGTCTTGCCGTGGATCGTGTAGGTCGTCGCGCCCGAGTCGATGGCCTTCCACCGTTCGTGGCGCACGTTGTGGTCCATCTCGCCCATGCGGCGGTAAAAGGCGAGGATGAGCGCCAGCGTGTGTTCGGCCACGTCGATGCTGTTGGCGCCGCCATTGTTGGCCACGGGGATGCCCAGCTCGCGACAAAGGGCCACGTTGACCCGGTCAAAACCGGCGCTCACCAGTTGGATCAGCTTGAGATTGGCGGCGCTGCGCAACACTGCGTCGCTGATCACGCCGGGGAAAAGGATCAGAAAATCGGCGTCGCGCACAAGCCCAATCTGCTGTTCATGGGGCAGGTCGATAGGGTGAACGGCCACATCATAGCCGGCGGGCGCGTGCTGGGTCAGCAGCGCGGCGGTCTCAGTGGCAAGCGAAGTGAGAAAAAGCACGTTGGGCATTCAAGAAGCTCCGGTTGGGGTTGGGATGGTCTGACGCAAGAAATCACGATACAGGATGGTCTCCGACACGTTGTCGCACTCGTTGCAATGCTCCCACTCCTGCCAGACATATTCCAAGCCAAACCAGCCCTGGTAGTTGTGCGCCCGGGCGACCTCGACCACGCGGCCATAGTCGATGGTGTTGGCGGCGAAGCTGGCCTGCAGCCGGCCTGGCCGTGCGCCGCGGATATGGAAGTGGCTGGCGTGCGCCACCAGCGATTCGACCTCGGCGTCGGCGATGCCGGCGCGCGTAAAGTGGGTGTAATCGAGCGTCAATGTCAGCCCGGGGACGCGCCGGATCAGCTCCGCCGCGCTGGCGGGGTCGGGGGCGATGGAACCGACGTGCGCCTCGACGCCAAAGACGATTCCGGCCTGTTGCGCCTGTTCGACCCGCCAGGCGAGTTCGTCCACCGTCCTCGCCAGCGAGTCGGCGTGGGTTTCATCGGCAAAGTGGACGCCCGGCAGCGCGGTGACGTGGCGGGCGCCGGTTGCGTTGGCGTATTCCAACGTGCGGACGAACCAATCGCGCGCTTTGGCGCGGCGTTCGGCATCGGGCTGATTCACCGCATAGGCAGTGAAGTCCGGGTCCATCTGCAAAAAGATGTCAGCGGCTTGTAGCCCCAGATCATCCAGTTGGGTCTTGAGGCGCCGGGCCGCGCCGGGCAAGTCGGCAAACTCGCACGACGGCCACAGGTGCGAACGCTGCTCAAAGAGGCCAACGTCCACCCCTTGCAGGTCGAGCATGGCGATCAGTTGCAACACCTTGTCATGGGGCAGCAGCGGAAAGGTGAAGTCGGCGCAGGCTAGTCTGAGGGTCATGGTTCGCTCCTTGTCGGGCACTTTTTAGCGCGCCAGCACGCGCGCCAGTTCAAAGAGACGCAGGTCAAGCGGCTTGCGACCAGCCACCACCTCGGCCAAGGGGGTGGGGAGCACCTCGCCCTGGCGCTGACCGATCAACACGCCTGCATTCCCAGCCGCCAACTGTTCGACCGCGGCGGCGGCCAGCCGCGAGGCGAGCAGCCGGTCGAACGCGCCCGGCGCACCCCCCCGCTGCACATGGCCCAGGATCGTCGTACGCAGATCATAGCCCAGCCGCTGATGGTGCGTCTTGAAATAGCGGGCCAGCCCCTCGGCGTCGTACTGGGCCCCTTCGGCCACGACCACAATCGCGTGCGCCTTGCCTCGTTCGTAGGCGGTGCGGATTTCGGCGGCCACCGCTTCCGGGTCGGTGGGCGCTTCGGGGATGAGTACGGCCTCGGCGCCGCCGGCGATCCCGGCCATGAGCGCC
>JAHDWG010000115.1:0-8037 GCA_023384495.1 Caldilineaceae bacterium
ACAGAGACTATGCTGGAGGCTGTTACCGCAAAACAGAATCCGGCTTACAATGAGATTACGAGAGCGACAGCTCCGAAGGCAAATGAAAACAAACGTTACGCAGCGCCTGCTGAGAACCTATCCGAGTAACGGTTATGGAGGGTATGCATGACCAAGCATATCAAAGTACTTATCGCCGATGATCATCCATTCATCCGCCAGGGTATTCGCTATATGGTGGAAGAAATCGGTGAGAGCATCCAGATCATTGGCGAAGCCGCCGACGGCGTGGCCGCGGTGCTGAAGGCCAGGGCGTTGCAGCCCGACGTGATCTTGCTCGACCTCAATATGCCCCGCAAGTCTGGCCTTGAGGTGATTCGTGAAATCGTGCAAGAGCACCCGGAAGCCCGCATCCTGGTCTTGACGGCGCACGCCACGGATGACGAGATCTCGGCCCTGATCAAGGCTGGCGCCATGGGGCTTATTCTCAAGAACGTCGGCTCCGAAGAGTTGATCAAGTCGGTTGAGGCCGTCTATCGCGGTGAATTTGCCTGGCCGCCCTCGGTGGTGAACAAGCTGGTTCACAACTTCCAGCAGCCGGCCCCGCCGCCCATTACAACGTCACCGCTGACCGAACGCGAGATGCAGGTGCTGGAGTTGATCACCAATGGCGCATCCAATCAGGTGATTGCCGCCGCGCTCTACCTGAGCGAAGCGACCGTCAGCACCCATGTGAGCAACATTCTGAGCAAATTGCAGTTGCACAATCGAGTTCAGGCCGCGCTGTACGCCCTCAAAAAGGGGATGGTGAACCTGAACGATCTGCAACTCAATTGAACGGCTCGGGAATGCTGACCGCCGGTCGGCGACGATGGAGCATCATCATGTGGGCGCAGGAGAAAAGGTTGGCGGCTGTCATGGCGACCACACACCCGGTTCACACGGTCGGCAAGCAGGAGCAAGGCCAAACGCTGGTGGAATTTGCGCTTATCCTGATGCTCTTGTTGCTGCTCACCTTTGGCATGATCGACTTCTCACGGGCCGTCTACACCGCCAGTGTGCTGCAAGCGGCAGCACAGGCCGGCGCCCGAGCGGGCCTGGTCAGCCTGGCCGGGGTGGATGCCGCCGTGCAAGACAAACTGGTGGGGCTGGATGGCGCCCGGGCGCAGATCACCAGCGCCATGTTGACCAGCGAGCGGATGGAGGTGCAGATCACCTATGAGCTTGACCTGATGACGCCGCTGATTGCGCAACTGGCCCCAGACGGGCGCATCACGCTCCGCGGCAGCGCCAGTATGCTGACCCGCTAACCCGGCCTGGGAACGCCGGCAGCCTGCCGGCCACAACTATCTTGGGTTTTCTCGCTTCGGCGTGAAGATCAATCAACGACGCCAACAAAGTTGCACGATTGCTCGTCCGAACGTTGCTATATCGGTTCGTCGGTTTCTCTGGATCACAGTACGTTTGTCTACGCTATCCGATCGATTTGAAAGTCTATTGAAAAGGAATCACACCATGTATACGCTCGCAACACAACTCGTCTCGCTCTATAAGCTCTACTTCCCCACCGCCAACAACGAGGAAGGCCAGGGCATGGTCGAATACGCCCTCATCATCGCTTTGATTGCCCTTGGGATTGTCGGGGTATTTGCCTCTGGCATGACTGATGCATTTAGCGGCTTTTTTAGCAATGTTGCCAATGAAATGGGCCTCGGAGAATAGGGGGCAGTAGTATCTCACCGCCTTCGTCGTAGCGTATCGAAAATCGCGGGCGCGCCTGCTCGGTTTGTCCTTCTGGGGCAGGCTGGGCAGGCGTCTTGTTGAAATGGAGCCGGAAGAGGTTCGTATGTGCAATCGATTGCAATGTGAACGGGCCAGCGGCCTGGTCGAGCTTGCCCTGATGTTGCCCGTCCTGTTGCTCCTCGTCTTTGGGACCATCGAGATTGGGCGCGGCTTTCGCACCTACATTGCGCTCAACAACGCCGCTCGCGAGGGCGCCCGCTGGCTCGCCGCCTACCCCACCGACGCCAACGGCGCCATCGCCATCGCCACCGCCGAAGCCGGGCGGGTGGGCCTGACCCCAGGCCAACTCACCGTCACCATCACCCCAGCCAAGGCCCAATACCAGGCCGGCGACACGGTGACGGTGCGGGTGGTCGGCGCCTACGACCTCCTCGCCGGGGCTGTCATCGGGATGCCGTCGCTGCCCATGAATGTACAAGTCACCCTGCGCGTGCTCTATGGGTAATCACATGATCCAGCAACTGATTCGTATCCACCAAACCATCACCCAGCGATTTGCCCAGGAGCGCGGCGCGGTTTTGGTCTATGTAGCCGTCATCCTGCCGGCCTTGATCGCCGTGGCCGCCCTGGCCATCGACGCCAGCAACGCCTATGCGCAGCAGCGGCGCATCCAGACCGCCGCCGACGCCGCCGCGCTGGCCGGCGCCCAGCGCCTGGCCCTGGGTGGTTCGCTGGATCTGGTGGCAAGCGATGTGCAGAGCCTGGCCGCCGCCAACGGCGCCGATAGCGCCGCGTGGGAGGCCATCGACAACAACACCGGCGTGCGGGTGACGGTTCAACGCACGGTCAACACCTTTTTCGCCGGCAGCATCGGCTATCACACCATCACCGTGCGGGCTGCGGCCAGCGCCCGGTATCTCACCATCACCGGCGCAGACAACTTGCTGCCCATGTCCATCAAATACCCGCCAAATGGCTTTGTCTTTGACCAACTCTATACGCTGTGGGATGACGGCAAGGATGCGCCCGGCAGCTTTGGCTGGATCAGCTGGAACGGCAACCCCAGCGCCAAGACGTTGGAACAGAACATTGCCAACCCGAGCAACAGCGGGCTTTGGAGCATCGGCGACCAAATCCCCGCTGCGTCTGGTGTGATGAACAGCGCCAGCGTTTGGGATGCGCTGGCGGCGTGGCAGGGCAAGGCGATCCTGATTCCCATCTACGACATCATAATCAACGGGAAGTATCGAGTCTATACGTTTGCTGAATTCACGGTGGTGAGCACGTCGAAAAAGGACAAAACCATGACCGGCTACTTTTCGCGCACGCTCCGGCGCAGCGTCAGCGTTGGAGCGGGTGGCGCCGACCTCGGCGTGCGCGACGTCCGGATGACGGAATAGTTCAAACTCGTAGGGTACGCCTCCGGCGTGACAGCCGTGATCGTTGGAAGGAATAAACAGACCATGAAACTGAGCGGAATTCTCTGGTGGGTCGGCGCCTTTGTCTCGGCTGCCCTGGCTGGCGTGTTGACCTTTAGCCTGTTGCGACCGGTGGCGCCCGTCGCCGCCAAGCCGGCGCTGGTCACCCGACCGGTGGTCGTGGCCGCCGCCGACATCCCGTTTCGACGCTCGATCAGCGCGGCAGAACTGGTGGTCCGCGACCTGCCGACAGAATCCGTGCCCGAAGGGGCCGCCATTCACATTGAGCAGGTGGTGGGCAAGATGTCGACCGTCCCCCTCTACACCAACGCGCCGATTTTGGTCCAGCAGTTGGTGACGCCCGACATTGTCACCCAACAGGTTTCGCTCTCCATTGAGCGCGGCAAGGTGGTGATGGCCGTGCCCACCCAGTCCCGGCTGATCAGCAGCCGTCTCATGCGGCCTGGCGACCGTATCGACCTGCTGGCGACCATGGAGGTGGAGGTCG
The DNA here is from genome assembly GCA_023384495.1 of Caldilineaceae bacterium. Taxonomy (GTDB): domain Bacteria; phylum Chloroflexota; class Anaerolineae; order Caldilineales; family Caldilineaceae; genus CFX5. Next base: position 3,649 of record JAHDWG010000115.1, read on the forward strand.
TGCGCCCCCAGGGGAGCGGAACGCTGGCGAATACGATTGCCCTGCTCCAGAACCTGGAGATTCACGCCATCATTCTCCCCCCTGCGATGATGGCGAGCGGGTCATCGTCCCCGGCGGAGTCAATCGGGGGGGTGCAGACCAAGGACGAAGGGGGCGTCTTTTACACCCCCGACAAAGAGGCCCAATCGGTGTTGTTGGCCGTCAACACCCAAGACGCCCTCGCCATCCTCCACATTCTCAACGTCGGCGGGCGGCTTGACATCGCCCTGCGCGCGCCCGACGACGACGGCGCCCAGGACCCCATTCCGGTGGACCAGTTCTATCTGGCCGACCGCTACAAGATCGACCTGGTGCGCTGAAGGTAGGTGGGAAATCATCTCAGAGCAAAAGTAGGTGTCTATGGAACAGCAAGTTTTACAGTTAGCCCTAATTTCAGAACATACCGCGCACAGCCAGGCAGTGACCCAAATCATCATCGACAAAGGCTGGAAAGCATTGACCCTTTCTAGCCGGTCCAACCCGGTCGCAGCCTTGAGACGGCAACCCGTAGACCTGGTGTTGGTCGATCTCGATGTGCCGAATGCAATTGAGCTGCTGCGTGAGCTAACCCAGCAACTTCCCTACGTGCCGCTGATTGCCCTAACGACCACCAATCATGTGGTTGAATGGCAAGATGCACAGTTGGCTGGCGCCTTGGACTATGTAACCTTCCCCGTCAACGGCCAGAATTTTTTCACCACCATTGCGCGCGTCCTGCAACACTTTTCCGCCACAATTGAGCGCGTACGACAGATCTCGTCTGCGTCAGCCGGAAGAGCAAAAAAGGAACGGGTGATTGCGGTGGTCAGCCTAAAGGGGGGCATCGGACGTAGCACGGTGGCGGTCAACCTGGCGGTGGCGCTGCGCCAGCGGCAACAGGGCGAAGTGATCCTGGCCGAGGCGCACCACGGCCTCAGCCGGCTGTCGCTCATGCTCAATCTTCATCCGCGCCACACGCTGGCCAACCTGGCGACTACGGCCAATATGGATCTCGATTTTGTGCAAGGCCTTTTGCAGCCGCACGACACGGGCATACAGCTGTTGGCGGCGCCCAACGAGTTGACACAGATCGCAGAGATCGAACGCGAACGGTGGCAGCAGACGCTCGCCTTTTTGCCACAACTGGCCCCCTATGTCGTGGTCGACACCGCCGCCATCGCCGACGCTGTGCTCTCCGAAGTGCTGCTCCGCGCCGATGAAATCTTGATGATCACTGGCCCAGAGATTGCAAGCCTGTATAGCACACGGACACTGCTCGACCTGCTGCGCGTCGAAAAGGAGGTGCACGGTCGCCTCCATGTGGTGCTCAACCAGGCCGGCGTCAGCGGCGGGCTGAGCGAGGCCGTGATCCAGAAGCACTTGGGCGAGCCGATTGTCGCCAGCATCCCAGCCGACCCGCCGCTGGCCACCTATGCGCTCAACCGTGGCGTGCCGTTTGTCGCCAGCCACGCGCGGGCGCCCATCAGCCGCGGCATCCAGCAGTTGGCGACCCACCTGCTCGCCGCCGACCCGGCCACCGCGCCCAAGGCGACCAGTCACCGTCTGCCGGCCTTTCTTTCATTCTTGAGCCAGCGCGCATAGCGCAGGGGACGCCTTGTATTCGTCTGCGGCCCGGGCAATCCTTGCGGGAGATCGATCATGACCTTACCCATGTTGGCATGTAGTCTGCTGGCCGGTTGGCTGGTGAATTTGATCGCCGACACCTTGCCCACCCGGCGCGCCCTGCGCGATACATGGCGCTGGCCGTTCTGCCCGATGGCGCGCTGGTTGCCCCACCCCTGGCGGCCCACCGGCATATGCACCGAGAGCGCTCAACGACCCTCGCGGACGTTGATGGTCTGGGCGATGGCGTTGCTGTTGGGGTGGCTGGCGGCGCGGCAAGCGGACGCGGCGGGCTCGGGGCTGTTGCTGGCCACGCAGGCCTGGTTCTTTCTGGCCGTCGCCGTCATCGATCTGGAGCACCGGCGGGTTTTGAATCGAATGCTGGCGGCGGCGCTACCGCTGCTGATCATGGCCAGTTGGATCGGTGGCGGCCCATCGCTCATCAGCGCGCTCTATGGCGCGCTGGCCGGCTTTGGCCTCCTTCTGATCCCGGCGCTGGCCTGGCCAGGCGCGCTGGGGATGGGTGATGTCAAGCTCGCCGGCGTCATTGGCCTGACGCTTGGCCTGGCCGGGCTTTGGGTGGCGTTGCTGGTGGGCGTCGTGGCGGGAGGTGTGGCCGCGCTGGTCGTTCTGCTCCGCAGCCGGCGCCGTGGGCAGACATTGGCCTATGCCCCCTATCTGGTGATTGGCGTCTGGCTTGTGCTCTTTTTCGGCGCTGATTGGCGTCTGTAGACGTGGGAAAGTGACCTATGAACATCGTCTTGTTGATTGCCCTCTTGGTGGCGCTATCGGTCTGGTGCCTCTTTGCCGCGCTCTACCGCTGGGTGGGGCGCGCCAACGAGCTCCAGCAACGGCTCTCTTCGCCGGCGCCGATTGTGGCGGCTGAACCGCAGCGAACACGGAAGATTTCGGACCTGATCAATCGACAGTTGGTCGGCACAGCGCTGGCCGCGCGCGTCGAACGCCAGTTGGCGGCGGCCAATCTGAACCTGACCGTGGTTGAATACTGGATGGTCCAGGCCGGATGCACGGTGTTGGGGCTGGCGATTGGTTGGCTTGTTTCCGGCCAGTGGGTGGGCGGGTTGCTGCTTGCCTTTGGCGGCTGGATCGCGCCTGGCATTGTGTTGCAGCAACGGCGGGCGAAACGCGCCCGCATGTTTGGCGAGCAACTGCCGGACCTGCTCAGCATGTTGGTCGGTTCGTTGCGCTCAGGATACGGCCTGATGCACGCATGCCGGCTTGTTCAGCAAGAGATGCCCGACCCCATGGCGACCGAATTCGCCCAGGTGATCAAAGAGACGATGCTGGGCTACAGCACCGACGAGGCGCTGGATCACCTGGTTGAACGGGTGGACAATGAAGACCTGGAGCTCGTCGTGGCCGCCATCCACATCCAAAACGAAGTGGGGGGCAGCCTGGCCGATGTGCTCGCCACTATCTCTGAGACCATTCGCGAGCGCATCAAGTTCAAAGGCGACATCCAGGCAATGACCGGGCAACAGCGTATGACGGGCTGGCTGCTAACCGCGCTGCCCTTTGTCATCGCAACCGGTATGATGCTCCTCAATCCTAAATATATGATGACGCTCTTTGAGCCGGGCTGGATTTTAGCAATCCCAATTGGCGCAGTCGTCATGGTGATTATCGGCAACCTGGCCATGCGCCAGATGATGAAGATCGAAGTCTGATGTGCGGTTGCTCTATCAATGCGCATTCAGAGTCGGCCAAAGTTGCAAACAAACTCGCGTGTTCAAACAGAGCTGAGTAACAACTATGATGAACCTACCCAGTGTGTTGCTAATCTCGCTGTTGATGGCTACCAGCGCGTTTGCCGCTTTCATGGCCCTGCGCGCAACCCGGCAGCGTTCCATGCGCCTGCGCCCCGTAGGCCCGGAATCCCCCCCCGTCATGACCGAGCGCGCGGAGACACTGGCCCGCCCCTGGAAGGAGCGAGTCTTCTGGCCGGTGATCCGGCAATTGCGCGGCCTCGGCAAAGCGCTGACGCCCAGCGGCAATCTCGAACAACTGCGGCGCGGACTTGATATGGCCGGCCTGCTCGACCGGCTCACCGTGATCGACTTTCTGGGGTTGCGGGTATTGGTGGGCGGGGGCGGGGGCGCCCTGCTCTTTGGGGTGATGATCTTTTCGCGGCCGCTCTTCTCCGCCTTGCTCTTTGGCCTGATCGGCTTTGTGGTCGGCCTCTATCTGCCCAACTATTGGCTGCACAACCGCATTGCCAAACGGCAGAAGGCGATCATGTTGGCGCTGCCCGACGCGCTCGACCGCATGACGATCTGTGTCGATGCCGGGCTGAGCTTTGAGGCTGCGCTGCAGAAGGTATCGGCTCAGTGGCGCAACGAACTCGGCGCCGAATTCCGCCGCGTGATTGGCGAGATGCGGCTGGGCATCTCGCGTGTGGACGCGCTGCATCACCTGGTCGACCGCACCGGCGCGCCCGAAATCGCCAGCTTTGTGGCGGTGCTCGTCCAAGCCGACCGCCTGGGCATTGCCATCCGCGATGTGCTCCACACCCAGGCCGCCGAGATGCGCATCCGCCGCCGCCAGCGCGCCAATGAAGAAGCAAGCAAGGCGCCGATCAAGATGCTCATTCCGCTGGTGCTGTTTATCTTTCCCGCCATCTTTGCCGTGATTTTGGGGCCTGCAATCCCCCAGATCATGGCGGCATTGAAATGAACTGCGGTTGCTTTGAAACCGTCCGTCATGCTGGCGCAGAAACTGCTCGTTTCA
>JAHDWG010000115.1:8047-18532 GCA_023384495.1 Caldilineaceae bacterium
GCAACGTATAGAGGGAGTACGATGACTACGCTGACCAATTTGCTAATGCGGGAACGGAAGGCGTCACGCGCTGCCCACCGCCCGCCTACCGTCAGAGATCCGAGTGAATTGGAGAGCGACGGGCGTTACCTGGCTGCGCTGCAACAATTACAACAGGGGGCCTATGCGAACGCCGGGCGACTCTTCTTCCTGCTTCAGGCTGAATACCCAGGCGCCTCCCAATTGCCGTCCCTTTTGGCCGAAGCCCGGCTCAAGGCCGAGCTGGAAACGACGTGGGCCGGCAAGATCAAGGGACGCCGGCCACGCCGTCTGAACCGGCGCGTGGTCCTGAGTCTGTTGGCCTATCTGGTTGTGATGGGCGGGCTGGCAATCGGTGGCTTCATGATCTATCGCAATCTCCAGAGCGGCAACGCCGAGGTCATCCAGCATCAGCGACTGTTGGCGCAAGCCCAGGCCTCCCTCAAACGCAACGATGATGAGACGGCGTCTCAACTATTCCGTCAAATCCTGAGCGTCGATATCAGCAATGAGGTAGCCCAACGCGGTTATCGCGAAGCGACCTGGCGCCTGGCCTTGGCCAGCGAATACGAGCTTGGCGAACAGGCCTTACGGGCGCATGACTTTGCACGCGCCCGCGAGTATTTCATGTCCGTCCAGCAGAAAGCGCCAAGCTATCGCAATGTGGAGCGTCTGCTGGCCCAGGTAGAGGCCGTGACCGAAGCAGGGCAACTGTTGGCAACCGCCAATACAGCCTTTGAGGCTCAACAGTGGGCAGCCGCCGTGGATGGCTATGAAGCGGTGCGCCGGCTCGACAGCACATATGCAGCCGACCTCGTCACCACGCGCCTGGTGGCGGCCTATCTGACGCTAGGACAGTCCATCGTTGCGCGGCAACCGGCGGCATCGATCGATTTGACGCAGGCGCTGGGCTATTTTCAGAAGGCGCTCCACCTGGCGCCCGATGCTCCCGCAATTGTGCAGGCGGAAGGGGAGCTGAGCGTCTACCTGGCCGGCATACGCGCGCTGGAGCAAGCCAATGCGGCGCAGGCCGTGCTTGCGCTGGAGCCGCTCTATCGGGCGCAGCCGGCCTATCTAGGCGGTGGCCTGGCCGAGCGCCTCTATGACGCCTATCTGGCGCTTGGTGAGAGCACGGCGCAACAGGCCGATCTGTTGCAGGCGTTGGGCTATTTTGAGAAGGCCGCCGCGCTGCCGGTTGCCGACGCCAGCGCCGCGCGTCGACAAGTCGCCGCGCTCTCCGCCACGCCGACGCCGTTGCCCACGGCCACGCGGGCAGCCGTCTACGCCCCGCCGCCGCCACCGCCGCCGACAGCCACACCCGCTCCGCCGCCGGCGACGCTGGCGGATTTCAAGGGATGGATCGCGTTTCGCACCAATCGAGATGGCGGCGTCGCCATTTATCTGATGCAGCCGGACGGCAGCCAGCAACAGCGCGCCCCCAATGACGCCGCCGCCACCTTGGACCAACTCTATGCTCAGCAGCGATGGTCGGCGGACGGCGCAACGATGCTCTATGTGGCCAGCGCGCCCGACCGCGCCGACGCCAATCTGTTTCTGGTTCATGCGGACCGGCCAGAGAGCGAAGCGCGCGATGCCATGCTCACCGACTTTCGCGGCGACGAGTACGACCCGGTCTGGTCGCCGGCGGGCGCGATGATTGCCTTTGTCGCCAACCATACCGGCAACGACGAGATCTGGGTGATGAACCTGCCCGACGGCGCGCCGGCCCAGTTGACCCACAACGAGTGGGAGTGGGACAAGCACCCGACCTGGTCGCCCGATGGCGCGCAGATCGCCTTCTTTTCCAATCGGGACGGCCGGCGGCAGATCTGGTTGATGGACGCCAACGGCGGCAACCAGCGCAACATCAGCAACAGCAACAGCGAAGACTGGGATCCGGTGTGGATTCGGTAATGTGCATAGTTCAATCTGCATATGACTGTTACGAAGGGAGCATGCAATTCATGAGAAAGCTAGCGACAGATGATGTTCTCGGACAAATTCGTGAACGCGGCAGTGGATTTATCTACAATGATTATTCGGGCAAAGGGCAGAGGGGCAAAGATTATAACATCCTTCACGCAGCAAAATGCCCACGCCTTGATCAGGCCAATGCGAAGCGGAAATTCTTCTGTGAGAACCTTGACAATGCAACTTCCTGGTTGGCTCAAAATCGAGGGCCAGAAGACGAGCAGTGGAAGCGATGCGCCGCTTGTCTTGGTTCACTGCAACCAATTGAGGCAAGAGCGATGATACCGACGAAGTCGCATGATGTTGAACAGGTGAACAACCGGCGGACAGACCCTTTTGCAGAGCCAGAAGTTGAGCGGCTCCTCATCGAGCATTTGCAGGCAAATGGCTTTGACGTAAAGCCTCGATACCGGGTACATAGCGGGATTATCGACCTGGCTGCCAGAAATGCAAATGAACAATGGCTGATAGAAGTCAAGGGTGAAGACCGGGGTGGATATGGTTCGGCAGAGATGAATTTCCAAATGGGAATTGGACAGCTTGTATCGCGGATGACAGAGTCAGGGATAAAATATGCGCTTGCTTTCCCAGTAACAGAGGACTATAAGCGCGTATTACGCAAATACCGGGGATCATTTGGCTTTGAGCGGCTTGGACTGAGATTTTTTGGGGTACACCGAGATAATGTCATTACTGCCTACGATGCATCGGCCCTAGCTGATATGATCGCTACGCTATAGTCAGTGGAATACATCAATTGAGAGAACAACCGCCATGCAACTATTTGCCAATCGCACGGCCAAACCCGAGCGGTCGTTGATCCCGCAGCCGGTGGAGAAACAACCGGCGGCGCCCACACCGGCGCCCCAGCCAACGTCACCACCGGTCGAAGCCTTCAACGCCGATGGTAGTTATACACCGCCGCCTGAATTCAAACAGGTGCGCGAAGAGATTCAGCAATTTCTCATTGACGAAGTGAAATCACTGTCCGAGTTGGGCGGCCCGGCCCGGTTGCGCCCCATGTTGGAGCCGATCTTCAACAAGAGTCTGGCCGACGCTCATTTGGTGCTCAACCGCGCCGAGCGCACCTATCTGTTTGATATGCTCCTGGCCGACATCTTTGGCTTTGGTCCAATTCAGCCACTGCTGGATCGTGACGACATTTCGGAAGTGATGGTCAATGGGCCGAACCAGGTTTATGTCGAGCAAAAGGGCCAGTTGGTGCTCTCTCCCGTAAAGTTTGTCGACGACGCCCAGGTGCTTCAAGTGATCGAGCGGATCGTCACCCCCCTAGGCCGGCGTATCGACGAGGCGTCGCCCATGGTCGACGCGCGCCTGCCCGACGGCTCGCGCGTCAACGCCATCATCCCACCGCTGTCGCTGGTCGGCCCCTGCCTTACAATCCGCAAATTTCGCAAAGACCCGATGAAGATCGACGACCTGATCCGCTTTGGTTCGGTGACGCCGTCGTTTGCCGAATTTATCCGCGCGTGCGTCATTGCCAAGCTCAACATCATCGTCAGCGGCGGCACCGGTTCGGGCAAGACCACCATGCTCAATGTGCTCTCCAGCTTTATCCCGGCGGATGATCGCGTCGTCACCATCGAGGATGCGGCTGAGTTACAGCTGCAACAGCCCCACGTCGTCCGCCTCGAAAAGCGACCGGCGAATGTGGAAGGCAAGGGCGAGGTCGGCATCCGCAACCTGGTGGTCAACAGCCTGCGCATGCGGCCCGACCGGATCGTGATCGGCGAGGTGCGCGGCGGCGAGGCGCTGGATATGCTCCAGGCCATGAACACAGGGCACGATGGCTCGCTCACCACCCTACACGCCAATACCGCGCGCGAATCGCTCAACCGCATCGAAACGATGGTGATGATGTCTGGGGTCGAACTGCCCTTGCGCGCCATTCGCCAACAGATCGCCGCCGCCGTCGATATGATCATCCAGGTGCAGCGCCTGCGCGACGGCAGTCGCCGGGTGATCCAGTGCGCCGAAGTGCTGGGGATGGAAGGGGACACGATTGTCATGCAAGACCTCTTTGTCTTTGAGCAGACCGGCATCCGCGAGGATGGCAAGATCACCGGCGAGCTGCGCCCCACGGGGTTGCGGCCACGCGCCGCCGAAAAGATCGCACACGCCGGCATCACGCTGCCCGCAAACATTTTTGGATAGGCCGCGATGGGAAGTATTCGTAGTAGCGACTTCAGTCGCGCTTGTTGACAGTAGAGCGACTGAAGTCGCATCAGAATGTAGGCGTCGCTATGCAGAAGAAAACAGTTCGTATTGACAACCCAAGCCGCCACAGCACCTTGTTGACGCAGGGGCGAATCGCCGATAGCTTCTGGTCGCGTCTCAGGGGCCTGATCGGTGTGCGCAGCCTGCCGCCCGGTGGGGGGCTATTGATCAAGCCGGCCAATCAGGTGCATACCCACTTTATGGCCATGGCGATTGACGTGCTCTACGTCAACGCCGACAACGTGGTGGTGGATATCGAGCCGGCCATGCCCCCCTGGCGGATTGGGCGACGCCGGCCCACGGCCCACTATGTGCTTGAACTCCCCAGCGGGGCCGCCGCACGCGCCGGCGCCGCGATCGGCGACCGGCTCACGCTCTCGCTGCAACAAGCTCCTTAGCGCCTGCCCCGCATGACCACAGGCAGAAACAGCCGCCGCGTGACCCGGTCGCCCTCTTCAGCCTGCCGGATCGGCGCAACAGACGAGCTGCTGCCCACCAGATGACCGCCCTCGGTGGCGTAGGCGATCACAACGACGGCGGCCATCTTCTCCAGCGATGTGGATGGCAGCGCCAATACAAACGGCGCTTCCCCATAGGCGTCAGGGGCCAGATCGTTGATAGCCAAGACACAATTCGCTTCCCCTTCTTCAGCTGTGGAGCAGATCCAGTCCATGGCGCGCGCGTCCGCCGGGTGCAAGGTCGCAGCCACGGGCAACACCAGATAGAGCGACAGGGCCTGGAGAGGGGTTTGACCGCTGTTGGTGTAGGCCAATGTATAGTCGAGTTTGTGGTCGCGCCCGGCCTCCACTTCTGTGACGCCAGCTTGTAGCGCCAGCGCCAGCGACCCTGGCTCGGCAATTGGGTCCCCCGGCAGAAGGGGCAAGAGGATCGGTTCAAGTTGACTGGTCACCACACCGTTCACCTCGACCAGGGCCGTAAACTCGATCTGTGTCACATGGGCAGGCAGTGGCCAGTTGATCGCCACAGCAAAAAATATCCTGCCGTTCATCGTTTTGGGGTTGGCCGCCGAATAGAGCGTAGTTCGACAACGCCGGTTGGGCAGCTCGGCTGTACACTGCCAGCCCAGGCTACTTGCCGTCGGGTCGAAGTAGGTGTGCTCGGGGACTGGGATGCTGAGTGCAATCTGGTCGGCCACGCTGAGAACCGCATAGTCCACCACAAAGATGACGGCCCGGTCTGCCCGTGTCAATCGTGACGGCGCGGGGATGATGTCGAGCAGCACCACCGGTGTGGGTGTGTTGGGTATTGTGGGGACCAGCGTGGGCGTGGGGGAACCGGTTGCGGGCGTCGGTGTGGGCGTGGGCGTCGCCCCAGGGAGGGCGCCGATGATCTGCACAACGCCATCGCGCGTGATGCCCGCCAGGTCGTCACCGCCCGCGCCCCCAAACCCTGCCGGCGGCGCCTCGGCAAAGCCCACGTGTGTATAGGAAACAAGCCCAGGGTCTAGGGCGCAAACGATGCGAAATTGGATGGTGACCAGCGCTGCGTTGTCGCGCAGCGCAGCCAACGGGGGCAGATAGTCGACGATCATGATGTCGATCCGGCCCAGTGAACCATCGTCTGGGTGGACCTGAACCGACGTAAAAAACTGAGCTGCGGAGTCGATGCGAATGGCGTCGGGGACCCCATCGCGGTTCGCATCATCCGGCGCAAGGGCGAGACAGCCCGCGTCATAGTTGAACGAGAAGCTGAGGGCGGCAACATGGGCGCCTCCGCTGTCAAACGCGATCAAGACATCGACCGGGCTGCCGACATCCCCGCTCAACCCCCCCTGCACAAAGAGGGCGGGCATCCCGGCGGCGCGCACATCCTCGAGGGCCTGGGCGCCGGGCGGTGGTTGCGTAGCGGAAGCAGGCGGGGCGTCCATCGCCCACAGTGACCCAGTATAGAGGATGGCGACAGCCATCAATGTGCAGAGTGCGCCAGCCATCACAATGGTGAGGCGCCGAGGCACAGCAGAAAAAGAATCCATGGTCAATGGCTACAATGGAGCACGGCCCCCAAAGCGCGTCTTTGTCGCGTTCAGGGGCCGTGCTCATGAGCAAAGTTGACAGTGAAAGCGACTACCGTCTGAGCAGTGGCATAAAGACTGTGTAATCCAACTGCACGACCGAGACCGAACTATGGTTGACTTCCAGCGGCACGGCCTGTCCCTGATCGTTGCCCAAGGAGCTGAGAACCAGTGTGAGGGGGATCTCCGTTCCCGGCGCCTGGTCATTGACCCGCAACTTGACGGTCATCACAGGGCCGTCCTCCAGTGTGGGCATTGGGATAGCCACGGCATAGATGGCGACCTCCAGGCGGCTTTCGGCCTCATTGTAGTTCGCCATGGTGACCATCCCCGGCGGGGTATGGAAGGTGATGGCGCTTGCAACATCCAGTGCCAGTTGCCCCTGGTCAAAGCTGAGCGCAAAGCTGGCGGCGGCAATGCGCTGCCCGTTGGTAGCAAGAACGATGGGTACGTCCACCACGCCGTTGGGGGCGCCAACCAGGGCCTGACCCACAGTCAGTTCGGCGGCGACGCTGCTTGCAGCCGCAACGGCGCCGGTGGTGCAGGAGCTATCGCCAAAGGCGACCAGAATCGTGCAGGTCAGGTCGGCAACGGTGACACTCTGGCTTGCATTGGCGTCACACCCCCTGGGGCTGCCTGGGTAGCCTTCTTGATAGATCTCATACCATTTGTCGCCCTCGGCGTCTGTATCGAACAGTTCGAGCACAATGGCGGTAAAGTCACCGGCGTTGACCTCGCCATCGGCATTGCAGTCGCCCCGTGGATCGTTGGCGACCACCGTCAGCGTCACATCGCCTGTATCGGTCAATGACCCAACCTCGTGGACATCGCGGACGGTGTAGGGGAAGGTGACGACGCCGTTGAAGTCGCCCGCCGGGGTGTAGTTGATCGAAGTGGTGGTGGTGAGGGCTGTGCCGCTGTTGGGCGTCCCCACCGACGCAACGGCGAGCACATCGCCGTAATCTTCGTCGGTGTCGTTGGTCAGCACAAAAAGCTCGGTGGGCAGCCAGATCACCTGTACATCGGGGTCGACCACGTCATCGACGGCTACGGGCGCATCGTTCACGTCCAAGACGCGGATGGTGAAGATGTTGTCAAAGGTGAGGCCAGGGTCGCCGTTATCGGTGACGCGCACCCGAATGGTGTAGAGATTCTTCGTCTCGAAGTCGAAGACCGCGGCTGTCTGCAACGCGCTGCCGTCGATGGCGAACGATGCGTTGTCGGTGTCTCCCACGCCCGCCACCAGGCTGTAGCTGGCCGTTGCGCCGGCGTCGGGGTCGATGGAGCTGAATGCGCCCACTGTGGTTCCGCTGGCTGCATTCTCGGCTACGCTGCTGCTGCTGATGCTCAGGCTGGTGGGGGCTTCGTTCACGTCGGTGACGGTGATGGTGAAGTTCTTTTCAAAAGCGCCACCATAGCTATCGGTGGTGCGCACACGAATGGAATAGGAATTCTTAAGCTCATAGTTGAGCGCGGTGTTGGTCTTTAGCGCAGCGCCATCGATGACAAACGCGCTGTTGTCTGTGCTGCCCGCGCCGCTGACCAGGCTGTAGGTGTGGGTGTCGTTGAGGTCATCATCCAGGTCTGTGGACGAAAATGCGCCGACTGTGGTCCCCAGGGCGACGTTCTCGGCGACGGTGGTCGCTGTGAGGGCAATATCGGTGGGGTGTGCGTTGAAGCGCAACGTATAGACGCCGGTTGTGTGCGTCCCCCCCAACACAGCCGGGCCATCGACCCGGCCAAAAGTGGGGGCAGGCGAACCGAACAAGAAGTTGACTGCCGGCTGCGTACCATCGGTTGTGCGGCAAGAGGTCTGGATGCCAAACGCAAAGGTTGCCAAAACACCGTCGTCCAACGCGGTGATGGGCGCTTCCTGGTCACTGATGGAGACGGCAATTTCACCGTCTGTGTTGGCGGGGTTGTAGGTGACGGTGGCGGCATAGCCGGCGGGCAGCCCGGTGACGGCGTCGGGCAGGCCATCCTCATTGGCGTCGGTGACGCCGTCGAAGGTGAGGCAGCTCTCGTCAAAGTCGAGCACAAACGCCAGCGACGAGATCTCGTTGGGGTCTGCCGCGTCGGCAAACGAAACCGGCACGGCGAAGGAACTGCTGTTGAGAACGTTTACCGTGGCTGTCGGGATGCTCAGCGTGGGGTCGCCATTCGCCGCCTGCGCCGCGCCATGAAGGAGCAGCAGCAACGAAAACAGACCGGCCACCAGGGCAAATCCGAACCCAAACCGATAGCGCCGATGAGGCGCGCCCCGTCCAGTTGAGATGGGGCCAGTGGGGAGTCGCATACGTACGTGGAGAAACATAGCTTTCCTCTATAGAATGAAAATGAATCAGTGCTGCGTGGGGCTCAAATCACTGAACAACGAGACGGCAAGGGCAACCGCGATATGGGGCTGCGCCTATACTCTAACACGGCTGCGGCAAGAAGAAATCGTAAGTTTACGGTAAAGCGGTGTGGGCTTTTTGACGATGGGATACGTCATTTGTTCGTTTACAAACGTACGATCTGTCAGGTGAGGCGTCCTGCACGCGATATTTTGTGTAGCTGGACTACAGGTTTATGAGGATGTTTTCAATCGTGCCTTATGTTACGATATTGTAAGGAAGACAAAGAAAATCGGTATTGCGATTATTCGTTATTGGGTGTTCAAGGAATTGCTTGTGAATCAGGTACGACCGCCCCGGCTCATCGTAGCCAGCACCGTAGTCACAGCGTTCATCTTGGCGATCAACGTTGGCGTTGTGGCGTTCGTGCGCGACGAGAAGTTGAAGTTTGCTCTCTTTGAGGCCCCCTACCCGCTATGGGGGCTGTTGGCCGCCGTGGCGCTAGGGTACGCCGCCCAACGGTCAGCAGCCCATTCGCGCCGCCTCTGTCTGGCTTGGGGTTTGCTGGCTGCGGCGAAAACCTTGATGGTGATCGGTGAAATCATCATCGTCGGCTTTGTGATTCGGTTGGGCGTTTTGCCCTTCCCTTCTGTTGCCGACGCATTTCTGCTCCTATTTTTCCCACTATTTCTCATCGGCGTCCTGCTCATGCCGGCCCGACCGCTCGCAAAACGCGAATGGCTGAAATTGGGCCTGGACATGAGCATTGTGCTGGTGGCTTCCGTGCTTCTCTTGTGGGAGCTCTGGCTTGGGCCCCTTAGCGGGAATGTCGCCACACAGAGTCTCTTTGTCCAACTCTTCTCGCTGGCCTACCCGGTGGGGAATCTGCTGCTGCTATCGGCCCTGCTGATCCTGCTATATCGCCATACCGAGGGGAAGGCGCCCGGGTCATTGCTCCTTTTGGCGGCTGGCATGGGCGGGCAGATTGTGGTTTCGCTGATCTCCGGCCACCAGACAATCACCGACGCGGGCGCACATCGTGAAGGATTGGCGCTGGCTTGGCTGGCAACCAACCTCGTCTTTCTGCTGGCCGGCGTCTGGCAGGCCACCAATGCGCCTTGCTGTGGGGCGCGTGCAGCGACCACAACTACCCCGCCCACCGGGCTGAGTCGCGGGCTCGCCTACCTACCGTATGGATGCGCCATGGCCGCCTTTGTCCTCTTGGAACGAATTCATGCACACGGCGAGATCTGGGCCATCTCTTGGATGACCTGGTCGGTGGGGCTGATCGTCGCTCTGGTGATTTTGCGCCAGATCATGGCCCTGCGCGAGATCGAGTTGCTGCTGACGCAAGTGAGCCAACAGAGTATGGTGGCAAATCAAGCCAATCAGGAGTTGCAGGCGGAGATCAACGAACGCAAACAGGCAGAGTTGGCCCGCGTCGAAAGTGAGCAACTGCTGCGCGCCCTGTTTGAACACTCGCCTGACGCAGTGTTGCTCATCGACCCGTGGGATCCACACGTCTCCTGGCCGATTGTCGATTGCAACAGAGTGGCGTGCCAGATGAACGGCTACAGCCGGGACGAGTTGATCGGGCAGTCGATTGACATTCTGAATATTAGCCCGGGCCCGGCGGCAGAGCGCGCCGCCTATCTGGCCGAATTGCGGGCCAGAGGCAACCTCAAACTCGAAACCCAACACCGACGGCGCGACGGCTCCATCTTCCCTGTGGAAGTCGCAACCGCATTGATCACGGTCGGCGGGCGCGAATTGGTCTTGGGGATCGACCGTGACATCACCAAGCGCAGACAAGCAACCGAGGCGTTGCAGCACAGTGAATCCCTCTTCCGTAGCACCTTTGAGCAGGCCGCCGTCGGCATTGCCCACGTT
>JAHDWG010000116.1 GCA_023384495.1 Caldilineaceae bacterium
CCTCCCCGGTCGGTGAATGTGCCGGTGTTGGCGCAGTCGCTGCCGCTGACTGCGTTCGCCACAATGCTGTTGCTCAGGGTCAGTTTGCCCTGGTTGTGCAGATTGCCCTGCTGATTTCCGCTCAGGGTGACGTGGGTCACGCTGACCTGGGCCAGGCCGTCCACAAAGAGACCACCGCCCGCTTCCGTGGCGCCGTTGCGGCTGATGGTGCTGTTAAGCAGGGTGGCCCGGCTCGCCCCCACGGCCGAGAAGACGCTGACGCCGCCGCCGGAACCTGAGACAATGTCGTTGCCCGTGGCCTGGTTGTCATAGACCACGCTGCCGATCAAGGTAAGGTTGCCGCTGTCCACGGCAATGCCGCCGCCAAACAAAGCGGCGCTGTTGTTGGCGATGGTGGATTGGCGGATGGTGGCCGACCCGCCAAAGCCGATGTAGACGCCGCCACCCAGGCTGAAGATCTCGCCAAGCGCCTGGTTGTCGCGGATGGTGCTATTGGTCACCGTGAGCACACCCACGTTATAGATGCCCCCGCCCTGGCCGCTGAACGCGCCGTCGTCGGAGATGCTGTCGCGGATGGTGCTGTTTTCCACGGTCAGGTGCGCGCCGGGGTCCACGCTGACGCCGCCGCCCAGGCCGTCGCTGCCATTGCCTTTGGCGATGGTTAGGTTACGGAGGACGACGTTGCCGCCGTTGATGGTGAAGACGCTGACATCGGGCGTGCCGTCGTTGTTCGTATCCCCGCTGATGGTGATGTTGCGCCCGCCCCCGTCGATGGTGAGGTTCTTGGCGATGCGCAGATTCGAGGCCAGGCGGATGGTCTGCCCGCTGAGCGCCCCCGCGAACTCAATGCGATTGCAGGCGGCATTGGCGTTGGCAATGGCCTGGCGCAGGCTGCCGGCGCCGCTATCGTTGACATTGGTCACCTGTAGAGAACACCCCGCGACAGAGGTGGCTGTAGCAGTTGCAGTCGCTGTGGCTGTTGCCGTCGGTGCGGACGTGGCGGTGGGCGTCGAGGTGGCTGTTGGCGTCATCGAAGGCGTCGCTGTGGCTGTCATCGCGGGCGTCTGTGTCGCCGTGGGTGTGGACGTAGCGGTGGGCGTCGAGGTGGCTGTTGGCGTCATCGAAGGCGTCGCTGTGGCTGTTGGGGTAGGCGATGGCGCTGTATACGGTGACTCGTCGAAGCCGATGTCAAAGCCACCCGCCTGGGGACGGCTGTCGCCCTCAAAGTCAATGGCAACGCCCGCATCCATGCCCGCGTCAATGGCGGCGCTGTTCTGACTCAACCGGTAGTTGTTTGCCGACGGGTCCACAAAGCCAGCCGGGCCGGTGAAGCTGTGGCCGCCGCTGGTGATGCTCGCGCCAGAGAGATTGTTCGTATTGCCCGAAAAGAGGTTGTAATCCTCTTGCAGAACGCCCGGCCCATCCTTGTGCAGGCCGTTGGCCTGGTTGGCAATGATCGTGTTGCGCACTTTCATGCTGCCGTTGGCCCAGCCCTCAAAGTAGACGCCCCAGCCAGGGACCAGGGTGGGGCTGGCCACGGTGACGTGGGTCACGGTGATGTGGCCGTTGGAATAGATGGCGTTGCCTGAGCTGGCTGTGTTGCCCGCAAAGAGGCTGTTGACAACCGATCCCGTTTTCGGCTCGAACAGGTTCACATGGCTGAACCCGCCGCCGGAGCCTGTGGCGCTGTTGTCGGTAAATTGGGTATTGGTCATGTCCAGGGCGTTGAAGGCGTACATCCCGCCTCCCCCGCCGCCGGTCGCCCGGTTATTCTGGAAGCGAGAATTGTTCACCGTGGTGGTGGCAGCGAAGGATGCCAGGCCGCCGCCGGCCAGAGCGCTGTTGTCGAGCAAGGTCACATTCTCGAACGCGCCTGCCTCTGTGCCCCCGTCCAGCATCAGGCCACCGCCGTCACCTGCCGTATTGCCAATGAACTGAGTGTTGGTCATCACCACCGTGCCGCCCGAGAAGTTGTAGAAGCCGCCGCCATAGTTGGTGGTGCTGTTTTCCTGGAAGAGGCTGCCGGCGATCACCGCGCCGCTGAAAACGTAGACGCCGCCGCCCCGCCCGGTGGTCGTGTTGTTCTTCACATGTACATCCAGCAGCGTGATGGACGGCGCCACGATGCCGCCGCCATCGTGGGCGCCCGCATTGCCGTTCTGCACGGTTAACCCGCTGAGGGTGACCGCCACATTACCGATCACTTGGATAGCGCGGTCGATGCCAGCGGCATCAATGATCGTGGTGGCCGCACCCGCACCGGTGATGGTCAAATGAGTGGTGATGTCCAGATCACCGGTGGCATTCGTATCGTCACCGGCGCCCACCAAAGCGAGCGTGTACGTCCCTGCCGGCAAGACTATGGTATAAGTATTGCCGCTATCCGCATTGGCTTTGCTGATCGCCCCACGCAGCGAACAATCATTGGGCACGGCGTCGTCACAGACCTGGAAAGCCAGTGCGTTGGAGTCGGTCGTCGTATCGACCTCCAATGTCACGTCGGTGGTGGTCACATCCAATTCAAATGCCCCGATGACGCTCTTGTCGCCGTCCATCGTCAGCACACACGGACCCGCGCCCGTGCAGTCGCCGCTCCAACCACCAAAGGTCGAGCCAGTCCCTGGGATGGCCGTGGCGGTGACAGTTGTGCCATAGTTATACGGCCCGCTCGCCGGGTCGAGGGCGATTGTGCCACTGCCCGCGCCGGCAGTGGCCGTGCTCACGGTGTGTTGATTCAGGCTGAAGGTGGCGGTGACGCTCTTGTCGCCATCCATCGTGAGGACACACGGACCCGTGCCGGTGCAGGCTCCACTCCAACCGGTGAAGGTCGAGCCGGTAGCCGGTGTGGCGGTGGCCGTGACTTCTGTGCCATAGGTGTATGTCCCGCCGGGTGGGTTGAGGCTCACTGAGCCGCTGCCCGTGTCGGCTGTGGCCGTGCTCACCGTGTGCTGGTTGAGGGTAAAGGTGGCGGTGACGCTCTTGTCGCCGTCCATCGTCAGCACACACGGCCCCGTGCCCGTGCAGTCGCCACTCCAGCCGGCAAAGGTCGAGCCAGTGGCCGGTGTGGCCGTGGCCGTGACCTCTGTACCCGATGCGTAGGCGCCGCCGGGCGGGTCGAGGGTGACCGCACCGCTGCCCGTCCCCGCCAGATCGCCTGTCAAAGTAAAGTGAGCCAACTCAAAGGCGCCGATGTCGCAGGCAGAACCCTGTGGGCGGGTGAGGCCGCGCTGGTCGGTGGTCAGCGGGTTGCCGCTGTGGTCGGGGCAACTGGCCGCGCCAGCGTCGATAGCGTTGCTGCCGGCCAGCAGCGCATGGGTAGCGGTTGCGCCGCCATTGTTGGTCAGACTGGTGTCCACATTGGTGGCTGCCGCATCGCTGACGCCGCTGCAATCGCCGCTGGCGTGGTCGTCGATCAGATTGTTGCTGCCTGTGATGCCAGGCCCGCTGCAATCGTCGGAGCCACCGCCCCCACCCTCGTTGTTGGTGAGGATGCTGTTTTGGATCGAGAGGGCGCTCGCTGCATCATTGACGATAGCGCCACCGAACAGCCCGATGTTGCCGGCAAAGGTGCTGTTGCGAATGGTCGCGACTGCGCCGCTGCCCTCGTTATAGAGTCCGCCGCCAACCACCGCCTCGTTGCCGGAAACGGTGCTGTTGTTGAGGTTGAGCGTAGCGGGCGACCCAGACGAGACGTTGTAGAGGCCGCCGCCAAAATCAACACCGCCGGTCGCCGTGTTGCCGGCCACCAGGCTGTTGTTGACCGTCAAGCTGCCGTTAAAGTTGAACAAGCCACCACCGCCCGAGCTCAAGGTGGCGCCATTGGCAACGATGGCGCTGCGGTTGATGGTGACGGTGTTCGCGTTGTTGTAGAGACCAGCGCCGCCTTCGCTATCGAGTGACCCGTTTTTCAGCGTCACATCATTGATCGTCACCGCCAACCCGCTGTTGAAAACGTCGATCACCCGGTCGAGGCCATTGGCGTCGATGATGGTGGTCGCTGCGCCGGCGCCGTTGATCGTCAGATCGTTCAGGATGTCGAGGTCGCCGGTGGCGTTGCCGTTTTCGCCTGCACCGGCAATCGTCAAAAGATAGATGCCAGCGGGCAGTGTGATCACATCCGCCCCACTGCCGGCGGCGCACTCGCCCGCTGCCGCGCCCGAGGCCGTATCCGTGTTGGCGGCGGTGATGGCTTCGCGCAGGCTACATTGTCCGTCGTTTGCTACCACATCCGCAGGGGTATTGACGGTAATTGTGGCCGCCAACACGGGCTGGAACACGATAATACCTGGTGCTAGGCCGAGTAACAATAGGATTGGTAGCCAGATGAGGGTGCGACGCACCGACCGATATTTGATGAGGTTTCGCATAAAGATTCCTTTACAGCATGAACGATAGCACAAATCGAGAGGCGGCCTAGTGCTCATCAGGGGACGCGCACTAGGCAGCCGGCCTATCAGTCGAGCGGGAGGCGCAAGCCGCCACTGTGCTATTGATGCACCAGCGGCAGGTAGATCGGCCCTAACGCCCCCAGTGCAAATTCGGTCAGGTGGGTGATTTGCAAGGTGATGCGGTTGTTGGCCGGGTCGCGTGAGACCACCGTGATCCCTACCTGCGACCAACTCCCGGTCGCCTCATCATAGAAAAAGAGCAGCAACGTCTCTTCATCGATCCTGGCTACATCGGCGTCGGTGTATTCGATGACCAGCGTGACCGGCTGCAGGAAGGTGAGCCCGTCGAGCGCGCTGTTGTTGCGGAAGGCTGTCAGCGTAAAGCTGCGCCCGGCAAACTGGAACCTGCCAGGGTGCGATGGCGCCGCCTGGTTATCGTAGACAAAGGTCGTGGGCTGATCGACCGCTCCTGCCGGAATCTGGACCGTCACCTTGCCGCCGCTGGGGTCGGTGTAGCTCATCGTAGCCGGCTGGCCGGGCTGGACCGTCACCGTGGCGTCGCCGCTCGCTCCTTCGAGGGCTACCGTGGCGCTGGCGCTGGCCGTCACCACCTGGCCGCTCGGCGAGGCGCCGGTCACGACCACCGTGTTGACGAGTGGGCCGGGCAGGTCGCTGGCCTTGACGGTGTAGCTGCGGGCGCCACTGGCTTCACGGCCGGCCGGCAGGCTCGTGGCGGGGAGCATCACCGTGCCACCCGGCAAGAGCGAGAGCGTCACCGGGCCGAGCTTGTCATCCACCACCTGCAAGGTGAGTGCGACATTGCCCGTATTGGTGACATGGTAGGTGTATTGGATCACGCCGCCAACCGGGCTGCTGCTCACATTGGCCCGCTTGCTGACGGCCAGACCCGGCCCCACGATCTGGAAGCTAAAAGTGGGGGCAAAGGCGCTCCGGTTGCCGGCGGTGTCATAGGCGGCGATGCTCCACGGGTAGGTTCCGGCGCTCAAACCATTGACCACATACGAGGTGACGTTGCCCACATCCGTTTCCTGGCCGTCAAACTTGACCACATAGCCGGCCACATCGGGGTCGCTGGGGGCCTGCCAGGTCAGCGTGGCGGATTGGGCATCTTCCAGCGTGCTGTTGTTGGCGGGCGAGACGAGCACCGGTGCGGCGGGCGCGACCGTGTCAAGCGTCCAGGTATGGCTGGCAGGGGTGGGGTCAACATGGCCGACGCGATCGATGGCGCGCACGGCAAAGGTATGCTGCCCATCGCTCAAAGGGGCCGTCGTGTGCGGGCTGGTGCAGGGCGCAAAGGGGCCGCCATCCACCTGACATTCAAAGCTGACCACGCCCGAACCGGTCCCCTGGGCGTTGCTGTCGTCGCCGCTGAAGGTAAATTCGGCGCTCGCGTTGTTGTCGGGGTCTGGCGGCTGCGAATCGAGCGTCGTATTGGGCGGGGTCACATCGAGCACGACGGTGGCGGAGCTGTTTGCGCTGCTTGTATCGTCTGTGATGGTGGCGACGTTGGCGACGCCGCGATCTTCCGCGCTCTCGAGCGTACCGACGATGGTGATCACGCCGCCGCCCGCCGGCACCTCAGCATCCCACGTATAGTCGGGACCCTGCCGGGGGGTGAGCGCCAGACCATCGCTGACGGTGTAGCTGGTGTTGGTCAACTCATCGGGCAGGTCATCGGTGATCACCGCACTGCCGCCGCTCTCGCCCACGCTGATTGAGAGGGTGTAGGTGATGATGTCGCCGTTCTTGAAATACTGTCCGCTGGCCTGTTTGCTGATCGTGACGCCGGCCGTCTGCGCCTCGATCCCTGTATAGCCCATCCCGAGATCGCCGTTGCCATTGAACGACCCCATTGAGGTCATGGCCAGCAACGGTTCGCTGGCATTGACCAAGAAACCGCCAGCGCTCGGCGGTAGATTCCCTTCCACGTCGAGCACGAGGTTGAGCGCCTGGCCGGGGCCAATCTGATCCTGGCGGGGAAAGCCATTGGGATAGGTGACCGTTACCTGCGCCGGCGTCTGGCCGGGGTTGAAGAGAAAGATGTTGCTGCTAAACGCGCCGGTGCTGTTTGGGCTTGGGTAATTCTTGGCGGCAATGGGGAAGAGAATGTTCTTGGCCCCAGCGGCGACGGCTTCAAAACTATAGGCGCCCCCACTCTGCGTCCGGTTTGTAGCCACCGCCGCCACGGGCTGATTGGCGTTGATCGTGGCGACAAAGGGTTGGTTGCCGTGCGAATTGGCGGGATAGTCCACCGTGCGGCTGGCGCGCGGCGGGATCTGCACTTGAGTGTTGCCGATGTTATCCGAGTGGCTGATCGTCACCATGGCCGGTTGGTTGGTGCTGGTGTTGTGGATGGTCAACGCTGCCGAGCCGCCGGCATTGGTGCTAAGCCCCGGCGCATAGAGCGTTTGGGCTACGGCGGCGTTGCCCGTGTACGAGAGCAGCGTAAGGCCGTTGGCGCCGCCAAATTTGTCGTCCACCACACCGATGGGGCCAGTTGCCGAGACGGTCAGCGCCACTCGTTCGCCGGGGAAGATGCCCGCCTGAGAAAGGTCAGGGCGCCACGTATCATAAGGGGCGATGGTGGGGGATTGCAGGCTGCCCCGTTGCATGCCACTCTCGGTGAACGTGGTGAGGGTGACGCCGCTCAGTGGTGTGCTCGACAGGTTCTGGATCGCCAGATTGCTGGTAAAGCCATCGACGTTGTTGGCGATCGTCGGCGCGTAGGCCGTCGTTGCCGCCGTCGGTGTAAAGGCCTGATAGAGACCGTGCCCTTCGCCGGGCGGGCTCTGTTTTTGCGCCGAGGTCCAGTGGACGCCGGCCAGCGGCTGGTCGCTCAAGACGACCGCGGCATATTTGCTGTTGCTCGATATGCTCATCATCGAGTCAATCCAGAGCGCAGCGGAACGGCCTGCCGGCAGGTTGAAGGGATTGGGCACGTTTTGGTTGTTGATGGCGCGCAGTTGGGGCGGTTCGATCTGTTGGCCGCCAGGGCCGATAAATTTGACCCGCACCGAGGCCGCGCTGGCCGTGTTGGTGTTTTGCACGACCAGGATCGACCGCCAGCGTGCGCCGATCATAAAGTCGTTGTAATCATAGTAGACGGTTGGGAAGAAAAGCTGCGGGTTTTCCTGTACGGGTGCGGCTGGTTCGCTCAGCGCACGAGCCATTGCCCTGGAATCGTCTGGCGCTCGGCCGATCATCAGCACGAGCATGAGGGCGGTCAGGAGCGCCAGACGCCCAATGCGCCGGCGCCACCCAGCCAAACGTCCGTCGAAGAGTAACTTCATACAATCCTCCTGGAGAAATGCTTGATAATGGTTTGGGGCTCCAGATTGACAATAGCAAAGGGCCGTGCCGAAAGCGTGCCGAGGCGATCTCTGTTATCCTCTCGGTCAAATCTACAAGCAAACGAAGCGTGAACAACAACACAAAACTCATGGACCCTTGTGCGATCTTGGCTGGTCGGGCGGCGCCGGCGGTGAGCGAAGTTCGGTTTGCAAAAAGCCAAGCAACTCCTCCAGGCTGGCAAAGGTGCGCCGCTCGCCCGTGACGACCGCTTCGGCCATGATGCGCCATGCAGCCTGCGGGCCAGGCCGCCAGATGCGCACCAGGTAGGAGTGGTATTCACCCGGCGCGTCGCCGGCCAACCGGTTGGTGGGTTCGCTCATGGTAGGACCATAACAGGGAGGCGTGCCGAAAGCGTGCCGGCAGCGGATTGGGAAGAATTGGGGTCGGCCCGGTTGCATTGGAAAAATCGTACATCTGGCGGATGGCAATGCTGTGGGTCAACCGTATACTACATTCGATAGTAAGAAAATTGTAAGCAACTTTTTTGCTTTTTGTCGTATATACTTAGCCAGAGTTCTGCGAAGATGTTTACCCCTTCGAGCTACTCCGGTTTTCAAACAGAGATCAGTATCGTTAGCCAATCACTCCATAATCAGCATCAGTCTTATGAGACGGCTTCAGCTTCATTTGTTTGGTCCGTTCGAGGCAACGCTCAACGAGGTGGTGGTAACCGAGTTCGAGGCGCTCTCCGCTCGCGCGCTGCTCGCTTACCTGGCCGTAGAGCGTGAACATCATCATTCGCGCGCCTCGCTGGCGACGTTGCTTTGGGGTGAAGATGCGGGCGCCACCGCCCTGACCAGCCTTCGCTCGTCGCTTCGTCGTGTGCGCAGCGCGCTGGGTGATGAGGACGGCTCACCGTTTGTCCTGACGGTGCAAGATAGTGTGCAGCTTGACCCTCACGCCGATCTCTGGACGGATGTAGAGCGATTCGAGCTGCTGCTGGCCACCGTGGCGACCCATCCCCACCGGCGCGTCCATCGATGCCCCTGGTGTATCGCCCGGCTGCGCGAAGCAGTCGCGCTGTACCGCGGCCCCTTTTTGGCCGGCCTTCGGGTCAACAGCATCGTCTTTGAAGAGTGGCAACGTCTGCATCAGGAGCGCTATCACCGGCAGGCGATGCAGGCGCTCTTTGTGGTGGCCGATTACCATTACAGGCGAGGTGACTTTGCCCAGGCCGAGCAATATGCCCGCCGCCAACTCGCGCTGGAAGGCTGGAACGAAGAAGCGCATCAGCAATTGATACGCATCCTTGTTGCGAGTGGCCAACGCAGCGCCGCGCTGGCGCAGTATGGCCGTTGTCGCGCCATCTTGGCTGCCGAGCTCGATGTGTCGCCGATGCCGGCCACGACGGCGCTGTACGAAGCGATCCGCCAGGGCGCTCCCGTCACGGACGATGGCAGTGGCGCCGCCGACCTTGGGCGCGCGCCGGCGCTGCTCCACAACCTCCCGCGCCCCTCGACCGAATTTGTGGATCGGATCGCAGAGCTGGACTGGCTCTTGCAGCGCCTCGTCAACCCGGCGCACAGGTTGACGAGCCTGGTGGGTGAAGGGGGCGTAGGCAAGACTCGCCTTGCCCTCGCCGCCGCTGAAGCGCTGGCCGGCTGCTTTGACGACGGGGTATGGTTTGTCTCGCTGGCGGATGTTGCGCCCTGTGAGGACTCACGTCAGGCGCAACGGGAGATTGCACGCGCCATTGCCGGCGCGCTCGGCGCGACACCAAGCGAACGCCAGGACCCGCTGGCCCAGGTGACCGCCTTTTTGCGCAACAAAGAACTTCTGTTGGTGCTGGACAATTTTGAGCATCTTCTGGCCGGCGTCGCCTTGGTGGGTCAACTCTTGCGCGCGGCCCCCAATGTGGAGATTCTTGTCACCTCGCGCCAGCCGCTCCACTTCCAGGTTGAGCATGTAGTTCGCCTCACCGGTCTGGCCACCCCGCCCACAATCAATGATCCCGCGGCGGATGCCTATCCTGCCGTTGCGCTCTTTGCCGCCCGCGCGCGGCAGCGTCTTCCCCACTTTGCGCTGACGCCCGACACGCTTGCCCCGGTCGTGCGGATTTGCCGGTTTGTGTGTGGCTTGCCCTTGGGGATCGAACTAGCCGCAGCCTGGGTGCATAAGTTAAGCCCGGCGGAAATCGCCGACAGGCTGGCCGAACGGGTTGATTGGCTCCAAAGTGAGCAGGGCGATCTGCCCCAGCGTCATCGCACCATGCAGGCTGTGTTTGAGCATTCGTGGAGCCTGTTGTCTCCGCCAGAGCGACAGGCGCTTACGGGCGCTGCGGTCTTTCGTGGCGGCTTCGACCGCGCCGCCGCTGTGGCGGTGCTGCGCACAGAGGCCGCTCATCTTGCCGGCCTGGTGGACAAGTCGCTCCTCTATCAAAATGGCGAGGGGCGCTACGATTTGCATGAGTTATTGCGCCAGTATGTGATCGGGCAGAGTGTGGGGTCGCCGCGTCGTGTGGTCGACGCCAATCATAGCGCCCATTATCTCGACCTCTTGCGCGATCATGCGGATGGCCTGCGCGGCTATGCGGTCGACGAGGCGCTTGCCGCCATCCGGCCAGAGATTGACAACATCCGCTGCGCGTGGACCACCGCAGTCGTGCACGGCGATATGGATCGGTTGGCCGCCTGCGCTGGCTCGCTGCGCTATCTCTACCTCATGCTGGGGCTGTGGGAAGAAGGCGGGCAATGGCTGGCGGAAGCTGCCCGCGCGATTGCCCACCGGCAGGCGACTGAGGGCTCTCGCCCGATGGAACAGGCGCTGGCCGATGTGTTGATGGAGCTGGCCGAACACCATTCCACTTGCGGTGACCACACGCAACTGGCCGCAGTAGCGCGCCGGTTGGTCCATCTTGGACGATTGGGCAGCTATCCCCGGGCGCGCGTTGCTGGCCATCTGGCGCTGGGGAAGGCCTATCTCGGCCAGTCGCGCTTGACGCGGGCAGATCGCCATCTCCATCTGGCGTTGCGTCTCGCACAACACGCGGGCGAAGCAGAGATGGAAGCGAATGTGCTGGCTGTGCTCGGCGGGGCGGCTCATTTTCAAGGGGAAAAGGCATGCGCCCAGCAGTTGCTCGAACAGGCGCTGGCGCGCTATAGGCAGTTGGGGCGCCGGTTGGAAGAGGCCAATACGCTCAGCGCGCTCAGCCATGTCTATCACAATGATCCCGCCAAAGTCCATCGATGGACCACCCAGCGGCTGCGATTGGCGCAGCGCGTCGGCAGCGCGGTCGACGAATTGCGCGCCCTCCACCGTCTCACCATCCTCTGGCTCAATGTGGGGGAGTATGCTCAGACGCGCGATTGTTGCCACCGTGCGTTGCGCCTGGGTGAACGGATGAACGACGCATTCAACCCCACACACTTTCTGGACTTCTTGGGGCTAGCCTATCATTATCTGGGAGACGACATTACGGCGTTGCGCTATCTGCAGCAAACTGCCGATCTCTGCAAAGCATCCGATGACCCACGCGGGCTGGCCTATGCCCTTCACTGGAGCGGACAGGTGCTGCTGGCCCGTGCTGAATACAGCAATGCCGCCGACTGTTACGCCCAGGCGGTGGACATACGGTTGCTCCATCACCAGCCGCACCTGGCGTTCCAGAGCCAGGCTGGCCTCGCAATCGTGCGAGTTGCGCAGGGGCGTACGGCGCACGCGTTGGCCCTGGTCGACCCGATTGTGGCCCAGTTGGCTGCGTTGCGCCAACAAGACGTGGAAGATCCGTCCATGTTGTGGCTGAACTGCTATCTGGCGCTACGCGCAAACAACGACCGGCGCGCCGAGGCTGTGCTGGCCGAGGCGCACGAAATCGTTCAAGAGCGCGCCGCCCGCATCAGCGACCCGGCCATGCGTCGCACATTTCTGCACAATATCCCTGTCCATCGCCAGATCATCGACGCCTGGCAATCCCTGGAGGCGCCCAAGTTTCACCTTGCGCCGGTCTTGTCGGATCTGCCCACACTCTAGCCAAAATCTGATCGCGCTGTTAACCAGCCTCGGGGTCGCCGTTTGGCTTGACGGCCGCTGGCGCCGGCGCAAAGTAGGCGATGATGAGCACGAGTAGCCCCACGCCAATAAACGAGACGATACGGGCGATGGTCTCAGCCGAAGCCAGATCGACCACGAAGAGCTTGAGGATCGCCAGGGCGAGAACCGCCGCGCCAAAGAGCCAGGCCGCGCGCAATCGGCGGCGGGCGCCCCAAAACATGAGCGCCAAGGCCAGCCCGCTCCAGACAATGGCGTAGGTGGTCTGCAACACGGGCGAGTCATAGAGCGCATTCCACCGATAGGCCACGCCCGTCAGATGATGCACAGCGCGAGCCAGCGCGAGGTTGAGCGCCGGGAAGGCGGCCACGCCCCACAGCACATACCCCACGGTGGGATTGGCAAGCGCCAGCCTGCGAACCCAACGCAGCAGCACGCCAAAGCCAAACAGATAGGCGAGGTCGAGCGGGTTGAGCAGCGGGATATAGGGAAGCGTCTTGAGCGCGCCGCGGTCGTCGGCGCGAAAGAGCAGCGTCCACAGCAGCAACACGACCACCAGTGGCCCCGCGCCCAGCCGCCGATAGGTTCGTTCGTGGCGGGCAAACCCACCCGGCAGGCGCGCCGCCCACTCACTGGCGATGAGGATGAGCAGCGCCAACACAAGCAGCACCGCCACAGTGGGCCAGGTGTCGGCCTCTGTCCACTCAGACGCGCCCCAACCGGCGAACCAGGCGAACAACAGGGCAACCAGCCACAGGCCGCCGGCGTGGCGCAAGCGCTGCCAGCGTGTCGGCGTCCCTTGCTCGCGGTCGAATCGATGCGCCATCCAATAGTGGGCCGCAAGCGCCAACGGCCAGACCGCCCAACCTCCGTTTGCAAAGTGGTGGGGTGACCCGTCCAGTTGCAGCAGCGCCAGCAACAGCGTCACCGGCAGCAGAAAAGCGAGCGGCGCCCGCAGGGTGAACCAGCCCAGCCGCACGCCAAGCCACTCACCCATCGCGCCCGAAAGGCTGGAGAAGGCAACCAGCCCGATCATTTTGTACGATTGCGGCGCGCTGCTCAGCACCTGGTCGGCGCCGCCGCCAAACCACCACGCCATGCCCCACACGGCAAGGACGTGCGCCACAAACGCCGCCAGTTGCCCATGTTTCTCGTGGCCCGCCCACTTGCGCACCTGATAGGCCGAAAAGAGACCCGCCCCGCCCACCAGATAGGCGCCCAGGTAGACCAGGCTCCACAGGGGCAGCGTGGTGGTAAAAAGGTCGGTGCGTGCCCCCAGGTGGGCCAACGCCGCGCCCAATTGCACAAGCACGCCCCAGCCCACGTTCCAGACGCGCTGCCGGCGCACGCCCATCCACACCCAGCCGGCCCCGGCCACCGCCCAGATCGCCGCCGTGACTTGGGCGTCGAAGAAGAGGGGAACCGCCAGCGCCAGAAAGAAGTAGCCGAGAAAGAGAAATGCCTCCAGCAGTGGGGCGGGGAGGGGCAATGTGCGTCGCGCCGCCAGCCCCGCGAGCGCCATGTAGAGCGACCCCAATCCCAACGCGCTGACGGCCGCGCCATAGGTCAGGTGTTCCACCAGCGCGGCCTGGATGGCGAAGACGGCCAGCGGGTTGCCAAAGACCAATGTAATGTCCACCGCATCGGCGCGGCAATTGGCGGTGGGGTCGTCGCGCAGGCGTGTGGCGTAGAGAATGGCAATCGCGAGATAGAAGGCCAAGAAGAGCAGCAGGAATGGCTCGGTGGTGGCAAAGAGCGCCGGTTCGTACGCGGCGCTCCCCCAGGCCAGCCCGCCGGCCAGGGTCAGCAGAAAACCGGCGACGTTCAGGCCGCGCCACGCGCGGAACCAGGCAATGGCAAAGACGACGGCGTTGACCAGCGTATAGTAGCTGAAGAGCGCCACATGGCTGCCCTCGCCCGTGGAGGCCAGAAACGGGGCCAGAAATGCGCCCACCACGGCCATGAAGGCGAGAATCTGCGCATGGTTGAGCACGGCCAGCGCAGCGCAGAGCGCGCCCAAGGCAATGAAGATGGCAAAGGCCAGTCCGCCTGGGATCAATTCGTAGACGCCAAAGGCAAAGAAGGTGGTCAGGTAGATGATGCCCAATCCCCCGCCCTGGAGCGCCAACCCATAGATGCGCGCCCGGTTGCGCAGCCCCCAGCCAGCCCCAACCAGCGCGACCCCGCCCGCTGCCGCCCCAATATGGCGCAGCTCCAGCGAGAGCCAGCCCTGGTCCGCCGCGTATTTGAGCAAGAAGGCCACGCCGATAAAGAGGATGACCATGCCAACCTGCACCAGCAGGTGACGCTGGAGAAACCAAGTCACCGGCGCCGGCAACTGAAGCGGGCGTCGCTCCACCGGGGGGGGCGATGGAGCCGGCTCTGCCGCCAAGAGAGGCGCTGCTTCGGCGGTGGCGGGCGTCACGGGCGTGGATGCAGCCGGCGGCGTCACCACCGCTGGGGCCGCCGGCTGCGGTCCAGGCGCGGCGACAGGTGGGGGCGGCTGTGTAGGCCGCGGTGTGGTGAGCGGCGTAGGCTGGATTGATGGGGTGGCTTCGGTGGGCAGCCGCAATGCCCCGCGCTCAAGCTGTTCGAGCCGCCGGTTCAGGTCGCGGCGGATCGCCTCCACCCGCAGCCAGACAAAGAAGATGGCGACTCCCAAGAGGAGGGTAAAACAGAACGCGCCAACAGCGACGACTTCCATAGGCCCTCGGCAGGTGTTGTTCGGGTTGGAATGTGGAAATGATTGCTACACACGTCGAGTATACGGGAGGACGCCCCAATCATGCAACCGGTGGACCTTCACAGTGATGGACGGGTGATCTGATATAGGGATGGCGCATATAGGGATAACGCCGAAATTGACAATTCAAGGTTCAACCGTCAAAATTCATCGACAGAAAGGAGCATCATGCAGATCACCGACATCGAACCAGTCGTCGTCCATGTCAACCAGCGGGGGGATTGGCTCTTTGTGCTCGTCCACACCGACGCCGGGCTCACCGGGCTGGGCGAGGCGAGCCACAGCGGCAACGACGCCCTCTGCATCGCCGCATTGGAGGTGTTCAAGCGGCAGCTCGTGGGCCAATCCCCGCTGGCGATCAATCTGCGCGTACAAGCGATGCGCCGCATGGATGGCGGGCGCATTGCCCACACGGCGCTCAGCGCGGTGGAGCAGGCGCTGTGGGACATTCTCGGCCAGCATCTAGGCGCGCCGATCCATCAACTGCTGGGCGGCGCCGTGCGCGACCGGGTCCGCCTCTACGCCAATATCAACCGCCACGTGCGCGAGCGCACGCCCGAGGGCTTTGCCCGCGCCGCAACCCAGGCCGTGGCCCAGGGTTTCACCGCCATCAAGCTGGCCCCGTTCGACGAATTGCGGGCGCGTGACCACGTGCGCACGGGGCCGGATGCGGCATGGCGCCGTGGGGTCGATCGAGTGCGAGCTGTGCGCGAGGCGATTGGCGATGGGGTGGAGTTGGCGGTCGATTGCCACGGGCGCATGGAGGCGTCGGAGGCGCGCCTGGCAGCGCAGGCGCTGGCCGATTGCAACCTCTTTTGGTACGAGGAGCCGGTGCATCACCACCATGTCGACGACCTGGCGGCCATCACCCAGTGGGCGCCCATGCCCACGGCCTCGGCGGAGGTGGTCTTTGGCATGGAGGGCTTTCGCCCTTTCCTCACCCGCCGGGTGGTGGATGTGCTCATGCCCGACGTCAAACACGACGGCGGCCTGCTCGAGACGCGCCATATTGGCGAGGCGGCCCGTCTGCAAGACCTGTTGGTGGCGCCCCATAACCCGTCGGGCCCGGTGGCGAGCGTCGCCAGCGCCCATGTCTGCGCTGTGCTACCCAACTTTTACATCCTGGAATATGCATGGGGCGAGGTGGCGTGGCGCGCTGACCTGCTCACGCCCGCCGAGCCGGTGGTGGATGGCTGCCTGCTGCTCTCCCATGCGCCGGGGCTGGGCTACCGGCTCAACCCCGACGTGGTGGCGGCCCACCGGGTGGATCGCCCCCGCGCGGCCGATTCGTCGCGCGTGCAGCCGGGGTAGGGGAAGTAGGCGCGCCCAACCCGCCGGCGGATGCTCGACAGCGCAGCCCCATATTTTTGACGCGCGTCGTTGGTGTTCGATTGGGTTCGTGCTACAATGCAACAAAAATCGTAATCACCAACCATCATCTAGACTATGGAACTTCCAATCCGACCTGTCCCCCCCGAAGCGGAGCGCATTGCCCGGCTCACCGAACTGCTGGCGCAGCGCCACGCCATCGACCCGGCTGCCATCCGCATTGTGCGCGCCCCGCTGCGGATCAGCCCGCTGGGCGCCCACATCGACCACCAACTGGGCCGTGTGCTGGGCATGGCCATCGACCGTGCGATCCTGCTCGCCTTTGCGCCCAGCGAGGATGGCGTTGTCCACATCGAGAGCCTGGCCTTTGCCCAGCCAACGCGCTTTTCCATCCACCACGTGCCACCCTACACCCAAGGGGACTGGGGCAACTATGCCCGCGGGGCGGCGCTGGCGCTGCAACCCCACGGCCTGACGCGCGGCATCCTCGGCGTGATGGACAGCGACATGCCCATCGGCGGGCTGAGTTCGTCGGCCGCGGTGACGATAGCCTATCTGCTTGCGCTGGAGAGCGCCAACGGGCTGGCGATCACGCCGCGCGCCAACATCGACCTGGTTACCCGCACCGAGCATGCGTACATCGGCCTCAACAACGGCATCCTCGACCAGACCTCGATCCTCTTTAGCCGGCGCAATCATCTGACGCGCATTGACTGCCAGCAAGTGGCAATCGACGCCGTACCCACCGCAGCTGCGCCCGATTCGTTTGCCATCCTGGCCGTCTATTCCGGGGTGGACAAGGCGCTGGTGGGCACCAGCTACAACAATCGGGTGGCCGAGTGTCAGGCGGCCGCGCGCCAGTTGCTGGCCATGGCCGGGCAGCCCAACGGCGAGTCGCCCCGGCTGCGCGAGGTGGACCCCGCCTACTTTGAGGCCTATGGCGACCGGCTGGAGGAGTCGCTGCGGCGGCGCGCGACCCACTTCTTCACCGAGATGGCGCGGGTGGCCGCCGGTGAGGAGGCCTGGCGCGCCGGCGACATCGCCCAGTTTGGCGAACTGGTTTCGGCGTCGGGCGCCAGTTCGATTGAGAACTACGAGAGTGGCTGCCCGCAACTGATCACCCTGTATCGCATCCTGCGCGAGACGCCCGGCGTCTATGGCGTGCGTTTTAGCGGCGCCGGCTTCCGTGGCAACTGCCTGGCCCTCATCGACCCCACCCACCGCGACGCCATTGCCCAAGCGATCCACCGCCGCTACCCCGTCGCCCACCCGGAGATGGCGGAGCGATATAGCATCCACCTTTGCCAGCCCGATGACGGGGCGCGGCTGCTGGGCTAGCTTGCGGAAGGCTCCAGTTCAATCAAGACAATCAAGATAGGACTTACGCAAGCCTTGGCTGAAGGTCTGTTCGTTGACCAATCGGTCCCTCCCGATAGCCATCCGGCGCTGCGTAAGACATGCAAGATGCAACTTCATTATGACACAAGGCATCATTTTGGCCGCGGGCAAGGGCAAGCGGCTACATCCGATTACAACCCGGCGCACCAAGGCGATGGCGCCGGTGGCCGGCAAACCGATGGTCGAGCGGGTGGTGGACCGGCTGGTGGAGCAGGGGATCGATGACTTCATTATTCTGATCAGCCCAGAAGACTCTGAGATCGCACCCCACTTTGCGCGGGCGCGGCCCGAGCTGCGCATCCGCTTTGTGGTGCAGCCCGAACGGTTGGGCATGGCCCATGCGCTGAGTCTGGCTGCTCCCCATGTAGCGAGCGACTTTGTTCTTTCGGCGTGCGACAATCTGACGCCCAACGGCCACCTGGGCGAGATGCTCGCCGCCCACCGAGTGCGGCGGGCCACGGCCACACTGAGCCTGATGCCGATTGACATCGCCCATGCCGGCAGCACCGGCATCGTCGATTGGCAGGATGGCTGGGTGCGCCGCATTGTGGAGAAGCCCAGGCCGGAAGAGGCCCCCTCCAACATCTCCAGCCTGCCGCTCTATGTCTTTGCGCCGCGCATCCTCGACCATCTGCCTGCGGTGCGCCCCTCGGCGCGCGGCGAATATGAGTTGCAAGACGCCATCCAGTTGCTGATTGACCGCGATGGCGGCGTCACCGGCGTGATTACCGAGAGCCGCATCCAGTTGACCAACGCCGCCGACCTGCTGGCGCTCAACCGTTACTATCTGGCGCTCAACGGCGTGGAGGCGAGGGACCTGTTGCCGTCTGTGGGGATTGGCGCGCGCCTGATCCCGCCCGTGCGCATCGAGGCCGGCGTGGTGGTGGGGCCGGGCTGTGTGATCGGGCCGCATGTCTACATCGAGGCCGGCTGTGTCATCGGCGCCGGCGCGCGACTGGAGAATGTGGTGGCGCTGCGCGGCGCGCAAATCGCCGACGGCGCTGTCCATCGGGATGAGGTGGTGCTATAGATGGACGCTGCACCGTCTTTGTTGTATCATAGAGAACAGTGATACCAGGGGACGTGACCGGAGCGAACAATGAGTATAGCCATTCCACGAGCAGTCGATGCTGATATCAGCGCTGAACCGGCATGGGATGTGGCGCTGCTCTTCCCCCCTCAGGGCGCATGGAGCGAGGCAGACTATCTCGCGCTGGAAACCAACCGGCTGGTCGAATTCTCCCACGGTCGAATCGAGGTGTTGCCCATGCCCAGCGACAGCCACCAATCGATTG
>JAHDWG010000691.1 GCA_023384495.1 Caldilineaceae bacterium
CTCACTGTGCATGCGCCCGCCGGTCAAGTCGCCGGCAGCCAGGGCGTCGAGCGCATATTCGGCGTGGGTCAGCGCCAGTTCAGCCTGCTCGTACAGGCCGGCGCTGTATGAGACGTTATCTGGGGTGTCGGGCCCTGCTACTGCCAACAATTCAGTATCGGCGCGGATGGCCTCAGGGGGTTCGCCGGCTGTGGCGGGCGCCGGTGCGACGTAGGGCTGCGGCTCGCCGTAGATGAAATCGTCCATCACCGCCACGTCTACGCCATCCCCATCGTTGGGGCCAAGCGCACTTGTGCCGTAGTGGATGCGCACCCGGTGGATGATCGGCTCCGGGAAGATGACGCCCAAAAACGAGAGACCCTCATCGGCAATCGGCGTACCAAATTCACCCAGCGAGTTGCCGTGGATGTCAAAATACTCAAAGGCGGTGTGCTCGGTGTCCACGTCAGTGTAGACCGCGCCAAAGCCGCGGGTCACCGCCGGGGTGTCGCTGCCGGGCACATAGAAGAACATGTCAACGATGTTGCTGCCCACGGGCGAGAAGAGCTTCTCCTCGCTGAAGACCTTGAAAATGTCGGCGTAGGTGGGGTTGATGTTGCCAAAGCGGGGCAAAACGCCGTCGGGGTTGTCACTGGCCGCGCTGACCATCAGCCCTTCACCCGGTGTCGTAAAGACGGCGCCGCGCGCCCGCGGCGCAGTGGGCTGGTTGAAAAAGTCCGGCGAATAGAAGTTGGGCGCCGATTCTTCAGCCGGCACGCCGTCCCAGTTGATCGTGCGGAAGCCGTCAGGATGGGCGCCGGGTTCGCCGCCGTTGTTCTGCCCGCCCAGCAGCAACTGGTACGCCTGCACCGTGTCGGTGATCTCACCGGCGCCGGTGATCACCATCGGCTGTGGCGCCGTGGCAACCCGCGGCGGGATGGGCAGCACCGGGTCGATCACCACCTGTGTCGCCGTGAGGACCTGAACAAAAACGGTGTCGTCGGGGTCACCGTGATAGATCTGCAATAATTGCACGTCGCCCATGTCCAGCGTAAAGCGTCCCAGGTTGGTGCGCGTAAAGAGGATCCGCTCACCCACCTGCGCTACCTCAAAGGCGTCGCCCCGGCCCTCGGCGCCGATGACGTGGACCACGTTGTAGCCGTCGCCACCTTCGATGAGGTCCGAATTGTCGCCGTTGCGCCAGATAAACAGGTCGTCGCCCGGCCCGCCGTCCAGGATGTCGTCCCCCTTACCGCCGATCAGGGTGTCGTTGCCAGGGCCGCCGTAGATCGTGTCGGCCAGGACCGTGCCGATGATGATGTCGTCGCCGGCGCCGCCGCTCAAGGTGACCGTCGTGAGGCTGGTAAAGTCGTCGGTGAAGACCCCGCTGGCGTCGATGCGGTTGGGGCCGGGGCCGCCGGTGACCTCGAGCGCCACCACCTCGGCGCATTCGGCGTCGCCACCCTCTGGCGCGGCGTCATTGATCTGGACGCTGCCCTCGGCGCAGGTGATGGTAATATCATCGTCTGCATCGCTGACGACGGCCAATACGCCATCGGCAAAGGTGGTTGTCACCTCGGCGGCGACGGTTGCCGGCGCCAGGATCAGCGCCACTGCCGCCAGCCAAGTGAGGACCTGGCCGGGCAGTACCCGGTGTCGGAACCGCCGGCGCGCACGCGCATGGCTGTCTGCCTTGGGTTGGCTCATAGAGTGAACGGGTACTTCTCTGCTCATTGTTGTGCTCCTTCGGAATGATGGGGCCGCGCATCGTTGGCGAATAGATTTGAGGTTTGCCCGCGGCCTGTCCGCCATTGCAGTCGCATAGGGTGGCCATGACGGTCTGGAACGTTGCTGTGCAAGGGATAGGATAGCGACTTTCAAGCAATCCTGCCCCTTACCGTAGCTAGGAGTTTTACTGTCAAAGGTCAGGTGTGGTTATCTTCGGGCGTGGAGTTGACTGAGGGCGTTGTTAGCGGGCAGTTGCGGCGTCAAATACGCCAAAATAGTCATGGAAGAAGCGTTCGGCATCCACCTGCAAGGCCACCTCTGAGCAAGTGGGGGATCCCCGGGTCGGCATGAAAGAGGAGCGCAATGTTGGTGAGCAGCCCAATCGTGAGCAGCGTGATCTCGCCGGGGTGGGCGCGGATGGTGCGGCGCAGAAACTCCATAGGTGTTGCCGGTGACTGGGGCAGCGTCCCTTACCCGTGAGGGATGCGTTTGTCCCTGGTATGGCCTGTGGGGAAGCCTGTACGCT
>JAHDWG010000692.1 GCA_023384495.1 Caldilineaceae bacterium
CTTTCAGGGACGTGAATATTTTAACGAATATGCACACGGGCTGCGCGCCTTTGGCGAGCCCGTCTTTGGCTATCTGCATATCCTCACGGTGATCCGTCTTGTATTGCTGGCGTCGGTGATCTTGCACGTGTGGGCGGCGCTGGCGCTGACCCGACAGGCGCAGAGCGCACGGCCCAGTGGCTATGCGGTCAAGAGGCATGTCCAGGCGAGCTATGCGTCCGTCACCATGCGCTGGGGTGGCGTGGTGATTTTCCTGTTTCTCCTCTATCATCTGGCCCACTTCACATGGGGCGTGCCGGGTATCCACGGCGACTTTATCCGCGAGGACCCCTACCACAATCTGCTTGCGGGCTTTCGTTTTGCGCCCGTGGCGCTGATCTACATGGCCGCGGTGATCGCACTGGGCCTGCACTTGTATCACGGGGCTTGGAGCATGTTCCAGACGCTGGGGCTGAGCAACGAAAACAGCGAAAAGCCGCTGCGCGCGTTGAGCCTGGCGGTGGCCCTGGTGCTGACGATTGGCTATCTGACCGTGCCGATTGCGATTTTGACCGGCATTATACGCTAGTCAAGCTTGATTTAGAACATCGTACCTCAAGCTCATCTTTCGTTAGGCTGCGGTTGCTTTGAAAACTGGACTTTGCCAAGAGCTTTACCCCTTTGAGTAACGCTGGTTTTCGAACAGAGCCCAGTATAAAGCTCAGTATAAGTCAGTATAAGATGGAATGGTTCCCATTGCACGTTGCAACGTGTGGCGCGGGAATTGAGTTTGCCAGGAGAAGAGCGCAATGACAATTGAGACACCGGCCAAAGTGCAGACAATGCCGACCTTTGCCGAGGCTGTGCTGGACGGCAGCGCGCCATCGGGGCCGATTGAAGCGTTGTGGGAAACCCACAAGTTCAATATGCGCCTAGTCAGCCCGGCCAACAAACGCCGCTTCACGGTGATTATCGTTGGCAGCGGCCTGGCCGGCGCATCGGCGGCGGCAACCATGGGCGAACTGGGCTACAACGTAAAATGTTTTTGCTACCAAGACAGCCCGCGACGGGCCCACAGCGTGGCTGCCCAGGGTGGCATCAACGCGGCCAAAAATTATCGCAACGATGGTGATAGCGTTTTTCGCCTCTTTTATGACACCGTCAAGGGCGGTGACTATCGAGCGCGCGAGGCCAATGTCTATCGGCTGGCCGAACTGAGCGTCAATATCATCGACCAGTGTGTGGCTCAGGGGGTTCCTTTCGCCCGCGAGTATGGCGGTCTACTGGACAATCGTTCGTTTGGCGGCGCGCAGGTCTCGCGCACGTTCTATGCCCGCGGCCAAACCGGGCAACAGTTGCTGCTGGGCGCCTATCAGGCCCTGAGCCGCCAGATCGCAATGGGCAAAGTGGAAATGCACCCGCGCACCGAAATGCTCGACCTGATCCTCATCAACGGCCAGGCGCGTGGCATCGTCGTGCGCGACATGGTGACCGGCAAGATCGAATCCTTCCTGGCCGACGCCGTGGTGCTGGCCACGGGTGGTTACAGCAATGTCTTTTACCTGTCGACGAATGCCAAGGGATGCAATACCACGGCCATCTGGCGGGCGCACAAACGAGGCGCCTTCTTTGCCAACCCCTGCTTTACCCAGATCCACCCGACTTGCATCCCTGTATCGGGTGACCACCAATCCAAGTTGACGTTGATGAGCGAGTCGCTGCGCAACGACGGGCGCATCTGGGTGCCGCGCAACCCCAACGAGACGCGCGACGCCAATGCCATCCCCGATAGCGAGCGCTACTATTATCTCGAAGAACGCTATCCGAGCTTTGGCAACCTGGTGCCGCGCGATGTCGCCTCGCGGGCGGCCAAGAAGGTGGTCGATGATGGTTACGGCGTGGGCGACCTCAAGAATGGCGTCTATCTCGATTTTGCCGACGCCATCAAGCGCCTGGGAGAAAATGTGATCCGCGAGCGCTATGGCAACCTTTTTGATATGTACAAGAACATCACCGGCGAAGACCCCTACCAGACCCCCATGCGCATCTATCCGGCGCTCCACTACACCATGGGCGGCCTCTGGGTGGATTATAATCTTCAAAGCACGATCCCAGGGCTTTTTGTCATCGGTGAGGCCAATTTTTCGGATCACGGCGCCAACCGCCTGGGCGCCAGCGCGCTCATGCAGGGGCTGGCTGACGGCTATTTTGTCTTGCCCTATACGGTTGGCAACTATCTGGCC
>JAHDWG010000117.1 GCA_023384495.1 Caldilineaceae bacterium
GCCACTCCTTTGGCGCGTTTTGCAGCCTGGAGGCCGCCCGGCTCACGCCCAATATCGACCGGCTCATTCTCTATGAACCACCGCCGCCTGGGATTCAAGGCACACTACCACCCAAGGTGGCAATTAGAATGCAGACCCTGCTAGACGCCAACGACCGCGAAGGGGTGGTCAGCACATTCTTACGAGAGGTGGCGGGCATCACGGCTGCCGAACTGGAGATGCTGCGCTCGGCACCATCGTGGCCGGGGCGAGTGGCGGCGGCGCACACAATTCTGCGCGAGATCCATGCGCTGGAGGGGCTTCCCCGGTTTGATGCAGAGCGGTTCAAGGCGGTCAAGACACCGGTACTGCTCCTGCTGGGCGGCGATAGCCCGCCGCTCTACAGCGATACCATTGCACAAATCCACGAGGCGCTGCCCAACAGCCAAGTTGTCGTGCTGCCGGGCCAACAGCACGTCGCCATGAACACGGCCCCTGACCTCTTTGT
The DNA here is from genome assembly GCA_023384495.1 of Caldilineaceae bacterium. GTDB lineage: Bacteria > Chloroflexota > Anaerolineae > Caldilineales > Caldilineaceae > CFX5. The sequence continues at coordinate 488 of JAHDWG010000117.1, forward strand.
GCGCGAGGTGGTGGCCTTTTTGACCATACCGACCTGAACCCGGTTGGCGCGATGCCACCCCCAGACCGACAATCCGACCGCCGGGAGGCTACCATCAGTACTCGTGATCATCTGAGAGCAACGGTTTCTGCGGCAGCAACACCGTTGCTCTCAAACAGAACTCAGCCTAGCGATGGCAGGTGCGCGTTGCGACCACATCGACGCCGGTACCCAGCACATCGGCCAGGATAACCTCGCCCACAGATACCGGCGAGGTGACAGTCACCGTACGTAACGCCCGGCAGACGGCCAGCGCGAGCGCCTTGGGCACCGGCGCCCGCGTTTTTACAGGTAGACGCGCCTGTGCCCCACCCACAAGCCGCACGGTTGTCGTCACCGTACGCTCAGGCGCTGTGTGTTCCTGGGCGGCGTATTCCTTGCCCCGTTTGCAGGCAAAGCCCCGGATTTCGACAAGCTGGCCGCTTTCGTCCTCATCGACTTCCAGCCGGCAACCGAGGGGGCAGCCGATACAGAGATAGCTCGTTGTGTCCAACATCACGTGTCTGGCTCCGTAGTCTCATCGTGCATCCGGTCGGCGACAATGTCGATCCGCAGCGCATCGCCGTGAAAATTCTGCAAGAAGCGCGGGCGCAGCTTCAGATTGACCATCTCGGCGGGTGCGACATAACGCAGCCTTTTTTCAAACACGTGTTCGCCGCCGGGACTACTCAGACGGATGCGGCACCCGTTCAGCGGTCTGCGCACCCGCAGATAGACCACCTGGTCGCGTTCGGTCGCAATGGATTGGGGTACACAGTAGGCGACATTCTCGCCCGCCGTGAGACGGATGTTGTCCGGCGGCGGTAGCTGGCCGGTGGCGTAGCGCCCTGCCGCAGCGCCGGCCAGCGCTGCCTCCTGGCTGACAAAATCGACCAAATCGTGGATATGCACGGTGTTGCCACAGGCGAAGACGCCATCCAGCGAGGTTTCCATGCTGCTGGTGACCACGGGGCCGGCGGTGACTGGGTCGAGCCGCAGACGCAACTGGTGCGCCAACTCGTTGTCCGGGATCAGACCGATGGAAAGCAGCAGCGTGTCGCAGGGGATATCCCAGGCGTGGGCCAATTGTGGGTGTAACCCCTCATCCACCGGCGCCACGGTGACGCGCTCGACCCGCTCGTGGCCGTGGATCTGCACCACCGTCGTCGAAAGATGGAGCGGGATGTCAAAGTCGTGCAGACACTGGACGATGTTGCGGTTGAGGCCGTTGGCATGGGGCATGATCTCAAAGACGCCGGCCACCTCGACCCCTTCCAGCATCAATCGCCGGGCCATGATCAGACCAATGTCGCCCGAACCGAGGATCACGGCGCGACGGCCCGGCAGATAGCCCATCAGGTTGACAAACTTCTGCGCCAGCCCGGCAGTCAACACCCCAGCCGGGCGTGTTCCAGGGATGCGGATGGCGCCGCGCGTCCGCTCGCGCGCGCCCATTGCCAGCACGACCGCCCGCGCCTCCACCACCTGGACGCCGTGCGCAGCCGAGAGGATCTTGACCCGTCGTTCGCGGTCGATGTCCATGACAAATGAGTCGGTGAGTACATCCACCTCGCGCTCCAGCGCCTGCGCCAGGACGCGCCCGGCATACTCGGGCCCGGTCAGTTCCTCTCCAAAGTGATGGAGGCCAAAGCCGGTGTGGATACACTGCAACAGGATGCCGCCGGCCTCCGGTTCGCGGTCCACGACGAGCACCCGCGCCGCGCCGGCCTCACGCGCCGCCAACGCCGCACCCAAACCCGCCGGGCCGCCGCCGGCCACAACCACATCGTACTTCGGCTGAAGATGGTGCAGGTGGTGGCTGATCATGGCAACTCCTCGTTGCGCTCTCGTACAATCCACGAGGCGCCACCGTGCTTGGTCACCGCCGTAAAGGGGATAGAGAGCTCGCGCGCCAGGACCTCCATGCAGCGTGCGGTGCAGAAGCCGCCCTGACAGCGCCCCATGCCGGCGCGCGTGCGAAACTTGACCCCATCCAGCGTGCGCGCCCCGCGGGCGATGGCGTCCACCACTTCACCCTCGGTCACGGTCTCGCAGCGGCAGACCAGGCGGCTGTAGCGCCGCTCTTTTGCAGCCAGTGCGATCTGGGCGGCGGTGGACAGGCTCGCAAAGTGGACCGGCTTGGGCAGCGTGGGCGCAAAATCGTCCTTCAAGATCAGGGGCAATCCTTCGTCGTGCAGGATCTCGGTCACCATCACCGCGATGGCGGGCGCAGCCGTCAGACCAGGTGACTGGATGCCGGCCACGTTGATAAACCCCCTTTTCGCTGTCGGTCCGATTACAAAATCACCGCCATCGGCCACCGCCCGCAGACCGGCAAACTCGGCGATGCAATCGCGGGCGCTGATCCCTGGCGCCAGTTGTTGCACCGCAGCAAAGACCTCATCGCCACCCGCCGCCGTCGTGGTGCGATCTGCACGATCCTCGGTCGAGTGGGCGGTGGGGCCGACCATGATCGTCCCGTCAAAGGTGGGTATGACGAGAATGCCCTTGGAGACAGGCGTGGGGCAGGGGAAGATCACCCGTTGCACAAGCCCGCGCAGACGCTTGTCGAGCAGGTATTCTTCGCCTTTGCGAGGGTGGATGGAGAAGGTCCGCACACCCGCCAGATCGGCGACGCGGTCGGCGTAGAGGCCGGCGGCGTTGATGACAAACCGGGTGGTGATCTCGCTGTCAGGAGTGCGGACGAGCCAGCCATCCTCCAGAGCCGCCAGCCCGACCACGGGCGACCCCGTCATGAGATGGAGACTGTTGCGCACCGCACTTTCGGCCAGGCCAAAACAGGCTTCATACGGATTGACCACCCCAGTGGCCGGCGCGTAGAGCGCAGCGACGACATTGGGTGTCAAATTCGGTTCCGTCGCGAGCGTGCGCTCACGGTCCCAAATTTCTAGTCCCGCAATGCCCTTGGCCTCGCCATTGCGCAGAAGCTGTTCGAGGGTAGGCGCCTCTTCCGGGCTGAGCGCCACCGTCAGTTCGCCGGTGCGTTTGAAGCCAAAACCCAGTTCGGCGCAGAGCGCATCCCACAGTTGGTTGCCGGCCCATTCGAGGCGACCCTTAAGCGTGTCCGCCGCGGTATGGTGACCACCGTGGATGATGCCGCTGTTAGCCTTGCTCGCGCCAAAACCGACTTCGACTTCCCGTTCGAGCAGCGCCACCCGCAGCCGGTAGCGGGTCAACTGGCGGGCAATGGCGCACCCGATGACGCCTCCTCCGATGATGAGTACATCTACGTGCATGATGCCCTCTCCTATATGGCCCTTTCACACTCCTGTTTAGCGTATGTGGAGACAGACGCCAACGGAACGGTCGGCCGGGGAGTATCGGCACTGGTCAGTAGGATGGGATAGCGCCCTAAGCTGGCGCACTTTCGCGGCCCGGATCGCGTTGACGTGACCCGGCAACCCAATCGCTATCCGGCCTTGGGCTGCGGTATCTACATCTGTTTTGGTGCGCTATTGGCGCGCGTGGAGGCGAGGATTGCTTTTGCCCGGCATCCGCCTGGCCACCGGACAACCCGAACTGTTGGCGGTGGGGCGCCCCTTGGGGTCGTCCTTATGCTTCAACAAGTAGGAGATCAACCGCGCCCCACAGCCGGCTTTCAGCCTGCCATGCCTGTACGAGGTCTGATACCGGCTGAGCGGCGCGCACGGCTGTCGCCAGGTCAGTGCTACAGCGCACTTCGACGGTGAACTCGTTCGGTTTGCGACTGGCCCGCTCGATCCGCCTACGTAGATCGGCCAGCCCCTGCACGACGGCGTGCAGCTCACCGGCCACTGGGTCTGGCAAGTCGATCATCCCTTCCTGGCCATCCGCCTTGCCGTCGTGCAGCCGAAGCGCTCGCCAGCCCCATTGGATCGACGATCCTTCCGCTGTGGCCCAGACGTTGAGGGCGAATTCGGCTCGGCTCTGGAGCGCGCCCTGATAGAAGCGATGCACCTCTTTGAAGTCGCGGCTAAAACGGGCCGGCGGCAGATCGGCGCGCGCCTGGCGACCGTAGCCCTTGCTGGTCAACCGCTCGTCGAGGATGGCGACCACGCCCCGGTCCGCGGCGCGGCGGATGAGACGGCCAAAGCCCTGTTTGAGCGAGAGCGTCATCAGCGGCGTCATGTATTGGCCAAAGCTGCTGCCGCCGCCACTCTCGATAGCCGTCATGCGCGCGCTGTGGAGGGGGTCGCCGGGCGTGGGGAAGGGCATCTTGTCGACCACCACCAGGCTCAGGTCATCACCGGGGATGTCCACCCCTTCCCAAAACGAGCGCGTGGCGAAGAGCACGCTGTGGGGCGTCTCTTTGAACCAGGTTAGGAGCGCATCGCGCGGGGCCTCTCCCTGGGCGCGTAGGGGCCAGAAGGGACGTTTGCCCTGCTGCGTGAGCCGGTCATGCACCTGTTGTAGACCGCTCCAACTGGTGAAGAGGCAGAGCGCGCGCCCGCGACTGGCTTCCAACAGGCGTTCGATCTCGGCAGCCACAGCGTTGTAATAGGGGTCGGCGTTGCGGTAGTCGTAAGCAGGGAGAGCCGGCTGATAGAGCAACGCCTGGCGCGGGTAATCAAAAACTGCGGGCAGCACATGTTCTTCGCCCGCGGTGTTCAGCCCGCAGCGCGCCTTGAAGTGTTCGAAATGGCCATTCGTGGCGAGGGTGGCGCTGGTGCAGACCACCGTACGCTGAACCGGGTTCCCGGCGTCGTCTTCGGCGTGAAAGAGATATTGGGTGAGCAGATTGGCCGGGTTGATCGGCGCGGCGTGGACTTCGAGGGTGGTATGGCGGCGGTCGAAAACGCGCACGGCAAAACGCACGAAATCGCTGTCGCGCTTGCTGACAGCCACCGTGAGCAGCTTGGTCGACGCGCTGTTTAGCGCCTCCATCCCCAGCTCATAATATTTGCGCTCCTCAGCCGCCTCGTCTCTGCCGGTTGCTTTGGGTTGGCTGCCATCAGGCCCATCCTTTTGCGCAAACGGATTCTGCTGTTTCATGCGTTGCGCCAGATCGCTCAGCGCTCGACCTAGCCGCTGCATTTCGCCCAGGTCGGCTTCGATTCGGTAGGCGTTGTCGCGGCTCAGATGGGCCACCTCTTGAAAGGCCAGCGCATTCAACATGCGCACCTCGTCAAGCCGGTCTTCCCCCAAGTATTGCTTGTAGAGCGTGCGGCTGAGGAGCTGTTCGACGGTATAGTCGGTAACGGTCGTTTCAAACACCGCGGTGGCCGTTTGTTCTAACCCGTGCGCCTCGTCGATCACATAGATAGCCGCCGGCGGCAAGATGCGCTCGCCGGCAAAGCCCAACTCCAGCGCATTGAGCAACAGGTGGTGATTGGTGACGATGATCTGGGCCTCGGCGGCTTGGTCGCGCATGTGGTTGACCCAGCAGTCATCATGATAGAAGCGGCATTCTTGGTGGAGACAATCATCGGGGAAGCTTACGACTCGCGGGCGCAGGTCGCTATCGAGCACAAAGGGAAGATCGTCCACGTCACCCGTTTCGGTTTCATTGAGCCACGTGCGTAGATGGGCGATCTGGTCGTGTTCGCGGTCATAGAGCGAGATGCGCTGTTGCTCGACCAACTCCTTTTCCCACTTGAGGTTGCAGACGAAGTTGCTGCGCCCTTTGACGATGACCGCGCTGACCTCCTTGCCCAGCACCTGGCGCAGAAACGGGATGTCCTTGTAGAAAAGCTGGCTCTGGAGCGACTTGTTCGCCGTGGCCACAATCACCGTCTTGCCGCTGAGGATGGCGGGGACGAGATAGGCAATCGACTTGCCTGTGCCGGTGGGCGCCTCGACCAGGGCGTGTTCGCCGGCCATAACGGCGCGCTTGACCGCCTCGGCCATAGCCAACTGGCTGGGGCGCAACTCATAGCTCTCTAGATGTTGGGCCAGTGGACCCGTGTTGCCGAAAAAGTGGGCGAGATCGATTTCGGCCAATGGCGAAGGCTCGGCAGAGGGGGCGGCGTCATCACCATCCCAACCGTCGGGCGGCTCCGCCAGGGTAGGCTCATCGGGGTAGAACGGATCGTTCAGTTCATCCATGGTGAAACAGAAGCAGGATATAAAGAGGACGCAAGCATCATCATGTCAATTGGCACAGTGTAGCACAGATGTGCGGAGACGGCAAAGCAGGGTCGAATCACAACTTGGTGAAAGGTGGGCTTCCAATGTCAGGCGCGGCCCGCCATGGATGCAACATCCATCCAGACCGCCGTTCCCCATTCCGCGTTGCTGGTTCTGCGTTCTACGTTCTGAAGGATTCGGGTATACTGGAGCGATAAATATAGCGAGAGCCAATATTGATCATGTCATGCTATCGCCTGGTCAGGCGAAAAGTGGGCCGGCGACCTGCAGGCCACCTTTATGGATCCCGATTCGGAAGAAGCGGAAGGAGAACGTTTATGCGTGTACTCGTGACTGGCCACAACGGCTATGTCGGAACAGTGCTAACGCCCATGCTGGTGAAGGCCGGCCATGAGGTAGTCGGTGTAGACACAAACCTCTACAAGGGGTCGACGTTTGGTGATGAACCTGAGCGGTTGGCCCTCACCGAAGTCGAGAAAGATATCCGTAATCTGGAGGTCAGTGACCTGGCCGGCTGTGATGCGGTGCTCCATTTGGCAGGGCTTTCGAACGATCCACTTGGCGACCTCAACCCCGATTTGACGTACGAGATCAACCATCGGGCCTCGGTACGGCTGGCAGCGTTGGCGAAGCAGGCCGGCGTCGAACGCTATATCTTCTCATCATCGTGTAGCAACTATGGCGCCGGCGGCGATGATTGGCTGCACGAGAACTCGGCCTTCAACCCGGTCACCCCCTATGGCAAGTCTAAAGTGATGGTAGAGCAGGATGTGAGCAAACTGGCGGACGATGACTTCACACCGGTCTTTCTGCGCAGCGCCACCGCCTATGGCGTCTCGGCGCGTTTGCGCTTTGACCTGGCGGTGAATAACCTGGTGGCCTGGGCCTATACGACCGGCCGCGTCTATCTCAAGAGCGCCGGCACCTCGTGGCGGCCTTTCGTTCATATTGAAGATATGTCGCGCGCGTTTGTGGCCGCGCTCCACGCACCGCGTGAGGCCGTCCATAACCAGGCCTTCAACGTCGGGCGCACGCAAGAGAACTATCGAATCCGCGACATCGCCGAGATCGTGGTGCAGACGGTGCCGGGCAGCCGGGTTGAATTTGCGCCCGACGCCGAGCCAGACAAGCGCAATTACAAGGTCAACATGGACAAAATTGCCCAGACGCTGCCCGAATTCAAGCCCATATGGGATGTGCGCAAGGGGGCCCAAGAGCTTTACGCCATCTATCAAAAGGTGGGCGTCACCGTCGACGAGTTCGAAGGACCCCGCTATCGCCGTGTAAGCCATATCAAGGAACTCATCGCCAGCGGGCGGCTGGACGAGAGCCTGCGCTGGCGAGAAATGGCGCTGGCCTAGGTTCCGCTCTGTTGATATTTCACTTTTGCAAGGTCAAAAGCCGCGACCGACAAACAAAGTGGCCTCAGCGACGATGCATGCAGTGTCTGTACTTTTTGTCCTTCATTCACTACCATAAAGAGTCTTCTCATGATCCATCACAACGAAACCACCTGTCGCTCGTGCGGCTCCAGCCGGCTCGAGGTGATCCTCCCCTTTGGTGAGACCCCACTGGCCGACCGGCTGTTGACCACCGAGCAACTGGACCACCCCGAATACAAGGCGCCACTGACGCTGGCCTTCTGCCATGACTGCTCGCTGGCGCAGATCATCGAAACCGTAGACCCCACCATTCTCTTCTATGCCGAATACCCCTATTTCTCATCCGTTTCGCCATCGCTGCTGCGTCATTTCGCACAGAGCGCACAGGACATTATGGCGTTGCGCACCTTGGGCGCGGATAGCCTGGTGGTGGAGGCGGCCAGCAATGACGGTTACATGCTCAAAAATTTTGCCGAACAGGGCATCCCCGTGTTGGGCATCGACCCCTCCAAGGCGCCCGCCCAGGCTGCCATCAACGCTGGCATCCCCACCATGATCACGTTCTTTGGTCGTGAACTGGCCGCGCAACTCGTGCAACAAGGCAAGCAGGCCGATCTCTTTCTTGCCAACAACGTCCTTGCCCACGTGCCCGACCTCAACGGTTTTGTGGCCGGCATCAAGACGCTGCTCAAGCCAGACGGCATGGCGGTCATCGAGGCGCCCTATGTGGTGGATCTGATCGATCACTGCGAGTTTGACACAATCTATCACCAGCATCTTTGCTACTTCTCGGTGACGGCGCTCGACAAGCTCTTCCGCCGCCATGGCCTCTATCTCAACCACACCAAGCGCGTGGCAATCCATGGTGGTTCGCTGCGCCTCTTTATCGAGCCGGTGGAGAATACGCAGCCTTCGGTCAAAGCGCTGCTGGCGACCGAAGCCGCGCGCAAGGTCAACTGCATCGACTACTACCAAGACTTTGCCGAACGGGTGCGCGCGCTGAAAGAGTCGTTGCTGGAGATTCTGCAACAGGTGAAATCTGAAGGCGGGACGATTGCCGGTTATGGCGCAGCGGCCAAGGCAACGACGCTGCTCAGCTACTGTGGCATCGACAAACAGCTTGTCGACTATGTGGTCGATCTCAACAAATTCAAACAGGGGCGCTTTATGGGCGGCAACCACTTCCCCATCTATGCCCCCGACCACCTGCTGCAACATCAGCCTGACTATGTGCTGGTGTTGGCATGGAACTTTGCCAAAGAGATCATGCAGCAGCAGGCTGCCTATCGCGAGCAGGGGGGGCGCTTTATCATTCCCATCCCGAAGCCGCAGGTGGTCGCCTAATGTCCAACGCCGTTGTCTCAAGGAGTCTATGAAATAGCAAGGGACGCACAAACCACGTGGGAACGTGGCTCGTGCGTCTCCTACATTCCTTGGCTCTCCATTGCGTTGTCATCGGGCCCGCTGACATGCCGGGTTCAAACCGGCGACTGACAGCGCAAAGCCGCTTTGGCGGCTAAGAATCAAGCGCCGGCGGGCGCTTTCCCATGTCAGTAGCCGGTTTGAGCTGTCGCCATGAGCACAAGTCAACAGAACCTTGTAGAGGCGTATAGACTGTGTGCAGGGACTACGACTGGGCCTGCGCCTCTTGATTCACGTCCCCTTCGGCAATTGCGGTGAGATGCTTATCGGCGGCGTACTCTTCATCCAGCGTCTGCTGGAGCAACTGGGCCGCCTCTCGATGGCCCAACTGCTCGGCAAAGGCGCGCGCTGTGCCATAGGCCGCGATCTCATAATGCTCCACCCGCTGCGCCGCCGCAATCAGCCCGGCGTCGAGAACGTCCGCGTCCAGCGCATCTTTTTCGCCGATCAATTCGCTGCCCTCTTCGATCAAGCCAGCCATGCCTTTACAGCGCTTACCCCGCGGGCTCCACTCCAATTTCTCAAAGATCTGCTCCAGACGCTGCACATGCCCTTCAGTTTCCTTCAGGTGTTGCTCAAAGGCTTGGCGCAACTGTTCAGACGAAGCAGCCTGGGCCATCTTGGGCAGCGCTTTGGTCAATTGGGTCTCGGCGCTGTACAGGTCTTTCAGTTCCTCCACATACAGTTTATTAAAGCCATCGTGTTTCATGTATCTCCTCCGTGGTTATCTACACTACTGGCTATCTACACTCCATATCGGGAATTTTGTACAGTCCTTACACGTGTGACAACACAATATCATGTTGCGAGGCGGCTGAACATCCATACAGATATGACAGAGAGAGATAGGGTAGGTTATAATTTTGCTGTATGATCTTCTTGCTCACCCTGTTCCTCGCTGCTGTGCTGACCTACGCCACGATTCCCTTCGCGGCATGGGCTGGTCGACGCTTGGGTCTGGTCGACCAGCCTGGCGGAAGGCGACGGCACCAGGGCTTAATCCCACGCACGGGTGGGATTGCGCTCTTTGTCGGTTTCTTTTTACCTGTGACGTTTATCCTGGTTGCGCCCCATCTGCTGCCCCCGGATTGGCTTACCTGGCTGCCCCCGCGCAATGACGCTAACGAGACGCGGCGGTTGGCCGCGCTGCTGGCCGGCAGCCTCTTCTGCGTTGTCGCCGGCTTCATCGACGACCGCTTCGAGCTCTCCAGCGGGCCGCAATATGGGGTCCAATTTGTCGCCGGGCTGATCGCGATTGGCGGGTTGATCTTTATCAAGCACGTCAATGATCCGATTGGCGACGGCTTCCTCTTTGGCCCCGACGGCTTCCCCTGGTGGATTGTCTGGCCGCTGACCATTTTCTGGTTTATGGGGATGATGAACACCGTCAACTGGCTCGATGGCTTGAGCGGGTTGGTGGCGGGGGTGACGGCCATCATGTGCGCCGTGCTCGCGCTCCATATGATCTTTGTGGCGGATCCACCGCAGTTGAGCGTGGCGTTGCTGCCGTTGGCATTGCTGGGCGCGGCGCTCGGCTTTTTGCCCTTCAACTTTGTGCCGGCGCGCATCTTCATGGGCAGCAGCGGCAGCTACTTTCTTGGCTTTGCGCTGGCGGCATTGGGGATCATCGGCGGGGCGCGCGTGGCCACGGTCATGCTCGTGCTCGGCCTGCCCGCGCTGGATGTGGCCTGGCTGATTGTGAACCGGTGGCGGCGGGGCGTCTCGCCGGGGCAGGGTGGCCGCGACCATCTGCACCTACGCCTCGCCGATCTGGGCCTGCGCGAGCCGACGATTGTCATGGGCTACTGGGGATTTTGTGCGGCTTTTGGGGCGATTACGCTGCTGCTCAACGGCCAGACGCAGAAGATCATCGCGCTGGCGATCTTGGGGGCGCTGGCGTTGGCCGTGTTGCTCTGGGCCAGCCGCGACCCGGCGTAGGCTGGGCGCCGGAAGCTGTCAACGGATTCGCAGAACGGATTGACCGGATACGAGACACGGAATCCGTTCCGGCAGTGAATGGGGAACGACTGGCTGTGCTGCTATCCGTTCAATTTGCTCCCAAAATCCGCTGACAGTACCTGCTGCGCAACATAAATGATGAAAATCGCGGCGTACAGCAGAAACACCGAGCGCAGAGAGCTTCGTTATCGTGACGTTGGGGTGTGGGGTGCGTTGCGCTGCACCAGGTCCCACTTGTTGCCGTAGAGGTCGAGGAAGACGACGACCGTACCATATGGCTCTTGGCGGGGCTGCTCCGTGAATTGCACGCCGTGCGCCCGCATGTGTTCGTAGTCGCTCCAGAAGTCGGTCGTCTCCAAAAACAAGAAGACGCGCCCACCGGTCTGGTTCCCCACGTGCGCCTGCTGTTCCGGCGTCGCCGCCCTGGCGAGCAAGAGCGACGTCCCGCTTGAGCCAGCCGGCGCTACCCGCACCCACCGCTTGCCGTTGTCGAGCGGGGTCTCCTCCACCAGTGTAAAGCGCAAGGCGTTGGTGAAAAAGGCAATTGCCTCATCATATTCGCGGACGACGAGCGCGAGTGACGTGATCGATTGGGTCATTTCCCACCTTTGTGTGTGCCTGTATGTGAAGGTTGTTTCCGTTCTGGCCGTTCACAAACCGGCGTGGCGATTGTGCGCTAGAACACACCGACGCCGTGATCCAGCGCAGCGCGGGCTCCCGCAATCCGTGCTATGCTTGTTCACATGAACACGACGGCTGAGGTATGGTCTATGTGACCTATCCCGGCAACCCAAAGCGCCGGTGCGGTGGCTTGGTGTGGAGGCTCAGCGAGCGCCCACTCGGCCATGCGCAACCGACGCTTTTCTGGTTCAGGGCTTGATCCGGGCGCGCACTTACCAGATCACCATCGAATCGAGGAAGAGTTGGCGCAGGTCTCCGGGCGTGGCCGGTTTGGGCGACAGCTTGGTGACCCGGTGCTGCGGGATCGTCCCCTCGACGAGCTTGTCCACGTCGGCAGCAGTGAAACCGAGCGCGGCCAGCCCATTGGGCATGCCCGTCTTACGCATGATGTCGATGATGGCCCCGGCGAGCACCTCGCCCGCATCATCGGGCGCGGCGCCGCGCGTGTCGGCGCCCATGAGCCGCGCCGCGTACAGGTGCAATTCGGGGTTGGTGGGCGCAGTCCAGCGGAAGACGGCCGGCGCGTTGAGGATCACGGCCATGCCATGCGGGGCCAGCGCGTGGTCACCAGGGTAGCCGGGGGGGCGGAAGTCGCGCACCATGCCCGCCACCGGGTATGACATGCCGTGGGGCAGATGGACGCCGGCGTTGCCAAAGCCGATGCCGGCAAAGGCTGCGGCCATGAGCATTTCGGCGCGGGCCTCATCGTCTTCCGGGTCGTCGATGGCGCGCGCGAGGTTGGCCGCGGTCATCTCGATGGCGCGCGTCGCCCAGATCTGGCTGATGGGGTTGGCGCCCTGATAGGCCGGGCGCATCTTGGGCGATTCGGGCGCTGGGCGGCGGTTGTAGGGCAGCGCGGTGAGCGATTCGAGCGCGTGGCTGAGCACGTCGAGCCCGCTGCACGCGGCCACCATTTTGGGCAGCGTGCGTGTGTTGTCGGGGTCCACGGTGGGCGATGCCGGTCTTGGCGTGCATCTCCACCAAGTCAAAGATGGCGACGCCGGTGGTCTCGCTGCCCGTGCCGGCGGTGGTGGGGATGGCGATGAGCGGTTTGAGTCGACCTGGAACGGGCTTCCCCTTGCCGATGGGCGGGTTGACATAGTCGAGAAAGTCCGCCGGATAGGTGGCGTAGAGGTTGGCGGCCTTGGCCGTATCTATGCTGGAGCCGCCACCCACGGCCACATAGCCGTCGAAGTTGCCCTCGGTGGCAAACTGGATCGTCTCTTTGAACGACTGGTCGGTGGGCTCGACGCGCGTGCGGTCAAAGAGCACAGCGTCGATGCCCTCGTTGCGTAGCGCCTCCAGCGCGATCGCCACCGGCTCCAGCCGAGCGATGCGCGGGTCGGTGACGACCAGCACCCGTTTGCACCCCAGCGCGACCATGTCAGCGCCCACTTCGCGCGTTACGCCGGGGCCAAACTTGATGCTGGAGGTGTCCATCGTAAATGCAGATTCCCAGGTGGTCATGCGCCTCCTTGTTGGGCGTGCTTCAAACGTCATGCGACGAATGACACGTCAAGTCAATGCGCCGGCGAGTTCGACAAAATTGCCGGCGGTCACGTCGGGTTGATAAGGGGTCTCTTCATAGGGCAAGCCATAGCGGTTGACGTAGGCCCCGCGTAGCCCGCAGGCCCGCGCGCCCACCACGTCGAAAGAGTTGGATGAGACCATGAGACATTGTTCCACGGCCAGCCCCAGCTCTTGGGCGGCGCGGCGATAGACGGCGGGGTGGGGTTTGAATGCGCCCACCAGGTTGACCGAGAGGATGGCGTCGAAGGGCCAGCGCACTTGATTCTGCGCCAGGTGGTCGAGGAAGTCAGGCTCGCCATTGGAGAGCACGACCAGCTTGAAGCGGCTGCGCAGGCGTTCCAGCCCCGGCGCCACATCGGGGAAGGGTTGCAGATGGCGCCACGCCTGCATGAAGCCGGCCACCTCCGCCGGCGTAGCGGGGATCGCATGGCGCGCCAGGGTGTAGACAAAGGCGCGCCGCGCCGTCTCCAGATAGCCGCTGTGGCCGAGCATCATCAGTGTATCTTGGAACTGTTCGAGCCGCTGCCGTTCGCGCCAGTGCGCCCAGAATGTTTCGGCGGACACCGTGCTTTCCTTGCCCTCGAGAAACTCGGCAATGTAGGGGGTCAGGCTGCCGCCCAGGTCCAGGATGGTGCCAAACAGGTCAAAGGTGAGCGCCTGCACGCGTGTCAAATCCGCCATTGAATCTCCAATCTACGCTCTGTGTTCTCTGCGCCCTGGTATGGATGGATGCACAGCGCCGAACTCTGCGCATCTCTGTGTTGCGCTGTTTCTACACGCGCGCATACTTGTGCAAGCGGGCGTCGATCTGCACTTCGCTGATGTAGAGGTCGCCGCGCGAATCGACCCAAACGCCATGTGGGCAGCCGCCAAAATGCCCCGGCTCGTCGCGGCGGACGCGCCCACCCCACTGGGCCAGCAACTGGCGGTCGAAGGTGTAGATGCTCACCTGTTGGTCCAACTCGGCCATGTAGACCACATCTTCGTGGGCGTCGAAGAAGACCTGGTCGGGGTGGGCCAGGCCGGGCCACTGGTCGAGGTAGTTGCCGGCGAGGTCAAAGAGCTGGATGCGGGCGTTGTTGCGGTCGCAGACCCAGAGCCGGTTGTGGCGGTCGATGCGCACACAGTGCGACAGGTCGAACTGGCCGGGGCCATCGCCCGGCTCGCCCCACGACTTGAGCAACTGCCCACCCGCGCTGTAATGATGGACGCGTGCATTGCCATAGCCGTCGGAGATGTAGAGGCTGCCATCGGGCGCCACGGCCAGGTCGGTGGGCAGGTTGAACGGGTCGCCGGGATTGGGCCCGGGCTGGCCGGGCGTACCGATGGTCAGGAGCAGCTTGCCGTGCTTGTCAAACTTGCGCACGCAGTGGGTGTTGCGCTCGGTGCAGAAGACATTGTCTTCGGCGTCGATAAAGATGCCGTGCGCGTCCTGGAGCACATCCTCGCCCCACGAATCGAGAAAATTTCCGTCGCGGTCGAAGATGACCAGCGGGTGTTCGCTGCGCGAATAGACATAGACATTGTCCTTCGAGTCGCACGCCACTGCGGGGATCCAGCCGAATGACCAGCCGGCGGGCAGCCTGCCCCACCCTTCCACCAGCTCGTAGGTGTACTTGCCTGCGCCGAATTGCATGGGTTCCTCCTTTGGGAAAAGCGATTAGGGAGATTGAATCGCAACACCTCAATTACCACAGCCATATGCAATAGTGATCACGCCGGTCTCGTCCACAACGCCGCCACATCGCCCCATGGCTCGAAGCCGAGGATGCGGCGCGCCTTGTCGTTGCGAAATTTTCCGTGGGGCATCTCGGTTAAGATGTTGAACGTTTCGAAGCGCGAGGGGAGCCGGTCGAACGGGATTTCGAGGCCCAACGGGAAGACCTGCGCCGCATTCTGCCATGAGACGACCCACGGAACCTCGTTGGGCCATCGTTTCATGTCGTCGGGGTTGGTGGGGTCGCGGAAAATGTAAAAGAGGTACATCTGCGCGTAGATGTCATGTGCTTCGGCAAAGACGCGGCAGATCTCGTGGCCCAGCGCCTTGGTCAGCGCATAGAGATTGGTTCCAGGTTGCGGCGGCATGTCGGGGTTGAGGTCGAAATCGAACTGCTCGTAGCTGGGCCCGGCGATGGTAAAGTGAGGCCCGGTATTGATGACGCGGCGGATGCCATGGGCAACGGCGGCGCGCATCATATTGTAGCAGCCGAGCGTGCTCACATCGAAGGCCAACTGTCGGTCCTGGCGCAGCACCGACAGATTGACGATGGCGTCCATCCCTTCCGCCGCCGCCATCACCTGGTCGAGCGACGCCACATCCACCTGGCGAAACTCGCCCCTGAAGGGCATAGGCATCGGCTTGATGTCGGTGACGCGCAGGTCATAGCGATCTTGCAATGCGGGAACGACATAGGGGCCAAGCATACCGGCCCCACCGAGAATGAGAATTTTTTGCATACAAAGGCGGTGTCTGGTTCTTGGTGATTGTCGAACGAATCATTCAGGCTCGATCGAGAAAATTCGCGAGCACAAAAATCTTGCGGATGCGAAAGCGCAAAGGGCTTTCGGCGAGTGCAATCGCCTTCAAGTTTTCAACCCCAGCGACAAACCACGGCAAGCGGCAGGCTGGCACACTGGCCAGCCACGGTGGCGCAGAGATCTGCTGCTCGTCGCATAGATATTCCACGGTCGATGCCAGCAACGCGTCCAGACGTTCGTCCCCTAACGGAAACGGCTCTGCCAGGACCCTGGCGTCACGTGTGTATTGAAACTCGTCGACAAAATCCATCAGATGAATCCTCCATTCGGACGGATCGTCTTCAAGCTTCTGTTTTAGCTCCCGTAGCGATGTCATCCTCAAACAGCTCTTCAATAAAATAACGCGTTGCGGGCCTTAATATGTGTATTTATGTGTATTATAGTCGTACAATTTCGATCCCCAAAGCAACCGCAGTTCATGTCTCGCGAGAAAAATCCACAACCGGCGCAAAACCAAGCACTCGTTGCGCGGTTGCGATAGAGAAGCGCGCCTGTGGGCCCCCGTGCTGGATGTGGAAGATGGCCCAGCGCCCGGTGTCGGTGACCAGCGCCCGCCGCACCGCCTGCGCCACATCTTGCTCGTCCACCCAGCACGGGTCGAAGGGGGCGTCCGTCACCGTGGCGGACTGGACCACGCGCCCCAGCCGCAGTACAGCGACATCCAGCTTGTGTTCGCGGGCAAACTCGCGGCAGACCTGTTCGCCCAGATGTTTGGCCAGCAACGGCGCGGCTGGCGAAGGCAGCGGCCGCCACCGTTCGCTGACGGTATAACGCTCGTCATAGGCCATCATCAAGTCGAGCGTGCTGAGATAGACCAGGCGGCGCACACCCTCCGCCACAGCGACCATGCAGAGATTGTAGGTGCAGCGGGTCAGATAGTCGATCTGTTGCAACTCGTTGTCGGTGGGTAGCGGCTCGGCCACGTGGACGATGGCGTCCATCCCCCGTACGAGCAGATTGGTGGAGAGGTCATGCCCCAGCGCGCAGGCGGCAAACTCGGCCAGGTTAGGCGTGGGGATGCGCTCGGTCAGGCGGACGGCGTGTTCTTCACCCAGTGAATGGGCCAACAATTGCGCCAACGACGAGGTGGCGGACGTAATCAGCAGGTTCATAGGTGTAGCACATCCTCTACAAAGGCAAAGAGCGCGGGGGCGCCGCCGGTGTGCAGAAAGACCACGGGCTGCGCCTTGTCCAGTTTGCCCTGACGGATGTGTGCAATCAGCGCCGAAAGCCCCTTGCCCGTGTAGGCCGGGTCAATCAGGATGCCCTCGGTCTTTGCCAGCAGATGGATCGCCTCGACGCCGGCTGGGCTGGCCACGCCATAGCGCTCACCGATAAAGCCATCGTCGTTGTCAAAGTCGGTGGCGTGAAATTCGATCTCGAGCCCTAGCCGTTCGGCGCCTTGATTGGCCATCACCATCATCTTGTGCTGGCGTTCCTCAAGCGGCATCTCGGTGGGGGTGATGCCCCGTACGTGCATCGGCTTGCCCAGGTAATGCATGCCCAACACCAGCCCGGCCTGGGTGGTGTCAAAGGCCGTCGCGTAGAGATAGGCGGGCTGGATGCCCAAGTCGCGGCACTGGCGGGTGATCTCCAGCGCAACCTCGGCGTAGGCAATCGCATCCAGATCGACCGTGTCGGGTTGGCGGGGCACATAGACCTTACGTCCGGCTTTGCGCAAAGATTCGGCCTTGGCCGCAATAGCCGCCTGCTGTGCGGCCCGGTGGTTGTCGGGCAGCACTGTCACCTGGGCGCCAAAGAGCCGTTGCAGAAAGTGGTTGCCCTGGATCTCTTTCGTGTCGGCCTCGCGCTCGGGCCGCAGGAGCAAGTGTAGCTCCAGCCCAAGCTTAGCACAGGCTGCGGCCAGTTGCCGGCAGTAGTTGGACTGCACCGCCGCGCCCATCACCACCGTGTCGCTGCCGCGTGCTAGCGCTTCGGCCATGCTAAACTCCAACATGCGCGTCTTGTTGCCGCCAAAGGCCAACCCTGTGAGGTCGTCGCGCTTGATGTAGATGGGGGGGCCGCCCAGGGCCGCGCTCAGCCGGGGCAGTGGCTCTAGCGGGGTGGGAAAATAGCCGAGTTTTACGCGTTTGAGGCCGGCAATGGCCACTTCGAGTTGTTGTTCGCGTTCGAGCATCATGGATTGAACTCCGAAAAATCAGGAACTCAGAGAGAACCATCGGTTGATCAACTTCTTGTGCTCTCTGATGGCTATTCTGAAAATCCAGTAGGTCACGAATTTGCAGCGGCGGTTTCCA
>JAHDWG010000693.1 GCA_023384495.1 Caldilineaceae bacterium
TCGGCGAGCCAGCACACTAGCAGTAGCTGCCACCGCTGGTGGACCACGCGCGAACGGGTGTTGGCGGCCTACAGACAAGTGACCGGCGCCTCGTGACCCGATGCGGTGAGCCTGTCAACCTGCACAGCGCTCGGTGGGCCAAAAATCAGCAAAAAATACGGTTTTGCAATGGGCGCTTTGCTGGTACAATAGCGGGGTATGTAGAACATTTGGTTCTGCATGACGGGGGCCCGTTCCTGCCGGTTGCACGGATAGGATGGGGACGGGCCGGTAGCGTGATGTACAGGAGGTCGTTGTGGACGAACGTGCAGGCGTCTATCAATTTGTGAGCATCGGGGAATTGGCGGAGACCACCACGCAATTGTTGTCGCTGGGTCTACAGTACAAGACCCGGCTGGGCGGGCGGACGCGTGTGAGCACGCAAAGTGGCCTGGAGCAGATGGAACAGGTGATCCTGCAACAGGCGCGCGACTATCTAGCCGAGGTGCGCGAGGGCTTTGTGCTCAGCGTGAAGTCGTCGCAAGTTGCCGACCGGGCGGAACTCCACTTTCTCATCGAGCGGGTCTTGCTGGATTGGGCTGCGCTCAGCAAGGAGCTGGGCCTGGCGCCCGAGCGCGATGAGCGAGATGATGCGCGCGAGGCGGCGCCAGCCCCAAATCTGGAGCGGGTGCGCCAGCAGTTGCTCGCCTACAGCATGGCGGTGGTCGCTCTGGGCCATTTGCCCAATCTGCCGTCCGAGCAAATCACCTTCCCGTATAGCTACAGCAATCCGCCCACCTATGCGGATATTCCCAAGCCCGACAGCGCCGGTGAAGTGCTCTGGCGTATCGAAGAGCTGGAGCAGATGGTCTGGCAGCTGATGTCGGGCGACTTACAGACGCTTGTTGAGCGGCGCTACGGTGCATTGCGTCGCACCTATGGCTTCTTTGAAACAAGCGCGCTGCTGGCAAGCCGAGAAACCGAACGCTTTGGCGTCAAGAAGCTGCAACAGCCGCTTGCGTTTTTCTAGAATGTCCCGTCTCGTCCATCGTCTATCGTCCACTACCCCATGCCTGCGCTTGCCGAAATCTACTGGGTCCAATTCAAAACGCAACTAGCGGTGCAATTTCAATACCGCGCCGCCATGTTGATCTGGCTGCTGGGCCGCATCATCGAGCCGGTGATGTACCTGGTGGTCTGGTCTACCGTGGCGGCAGGGCAGGGGGGGACGGTGGGCAGCCTCACCGTGCACGATCTGGCGGCCTATTACATTGTTTATATGCTCGTCAACCAACTGACCTTTACCTGGATCATGTGGGAATACGAGTATCTGATCAAGGAAGGAACGTTGTCGGGGCTGTTGTTGCGCCCGATCCACCCCATCCACCGTGACATTGCCGACAACCTGGCCTACAAGGTGTTGACCACCGGCGCCATGCTCCCCGTAACCGCCCTGCTGGTGGTGACCTTCGAGCCCGCCTTCCATTTTCAGTGGTGGAGCGTGCTCGCCTTTGTCCCCGCGCTCATCCTGGCCTATCTGCTGCGCTTCTTACTGGAGTGGACGTTGGCCATGGCCGCTTTTTGGACGACGCGCACCAGCGCGCTCAACCAACTCTACATGACCGCCATGTTCTTCTTAGCCGGTCGGCTGGCTCCGCTGGAACTCTTCCCCGGTTTTGTGCAGACATTGGCGGCGGTGCTGCCCTTCCGCTGGATGGTCTATTTTCCGGTGGAGTTGTTGCTGGGGCGGCTGGGGGTGCAAGAGGCGCTGCTGGGGCTGGGGGTGCAAGCGCTCTGGCTGGCGATCATCGTCGGCGTTCTTAACCTGGTCTGGCGTGCGGGCGTGCGCCAGTTTGCCGCCGTCGGTTCGTGACCTGGCTCAAGGCGACGGACACTGATTATGCACTATTTCCGACTGATCGCCACCTATGTTCGGGTTGGCGTGCTCAACGAATTCCAGTATCGCGCCAATTTCTGGGTCAACCTGTTCCAATCCGTGCTGACGTTGGGGATGGCGCTGGGTGGGTTGGCCGTGGTCTTTCAGCACACCGACACCGTGGCCGGCTGGCAGCCATTGGAGCTGGTGGCGCTGGTGGGCGTCTATTACATCATGGCCGGCTTCATCGGCGCCGTGATCCAGCCCAGTATGGAACTGTTCCTGCAGGACATCCGCCAGGGCACGCTTGATTTTGTGCTGACCAAGCCGGTGGACAGCCAGTTGCTGGTGAGCATTCGTCGTGT
>JAHDWG010000694.1 GCA_023384495.1 Caldilineaceae bacterium
AGTGACCCGATTACCTTCGCCACCGACGAGATCGGCCACTACGCCGTCAACGTCTGCGCCAATGATTTGGCCGTGACCGGCGCCACGCCGCGATTTTTTCTGCCAACGTTGCTCCTCCCTGCTGGGCATGCCGACGCCGCACTAGCTGAGCGCATCTTTGCCCAGATCGGCGCCGCGTGCCAGGCATTGGAGATCGTCGTGGCCGGCGGGCACAGCGAGATTACGCCGGCGGTCAACCAGCCGGTCATTGCCGGCACATTGCTGGGCGCGGCGCCTCGCGGGCAGGTGGTGAGCAGCCAGGGCGCTCGACCGGGTGATGTGGTGCTCCTGGCCGGCGGCGCGGCGGTGGAGGGAACGAGCATTATCGCGCGCGAGATGGGCGGCCACCTGTCGGCGCGAGGGTGGGCTACTTCTGAATTGGACCAGGCGGCCAATTTTCTGTACGATCCGGGCATCAGCGTGCTCAAACCGGCGCTGGCCGCGGCGACGGCAGGTTTGGTCTCGACGATGCACGACCCCACCGAAGGTGGCGTGGCAACGGGACTGCACGAATTGGCGCTGGCGTCGGGTATCGGCCTGCGCATTGACCTCGACGCTATCCCCGTTGCCGAACTGAGCCGGCGCCTTTGTGCCGAATTCGACCTCGACCCGCTGGGCGTCATTGCATCGGGCGCGCTGCTGGCTACCGCCCGCGCGGATCAAGCGCCGGCGTTGCAACGGTGCTGGGCCGAGCTCGGCTGGTTTAGCGCGGTGATCGGGCGCGCGATGGAGGTCGGTGAAGGGGTCATTGCCACGCGTGACGGGATTCTGGTAGAATTGCCCTCATTCGCTGTGGATGAAATTACCAAGTTATGGCAGGGTTAGCGCACGCTTGCCTTGACATCGGCAGCTTCCATGCTGCTGTAAAAATAATACGGAACAACTTAAGACAGAGAACGCGAAGACTGCGCGGAGAGCACCGAGAAATAGGCAGTTGCTTGTTCTGTGGACAAAACCCCTGTGCGCTCGAGGGGTGCTCTCTGGGCCCCTCCGTGTGCTCTGTGTCCCTGCTTTGTGTTATTGTTTTCGGCGCTCTCGGTGAAAGCAGGTCATGCGGATTGAACACACATACCCCGCGTTGAAAGAGTGGAATCGCTAAAATGTCCTCACTCTACCTTCGTCTCATCAAAACCATCGAGGGCGCCGAGCACTTTGTCGAGCTCCAGCGCCGCGTCTGGGGCGGTGACCCGTTGGAGGTCGTGCCCAACCACGTCACCATGACCGTGATCAAGAATGGCGGCGCGCTGTTGGGCGCCTACGCCGATGACGGGCCGGAAGCCACCGGCGGTCTGGTGGGCGCTGCCCTCTGGTGGCTCGGCGTCGCCCCATCCGCAGACGAGGGCGGCGCGCGCCTCAAGGTGTGCAGCCACATGGCCGGCGTGCTGCCCGAATGGCAGGGGAAGCGTGTCGGGCTGCTGCTCAAACTCCGCCAGCGTGAGCTGGTCCTCGAACAGGGGCTCACCGATTGGGTGACGTGGACGTACGACCCGCTACAGCGCGTCAACGCCCGCTTCAATTTGCACCGGCTGGGCGCCACCTGCAACACCTATGTCCGCAACGCCTATGGCATGATGACCGATGCGCTCAACGCCGGCGCCCCCAGTGACCGCTTTCAGGTGGACTGGCGGCTGATGGGCGAGCGAGTGCGCCAACTGGTTGCCGAGCCGCCCAGCGAGCCGCTCTCGTTCGACGGGGTGCGCATCCTGCCCACCAGCGCCGGCGCGCACGGGCTGCCCCAGCCGGTGGAGAAGCGCGTGGATTTCGACGGCGCGCCCGTGGCCGCGCCCATCCCCGACGACATCAACCTGGTGCGCCGCATGGACCAAGGGCTGGGGCTGGCCTGGCGGCTCTATCTGCGCGAGGTCTGCGAGGCTGCCTTTGCCGCTGGCTACCGCGCGGTCGATTGCGTGCGTATCGGAACGCAAGGCTGGTATTATCTGCTGGCGCAGCGAGATAGCTGACCGAAGTATGCGGCTACCTATGCGGATCGAACATATTCGTGGCCAGGTACGCGCCGGCCACTATCTCTATAGCCAACACGCGGACATCGAACGTCAGGCAGACGAACTGACCTTTGCCCAGATCGAAGAAGCTCTGTTACACTACCGTCTATATCCCACCTCCTCCCAAGTCTGTTAATCCATGGACGCGAGGGGGATAGCGTTATGAATCAAACT
>JAHDWG010000118.1:0-14341 GCA_023384495.1 Caldilineaceae bacterium
GTGTTGGCTTTGCCCAGGCGGTCTTGCTCGGCTTCGTAGAGGGGGAGGGCGTCGTCGTAGTGTTGGCGGGCTTGGGCTAAGTTGCCCAGCCGCCTTTCCAGGTCGCCCAGGCTTTTGAGCGTGTTGGCTTTGCCCACGCGGTCGCCCGTATTGCCGGCGGCGGCGAGCGCCGCGGTCAGCCAGCCATGCAGTTGGGGGGCGCGGCCGCGGTTGCGCATAAAGTCGTCGAGCACGTTGGCCAGCGCCACGGCCCGGCTGGGGCTGCGCTCGCGGCACCAGGCAAAGGCGCGCTCGATCTGTTTGAATTCGAGCTCCACCCGCTCGTCATTGCGGGGTTGGGCCCGGTAGCAGGCGCGCGCCAGCGCCAGATAGTAGTCGGCGTGGCGTTCTTCGCCCGCCAGTTGCTCCTCAGCCGCCAGCAAGCTGCGGGCATAGGCGCGCAAGATGGCGTGTTGCTGCCAGCGTTCGGGCGCCGGCTCGTGGATGAGGGCCAGCCCTTTGAGCAAGAGCAGATATTCCTCGGCCAGGGTTTCGTCCACTTGCCAGAGGGCGGCGGCGGCGGTGGTCTCGAAGTCAGCCTCCTGGGCAAAGACCCCCAGCAGGCGGAACCAGGCCTGGCGCGCCGCGCCGGCGGCCGGGTCGTGCTCAACCTCACCCAGGTAGTCGTAGCTGAATTTGAGGATCTCTTCGACGCGCGTCTCCTGGTCCGCCTTGTCCATGCGCGCCAGATCGCCAAAACCGCGCCCCTTGGCTACCCGCGCCAAAATCTCCTCAGCAGTGCGGGCATAACGATGTTGCTCTCGACTGGTTAACACACTAGGTTGCTCTCGCCCTGTCAACGCACCTGCCGCCAAGGTAAGCGCCAGGGCGTGGTAGCCCAACCCCTGTGCCAGCCGGTTGGCGAGCTCTGTCGGGAGGCCGGGCGCCTTGCTCTGGAGGAGCAGCCGGGCGTCCTCCGGGCTGAGCACATCGAGGGCAAAGATGGCGGCGGCGCTTTCGGCCAGGGCAAAGGCCACGTCGTAATCGCGCGTGGTGAGCAGCAAGGTGGCCCCGGCGGGGAGCGCAGCCTTGACCGTGCGCACCACCTCCTCGCTCCAGACATCGTCGGCCACCACCAGCAGCGGGCCATGGCCGGCAAGCAACATGCGCACGGCCGGGGCGCTAAAGACGGTGTTTTCCAGAACGTGTTTGGCCTGGGCGTCGCCCCTATAGGCATAGGCTGCAATGCGTTGCAGCTCGGGCGTCACGTCATCTGCGCTGCGTACGCCAGGGCCGAGGGAGAGCCAGAGCACACCGCCGTCGTATTGGGTGGCGTATTGGGTGGCGTAGAGCGCGGCTAAGACCGTCTTGCCGATGCCGGCCGTCCCGCGCAGCGCGGCCCCGGCGCCGACGATGGCCCCGCCCTGCCCTTGCTGCAACTGTTGGTGGAGGTCGTCGAGTTCGCGCTGGCGCCCGACTGCACTCCCGGCCAGGTCGGGTTGCGTCTCCTGTGGTTGCTCCCATTCGAGCGGCAGTTCACCCACCTTGGTGATCGTGACGACCGTAGCCCCCTCGCCGATGACCATATTGTGGTTGCCGATGACCACATAGCGGGCGCTGCGGTCGGCCTCCTGCGTCTGTTCCGGCTGCCGGCTCTGGTCGGTGGGCTGGGCCTGCTCGCTCCACCCCCCGGCAGATTGAGCGCTGCGCAGCGGCCCCAGGCCGCGCAAGAAGGCCGCCTGCCAGCTCTCGTAGCGACGCTGGAAGCGGGCGCGGTTGCGCTCATCCTGCGCCTGGCGCGCCGTCTCCAGGAAATCTTCGATGAGGCCGCGGGCGTCGGCGGTGAGGAGCAGGTTGCGCTCACGGTCGAGCAGCGCCTGGGCCTCGGCGTCGTCTTCGGTCTGCAAAAAGGCGACCACCGTGCGCAGCAGCGGGTTATCGCGCAGCGCGGCGTGTTGGCGGGCCTGGTGGAATTCGGTGTAGGCGTCGTCGATGCCCAGCTCCCGGCAGCGGGCCAGCAGCGTGATGTGTGTTTCGATCTGCTCGTTGCCCTCATTGGCGGCCAGCAAGAGCTGAAGCGTGGCCTCGCCGGCGTCGGTGAGCAGTTCGCCGGCGTGCTCGTGCAAGTATTGTTGGGAGGCGTCCCAGTCGGGCGTCTTGATCCAGGCGATGAGTCTGTCCGCCAGCGCCTGGGCAACCGCCAGCCCTGCGGCGTGCTGTCGGGCCTGGTGGAATTCGCTGTAGGCGGCGTCGATGCCCAGCTCCCGGCAGCGGGCCAGCAGCGTGATGTGTGTCCCGATCTCCTCGTTGCCTTCGTTTGCGGCCAACAGCATTTGCAGCGTGGCTTCGCCAGCTTCGGTCAGCAGTTCGTCAGCGTGTTCGGCCAGGTGTTGTTGGGAAGCGTCCCAGTCGGGGGTCTTGATCCAGGCGACGAGTCTGTCCGCCAGCGCCTGGGTGGCCTGGGCCAGCAGGTCGGGCAGCCGGTTGCGCAGGCCGCGCAGCCGTTCAAGGCGTTGGTGGATGGCCTCTGCGTTTTCTGGCTCGGCGGCGGCGCGTTCTGCGGCGTATTGTTCGAGCGCGTCGAGTTCGTCAGCGGGCGCGGCGTGCACCAACGCCAGCATCTCGCCGTCGTTGGTCGCTGCGGCAAAGGCGAGAAAGAGGTGCTCGTGGGGCGAGAGGCTGACAAGCTGCGCGTGCCATTCTTGCGCCGCTTGCAGCAGTTCCAGGCGGCGCTGGAGCAACTGCTGGCGCTGTGGGTCGTTCTCGACGGCGGCCAGGCGCGCCAGTTCAGCGGCGGCCTGGTCGGTCAGCAGGTCACTGGCGGCTTGGTTGAGAAAGGCCAGGGCGCTTTCGTCGTCTGCGGTGTCGATGTATTCGTGCAGCCTGGCAACGTCCGGGGGATAGTCCATGCGCGGCTCCGTCGGGTTGGTGGTAGGAAGAATCTACGACTGGCCCAGTATAGCATGGAAGGGGCTGGCTGTAAACAGGTTCGGCGGCGTGGCAGGGCTTCTCAAAAGTCGCCGGGCGCAGACTTCCGGGAGGTGGCTGGCGAACATCGGCCAGACCGAGAAGCTGACTGGCCACCTCCCGGAAGTCAGAGTCGGACGATCATCATCGACTTTTGGCGGCGTGGTCAGGTCAGGTGACAGTCACTTCCAAAGTGACTGTCACCTCAGGGTTGCCCGGCATTTCGCCCAGGCCGCGCTAGGCGCCAAACAGCGCGCGCAGGTGCTCGTTGAGGAAGCGCCCCGACGGGTCCATTTGCCGGCGCACGGCCTGGAATGCGGCCCACTGTGGGTACAGGGCGGCCAGATCGGGCGACGTGTGGGTGTGGATCTTGCCCCAGTGGGGGCGCCCGCCGTGGTTGCGGAAGATGGCTTCAACGTCAGCAAAGAAAGGCTGATAGGGCAGCTCGGCGGCCTGGTGCACCGAAATGGTCACCGTCTCGCGTCCGTAGGCCGGGCTGAGCCAGAGGTTGTCGGCGGCCAGGGTACGATATTCGAGCGGCCAGGCTACCTCAGGATAGCGGGTGCGCATCAACCGGCGAATTTCGTGTAGACATTCTGGGCCGGATGCCGCCGGCACAGCAAACTCGGTCTCGTTGAACTTGACGGTGCGCTCGGAGGGGAAGATGCGGTAGCTGCGGTCGATGCGCTCTGCCCGCACATAGCGGGCTAGGCGGCCCTGGGGTTGGTCATTGGCTCTCGGCTCTTTGATCAGGGGCAGGGCATCCTGTTCCGCCGGGGTGAGTTCAACCGGGTTGAGCGCCTTCATGGCGCAGAGATCGTTTTGGGGCAGCCAGAAGAACTCGAAATGGCGGTTGGCCTGAATGTGCGCATCGAGCTCGGCCAGGCATTCGGCGAAGGAGGCCACCCACGTGCGTTCGTGGAGATGATAGGCGGGCAGCAGGCGCAACGTCACCTGGGTGATGACGCCAAGCGCGCCCATCGAGAGCTGGGCCGCCTTGAAGAGCGCCGGCGCCGCCGTGGGCGAGCAATCGACCGCCTCGCCCGCAGCGGTCACCAGCCGCAGCCCCACCACTTGGGTCGAGAGGTTGCCCAGCGTCGGGCCTGTGCCGTGGGTGCCCGCGCCGATGGCGCCGGCCAGCGATTGGCGGTCGATGTCGCCCATGTTGGCCAGCGCCAGCCCGTGATCCCAGAGCGGGCCGCCCAGGGCGTGGAGCTTGGTTCCGGCCCAGACGGTGGCCTGGCCCGCCGGCGCAGATGTGCTTACCAGCCCCTGTAGCCGATCCAGCGACAGCAGCAGCCCGTCTGTCGCGCAAAGGGGCGTAAACGAGTGGCCGCTGCCCACCATGCGGATGCGCTGTCCGCTTTGTGTGGCTTCGCGCACGAGTTGGGCGATCTCGGCTTCGCTGGCGGGCATCGCCACCCGTTGGGGCGCACACGTGACGCCGCCCGACCAGTTGCTCCAATGTGCGTTTTTCATCGCTTTCGTTTTGTCTTGCTCATTTGCGCCCGCATGGCTGCGGCAAAGGCCCTTTCGGCCCAGGCGACCATCTCATCGGGGTCGTCGAGCGCCTCGCCGGGGGCCTGGTGATAGGACATGGGCATGAGCTTGCCATTCTTTTCGTAGACAAAGGGGCCCAATTTGCGCGCCGTGAACTCCCCCACGCTCTCGGCATCGACCTTGAAATAGAGCGTCTCATCGGCCACCAGCCCAAACATTAGCCCGTTGCGAAAGAGGCCGTAGCCGCCAAACATCCGCCTGGCCGAGACGCCGGGCAGCCCAGCCAGCAGCTCCAACAGATATTCGACAAACGGATCGCGCGCAGGCATGGCAAGCTCTCCGAGCATGGATCGCAGCGCGCCGAGCAAGGCGGCGCGCGCTTGGATTCGGGCGCTACCGGGCGGCCACCAGATGGACCAGGTTCCACGCCGGGTCGCGCACAGCCCAGCCGCCATCGATCGACTCCAGCGCAAGCCCAGCCCGGCGCGTGCGCTCCACCACGGCGTCCAGCGCGGCGTCATCGGGCAGGCGCACCTCGTACCACCCCAGGCGGGCCGCGTCATCGGGCGGCGGGGGCGCGCCCACCCCGGCCCATGTGTTGACGCCGAGGTGATGGTGATAGCCGCCCGCGGCCAGAAAGCTGGCCGCCTCGCCATAGCGCACCATGAGATCGAAGCCCAGCACGTCGCGGTAAAAGTGCTCTGCCGCTGGGATGTGAGCGACATGCAGATGGATATGGCCCACGGTTGCGCCCGGCGCAATGCCGGCCCACGGCGGCTCGTTGCCGTCCAGTTCCTTGAGCACGCTCTCGAACTGAAACGGGTCCACCGTCATGCGTAGCGTTCCGCCGGGGAATTCCCATTCGGCGCGCGGGCGGTCGCGATAGATCTCGATGCCGTGGCCGTCGGGATCGCTGAGATAGAGCGCCTCGCTCACGGCGTGGTCGCTGGCGCCCCCCAACGGCGTGCGGGTGTCGATGAGGTGGCGCAGCGTGCGCGCCAGCTCCTTGCGCGAGGGGACGAGCAGCGCAAAGTGATAGAGGCCGGTGCGCCCCCGCTGTACGGGTCTTGCGCCCGGCTGTCCATGCAAGATCAGCAGGCCGCGTCCGCCCGCGCCCAGCGTGGCCTGGCCCTCATCGCGCCGGTGCAATCGCAGGCCAATATTCTGCTGATAGTAATCAAGGGATCGAGCGAGGTCGGTAACGACCAGCGCCACTGCGCCGATGGCAGTGTCGGGGTGGATGGTTTTGGTTTGCATGGGTTCTCTATTCCCTGATGAACGACCGTACTCAGCAAACGAGGCGCCGTGAGAAGTCAACGGTAGACTGCGAGCATTTCGTTGACCTTGTTGCGATTTTTCCCATTGCAACTGATAAAGCGCTGCACTGGGAAGTAGTGCTGCTGGCTTGCGTTCTGATAGACGGTACGCGTCACTTCCGTGTCATGGTTCGAGATGACGACCGGTATACCCCGCGCCAGCAGTGATTCCGCCTGTGCCGCCAGTTGCGCCTGTTCCGCTGCGCCAAAGGCCGTTGCGCTATAGCTGGTGAACTTTGCCGTGGAAGAGAGGGGCACATAGGGCGGGTCGCAATAGACGACATCACCCACTTGCGCTTGCTGCATGGTTTCAACAAACGTTGCGTGTTGAAACGAAGCTCGCCCTGCACGCGCCAGAAACGCCATCATCTCACGGGCGGGAAAATAGGGTTTTGCATAGCGGCCAAATGGCACATTGTACGCGCCGCCGGCATTATACCGGCACAGCCCATTGTAACAATGCTTGTTCAGATAGACGAAGAGCGCCGCCTTTTCGGTGCGGTCTGTGGTCAGGTTAAACTTCATGCGGAGCGAATAAAATGCGCCAGTCGTGTTGTTTTCGGGCGTGAAATAGGCGCAGCACTGCTCAATAAACGCTTGCCCCCCTCGTTTCAACTGTTGATACAGATTGATCAGATCCGGGTTGGCGTCGGCCAATATATAGTGTGGATAGTCCGTATTCAGAAAGACCGCGCCCGACCCGACAAACGGCTCGATCAATCGTGTGCCGGGCGGCAGCACGGCCACAATCCGCTCAATGATCTGATACTTGTTCCCGGCCCACTTGAGAAACGGCTTCATGCGGCTCATTGTACCGCATACCGGTTCGACCCGGGTAATCTGCGGCGCTATCACGCCTGGCGGGCCGATGTGCGATCTCATGCGTCTGCCAGCGCCCAGAGTTGGCGCGTCAACTGGGCGTGGCCGATGTGCTGGCTCAGGTGCTCACTCGCGTGCCCAATCGAATAGCGCACGGTGATGACCCGCCCGGCGCGACGGGGGTGGGTGCGGCTCTGGGCGAGGTCGGCTTCGCTCAAGCCGTCGAGAAATTGATGGACAAACGCCTGCGTGCGCTGAACGCGGGCGCGCAGATAGGCCGGGTCGTGGTTGGCCGGCCCAAACTCCTCGCGCCCCTCGTCGCCGTCCACGGCCTCCCATTCGCATTTGCCCGCTGCATATTCGGCCATGCGCAGCAGATAGACAGTGGACGAGATCGCATGGGCGATGATCTGCCCAAGTGGGTTGCTTGTCCCCTGCCACGGGCTCTGTTCGAAGGGCTTCCAACGCAAGGCTGGCGCGGGCAGGTCGGCCAACAGCGCTTCCACCTCGGCATATTTCTCGTCAAAAAGACGACGATAGGTTGCAATCTCTGAACCATCGGCGACGGTGATTGTTGACATGAAGTAACTCCTACAACTTGCTCTGTTTCTATGCTCATTGGACTTACGCAAGCCTTGACTGAAGATCTGTTCGTTGACCGAGTTGTCTCTTCTGATAACCATCAGGCGCTGCGTAAGTCATGGCTCAATTCAATAACGCCATCCCCGCAATTATACGTCATTTGGGTGAGTTGCGCCATGCTGCACTTTGTGGTTGAATAGGGGCATGGACGAGGGCTCACGCATCGCCTTGATCGATGTGGACGGGCAACTGGCGACAGTGGCTGCTGACGGCAGCCGGCTTACCCAGTTGACGCACGGCGAGCGCGTCTTTCAGCTCCCGGCATGGGCGCCCGACAATCAGAGGTTGGCGGCGATTGGGGGCGCGGCGGAGGGGCCGGGCGTCTATCTGATTCCGGCCATTGCGGGGGCTACGCCGCAGCGACTGCGCTCCATCCATGCCAGCGATGGCAACGCCCCCATCTATCTCTCGTGGTCGCCCAATGGCGCTATCCTCAGCATCCTGGCCACCCACCCTCAACATCAGTTGGCGCTCTTTTTGGCCCAAGTGCTTGATGACACGCTCGACCAACTGACGCCGGTGCTGGGTGGGCAGCCCTGTTTTTGGCACTGGCGCGCCGATAGTCATGGGTTGCTGGCGCATGTGGACCTGGGCCGGCGCACGGCGCAGCTCACGGATGTACGCTGGCAGACGCTCGACCAGCCCACGTTGCAGCCGATCGATGTGCGCCCAGGCCCATTTCAGGCGCCGGGCATCTCGTACGACGGGCAACTGTTGGCCTATGCGCAGATGACTGCGGGCGGCGATTCGCAACTGGTGGTGGCGGGCCGCGAGCGCCGCATCGTGATCGGCGCATATGATGGCCTGATTGCGTTTGGCTGGAGTCCCACGGGCGACCAGCTTGCCTTCATCCATCCGCTCACCGCCAACGAACACTTCTACGGCCCGTTGCACATCTGGCATGGCGCCAACGAACAGGTTCAGCGATTGGCAAACGAGACGGTGGTCGCGTTTTTCTGGTCACCCGATGGGCGTCGAATCGCATACGTTGCGGCGGCGCACGAAGTTGTCGCTCAGCGCAACCACGATGGCCGGGTCAACGGTCATGTCGGCAAGGCCTGGCCCTTTGCCCAGCAACGGTCGGCGCCCATACGGCTTACGCTCTCTGTGATCGAGCTGTCAAGCGGTCTGGTTGACACCTTGTTGAATTTTACGCCGGTCGCCCCCTTCGTCAACCAATACTTGCCATTCTTTGACCAGTATGCCAAGAGCCACCCTATTTGGTCGCCGGATGGCAGTGCGCTCGTCTTGCCCGTTTACGACAACGGCCGCCCCGTGATTCAGGTGATTTCCGTCGAAGGCGGCAGGGCGCGCACGGTGGCCGATGGCTACATGGCTACGTGGGGCTGGTGATACCTGAATAAGTGGAAAGTCGACGGCTCAACGTCAATAAAGAACATCCATGAGCATCCATAGAGGAGGAATCTGTGATAGAAAATCCGACAATTGCACGCGTGGTCGAGCGGATGGAAGGGCTGCCGTCGGATCTGCAGCAGCTTGTGTTGGATTTTGTGCAATCGCTACAAATGGCCGCGCCGCATGGCGCGCCGGGACGAACCTTGCTTGCCTTTGCCGGGGCGATCCCGGCCGATGAACTGGCCCGCATGCGTCAGGCTGTGACCGTGGCGTGTGAACAGGCCCAAGTGAATGAGTGGTAGATATTTGTTGGACACCGCCATCGTCCTTGCCCTATTTGAGAACGATCCGGCGGTGGTCGAGCCGCTTGCCAAAGCGGATGAAGTCTTTATCCCCAGCATTGTGCTGGGCGAACTCTACTATGGCGCGCGGCGTTCTGGCCGCGCCGCCGAGAACCTGGCCCGCGCCTACGAATTCTCCCAAGTGGTCCCCATCCTCCCTTGTGATGCCGAAGCCAGCCGCTGGTATAGTGTGGTCAAAGAGGTGTTGCTGCAAAAGGGCGCACAGATCCCCGAAAATGACGCCTGGATCGCCGCGATTGCGTTGCGTTTTGGGCTGGTTCTGGTGACGCGCGACGAGCATTTTCGCCTGATCACCAATCTGAAGGTGACAACGTGGTAATCTGGCGCCGCTTCATCGTACTGTTTTCACAACCCAGTTGTTGGCCAGTTGTTGGACGATTGACGCCTATACCACCCATCGGATTGCAAAGCCTCTTTGTCAAAGAGGCAATGGCTACCGCACAAGCCGCTCAAAAATCGATGCGCGTGCCAGCATAGGCATATTCAAACAACCGGCGAAACTCATCGGCGTCGGCCATGCGCGGGGCGGCCAGGATGCTGTTGTCCTCTTCGGCGTATGCGACGAGGGTGGGCAGCGCTTCCGCAAACGCTGCGCTGGTGATGCCGAGGCCGGCGATGGTGGTGGGCAGGCCAACCTGCTGCGCCAGCGCGCGAATTGCGTCGGCGAGCGCGGCGGCCGCACGCTGCTCATCCACCGCGGGCAGGCCAACGCTGTGCGCCAGGTCGCGATAACGCCCGGCGCCCTGATTGGCGGTGAACTCAATTGCGTAGGGCAGAAAGAGACCGACGGCGCGGCCATGCGGTGTCTTGAAATAGGCGCCAAAGCTGTGACCCATCGCATGCGCCAGCCCCGCAAACGAATTGCCAAAGCCTAGCCCGGCAATTGTCGCCGCATTCGCCATATGTTCGCGCGCTTCTGGATCGTCTGCGCCGTTGGCCACCGCCCGCGGCAAATAGGCAAAGACCAATTGCGCCGCTTTGAGACACAGCCCATCGCAGAAATCGTTGCGCCAATTGTTGGTGTAGCCCTCAACGGCATGGGTCAACGCATCGATCCCCGTATCGGCCGTGATCGACGCGGGCAAATGGAGGGTCAACGCCGGGTCGACGATGGCAATCGTCGGCATCAATTCGCGGTTGCCCAGCCCCAGTTTGCGCTGTTGCGCGGTGTCGGTGAGCACCACCATCCAGGTGGCCTCGCTGCCCGTGCCGCTGGTGGTGGGGATGGCGATCAGCCGCGCCTTGCGGAGCCCCAACCGAAACGTCGGGCTGATCAGGTCGGGGGCGATGTCGGGCCGTTCATAGAGCGCCCACATGGCCTTGGCCGCATCGAGCGCGCTGCCCCCACCCAGGCCAATGATCCAGTCGGGCGCCAGCTCGCTCAACACCTGCGCCCCGCGCTGCACCGTCTGCAGGCTCGGTTCCGGCTCCACTTCGGCAAAGACAGTGCTCTCGATGCCGGCCCGCTCCAGATGATGCTGGATGCGCGCCGAAAAGCCAAGCTCGTGCAGACGGGCGTCGGTGACAATCACGGCGCGCCGCCCGGGCAGGTCATCCAGATAGCTGAGGGCGTCTTCACCGTAGACAACCTCAGGCGCGTTGAAGAACCACATATCCACCTCGGCATACCCAACTCAGTCGACCCATCATCGGGCAACCCATCAATAGACCGTGTCCACGCGCGTCGCACAGCGGACAAGCTCCTGGGCCGCCTTGACGTTTTTCATGATCTTGACCAGGTTGCCGTCGAGCTTGAGTTGGCGCGTCATCATGCCCTGCACGGGGTCGAGCTTGCCATCCAGCACCCGCTGCCAGCGCTCAAGGTTGGCGCTGATGATGAACTCGGCCCGCTTGTCTGACGGGTTCTCGGCAAGATACTCGGCGCTGCGGCACTCGCCGTGCCACAGGTCCAGGTAGACGCCGCTGTGGCCCTCGATGACGAGCAGCACGTCTCCCTCCCACTGCTTGGCGGCGTTGGCATACGCCTCGCTGCTGTTGATCTCCTCGACAAACTGCTCGACCCATTCGGCGCTCGGAAATTTGGTCCCCATCGATCTGAATCATCCTCTCAAGGTGTGGCGGCGCCCATCCGCCCACATGGCTATGTTACGCTCTATCATTATCATGCGCGAGTCCTGGCTCGGTTCCCGCTGTGTCAAACCCGGCGCGCTTGCGTTCGAGGCGGGCCAGGCGGTGTTCGAGCGCGGCCAATGCACCGGGCGGGCGTTGCCACGCTGGGGCCTGGCGCAGGTTGTGCAACGCCCACCCGGCCCACATCGCGGCCTGCTCCAGGTCGCGCAATTGCCACTCGCAATACTTGGCAAGCTCGACATAGGGCGCGGGATCAGGCCCGGGCACGCTGCCCAGCCACTCCTCCCAAAGTGTGGCGGCCTCGCCCCAGCGCGCCTGCTGTTTGAGCATCCGGCCCAGGCGGGCAAAGGCGTCGGCCTTTGCCGTTGGCTCGCGCAGTGTCGCCAGCGCCCGGCGATAGGCCCGCTCGGCGTCGGCCAATCTACCCTGCCCCTCCAGCGACGCGGCCAGGGAGAGCCAGTCTTCGCGTTCGAGGGGGACGTCGGCGTCGCCCGCAAACGCGCAACTCAGCCGCTCGGCTAGCGCCACCATCGAGAGGATATCCTCGGCGTTGTGATAGAAGACGCGGCGCATCTCGGCGCCGTTGCCGTTGCGCACAAAGTCATGGTAGAGCTGCGGGATCAGCGAGCCGGGCACATCCTCTTCGCTGCGCGAAAGGCCGAGGATCATGGCCTCCAGGTTGATGAGGCGACAACTCTGCAGCCGCCGCCGCCAGAGCCGTCGCGCCGGATGCAACAGGTCAAGGTGGGGCCGATCCTCGGCCAGCAGCCGCCCACTGCCACGCAGGTCGGGGTAGATGTGCTGGTTTTGTTGGAAGCGCGCCCGCAAGAGCGGCAGATCAAAGGTGCGCCCGTTGAAGGTGACGCTCATGGCGTACGCCTCCATCTGTTCGGCCAGCGCGAGGAGCAGCGCGCCTTCCTCGCCGGGGTGGCGCATAAAATATTGGCGGACGACAAAATGAGAGACTGGAGTTGGCGGACTGGAGACTTGGCTGCCGCCAGCCTCGTACCGCTCAAAGGTCCCCACGCCGACCATAAAGCAATAGACGCCGGCGCCGCCGCCGAGGCCGGTGGTCTCGGTGTCGAGGAACACGGCTTTCGTGTAGTCAACATCAACGCGCAGGCCAAAATTGGGATGCAGGTCGGCAAAGCGGGTGGGGTGTTGAGCGAGCACTTCGCCCAACGGGCGCGGCCCGCGCAAAGTATGCAGCGGGTAGCGCAGCGTGGTCACAAAACATTGGCCGGCGGCGTTCTCGACCACTTCGCCGGCGGGCAGCGCCTGACGCCCGCCCTCGTGCGCGAGGGAAGGCGGCCCGGCGTTGACGCGGTCCGCGGGGGGCTCCGGTTCGGGGCCGGTACGCTGGGGTCGCAGCGCCTGTAGGCGCCGCAAACGGTCGAGCATGGATGTCATGGGTCAGGCTCCTCTTCGCAGGTTATATCATACCTGTCTCCGCCGTTCGGCGCCAAACTGCACAGCGCAGTAATTTGGGCGCACCGGGCTAGATGCCCTATAATCCACCCAATCGACAGTCGCCCAATCACACAATCACCCAACCCATGCCCGCAGCGACACCGCCCGGCCCCGCCAAAAAGTGGGAATTCCATACCCCCGCCCCGCCCGCCTTTCTCGACAGCGTTCCCGAACACCCGCTGCTCGTCCAGGTGCTCTACAATCGCGGCTTGCGCACGCGCGACGAGGTAGTGGCCTTTCTTAGCCCCACCGACGCCGTCAAAGAGAACCCCTACCGGCTACGCGATATGGTCGAAGCGGTGACGCGCCTGGTGCGCGCCATCGAAAAGGGCGAGACGATCTGCGTCTATGGCGACTTTGACGCTGATGGGGTCAGCGCCACCGCGTTGCTGGTGTCGGCGCTCCAGATGGCCGGCGGGCGGGTGGGCCCCTACATCCCCGACCGGGTGGACGAAGGCTACGGCCTGAACCTGGAGGCGGTCGAGCGGATCGCCACGCAGGCCCGGCTCATGGTGACGGTGGATTGCGGCATCCGCAGCGTCGCCGAGGTGCAGCGAGCGGTCGAGTTGGGCATGGATGTCATTGTTACGGATCATCACACGGTGGGACCCACGCTGCCGCCGGCGCTGGCCGTGATCAACCCGCGGCGCAAGGATTGCCCCAGCAAGTTCGAGCGGCTGGCCGGCGTCGGCGTGGCCTACCGGCTGGCGCAGGCCGTCTTGCGCGCCGTGGCCCAACACAAGTGGAGCCGCCTCACGCCCGACCAGGCAGCCGAACAAGAGGGGGCGCTGCTCGACCTGGTGGCGCTGGGCACGGTGGCCGATATGATGCCGCTGCTGGGCGAGAACCGCAACCTGGTGGCGCGCGGGCTGGCGCAGATCAACCGGGTGGAGCGCCCTGGCTTTGACGCACTGCTGCGCATGGCCGATCTGCGGCCCGGTGCGGTGGACAGCACGGCGATTTCGTTCCGGCTGGCCCCGCGCATCAACGCGGCGGGCAGGCTCTCGCACGCCCGGCTGGCCTATCAATTGCTGCGCGCCAAAGAGCCGGCCCAGGCCTACACCCTGACCGAGGAGCTGGAGGCGCTCAATCGGGAGCGCCAACGGCTAACTGTCGCTGCGCAGCAGGCCGCCGAGGAACAGGTGGCGGCGCAACTGGCCGAAGACCCGCCGCTCTTTGTCGTCAGCAGCCCCGACTTTCAGCCGGGCATTGTGGGGCTGGTGGCGGGGAAGCTGGTGGAGCGTTTCTATCGCCCCGCGGTGGTGATCGAGCAGGGACCCGACGAATCACGCGGCAGCGCCCGCAGCATTGCCGAGCTGGACATGAGCGCCGCGCTCGATGAGGTGGGCCATCTGCTGATCCGGCATGGCGGGCACCGCCGCGCCGCCGGCTTCACGGTTGCTACCAGCCGCTTGGGGGACTTTTCCGCCGCGCTGGGTGAGGTGGCCGCCCGCGAACTGGGCCGCCACGCCGAGCTGCGCCCCAGCCTGCGGGTGGACGCCGAGGTGGCGTTCGACCAGCTCAACTGGGGGCTGCAAGAGCAGTTCACCCGGCTGGAGCCGACGGGCCATGAAAATCCATCCCCTCTGCTCTGCACCCGGCGAGTGCGCGTGCGCGAGGCGCGCACCGTGGGCGACGGCAAGCACCTGCGGCTGATTGTGGACGGCGGCCCCAACAGCCCCGTGCTCGACGCCGTGGCCTTCCACCGCGGCGAGTGGCAGCCCCATCTGGACGACGGCAGCCTGATCGACATCGTCTATCAACTGGAGGCCAATGAGTGGCAGGGCCGGCGGCGTCTGCAATTGAACATAGAGGATCTGCGGATTGCGGCGTGAACCG
>JAHDWG010000118.1:14351-18286 GCA_023384495.1 Caldilineaceae bacterium
GGCCGGTGGGTTACACATCCAGCTATGAAAATACGACAAAACAGCGCAACACAGAGAACGCAGAGGAGCGCGGCGAGCACAGAGAGAAACGCGGTTGCTTGTTCTGTGGGCAAAACGCTCTGTGTCCTCGGCGGCTCCTCGGTGTTCTCTGTGTTCCTGCTGTACGCTGCCAAAAAGTAGGGGAAACTCATGTGGAGTCAACTATCCGCCGCCGTGCGAATTGGCCTTGTCTTTGCCCTCATCGGGCTGCTGCTCACCCTGGTCGGCATCGCGCGCGGGAACGTCCCGCTGCAGCCGGCGAGCATCCTCATGGCGCTGCTGATTGGCGGCGGCGTCTGGTTTGTGGTGGCGTGGGCCGTCGCCACCGCCGCCCTCGATGTGGAGGCGGATGGCGTTGAGGCGCCCAACGGTCAGGACTCAGCGGCCCCCCACCCATGAGACTCACCCTGCTCAGCCCACCGCGGTGGTGGAGGCCGGCCGGGCAACTGTCGCTGCCCCTTCGACCCGGCCCAGGTAGAGCGCCAGCAAGATGAGGGGCGGCGCCATCAGAAAGTTGATGCCCAGCGCGGTCTGGAAGCCCCACAGCCCGGCAAAGACGGCCGTCCAGAGTGGGGGTATCATGGAGCCAATCGTGAGTGACACGCTGAGCGCACCGCTGAGCGCGCCCGTCTGCGCGGGATAGAGGCGTGAGGCAAAGGCAATGGCCATGGGAAAGAGGCCCGACAGGCTTAGCCCCGTGAGAAAGACACCGGTTGTCACCAGCAGCAATGAGTGGATGCCCAGCACCACCAGCGGGTAGGTGAGTGTGATCCCCACCGCCAACACGAGCAAGATTCTGGCGTAGCCAATTCGCTCGGCAAAGGCCGCACAGAAAAAGCGACCTGCGGTCAGCGCCACATAAAAGACCGAGACCATCGAGACCGAAA
The DNA here is from genome assembly GCA_023384495.1 of Caldilineaceae bacterium. Taxonomy (GTDB): domain Bacteria; phylum Chloroflexota; class Anaerolineae; order Caldilineales; family Caldilineaceae; genus CFX5. The sequence continues at coordinate 15,278 of JAHDWG010000118.1, forward strand.
CGAGCGTAGAGAAGCCAGCGGACTCCTGCATGATCAGCGCGATCCAGCCCAGCAGGCTGACGGCGATGCCGTTATAGATAAAGCCAATCAGAAAGAGGGCGAGAAAGGGCGTCTGGCGTAGCATGGACAAGTCCAGCCTTTGCGCCGGGGGGGGCTGTTCGCCCGATGCGGCGCGGCGCCCGCTGCCATAGGCGGTGAGCGCATAGAGCAGCCAGATCAGACCGGTGGCGCCCAACGCCCAGCGCCAGTGCAGACCCTGCTCCAGGAAATAGCCAATCACCAGCGGCGAGACGGTGGCGCCCATGCCATAGACGCCGTGCAGCGTGTTGAGCGCCCGCGCGCGCGCTGCGCGGTTGGCGTCGGCGATCATCGCGTTGATGCCGGTTGAGAGCGAGCCTTGCGTTGCGCTCACCAGCACGAACCCGGCCACAAAGAGGGGCCACAGGGTGGCGCTGGCCGTCAACCCTAACGCCACCGCCAGCACGAATGCCGCCAGCCAGACCATCCGCCGCCGCCCGATCAGGTCGGAACCCAAGCCGGCCAGCAGATTGCCCAAAATGCCGCCCACCGCGCTGGCGGGGAAGATCAGCCCAATCGCGGCCAGCGCCAACCCGGTTGCGGCAAACTCGGCGGTGATCGACGGCATCACCGAGGGAATGAGGATGGCGCCCGTGCCAATGAAGAAGTAGCCCATAAGGCCCAGGAAGGTTTGTTGACGATTCAACGTGCGCCTCTTCTCTTATGATTCACCGCTGTGAGTAGACGCCTGTTGGAGCAACTGGCTGGCCGCCGCCACGTACGCCTCGCCCGCCTCGGGCGCCAGCGCCGCCGGGTAGCCGTAATACTTGTACGCCTCGTTCACCTCATAGCCCCCCAGCGGGTAGGCGCGCCGGGTAGGGATGTAGCCGATGTTGTCGTTGCCAAAGCCGCAGACAAATAGATGCGCCACTTCGGCCTGCGCCTTGATCGCCAGCCCCAGCTCCACAAACAGCTCGCCCGGCGCGCTGACCAGCGCCATTTCGCCCACATGGATGGCCTGCACTTCGCTGGCGACCTGCTGCGGCGCTGTTCCCGCGCGCAATTGGGCCAGCGTGCGCGCCGACCAATGGCGCATGGCCACCGGGATCATGGGGTGGGCGGGCAGCAAGGGTGCATCGGCCACGGCGTCGGTCTGTTGCCAGCGGGCCAGTTCGGCGGCCATCTGCTCGACCGTGGGCAGCGGCCCCAGCGGCAGGTCGAGCGGGCGGTGGGCGGCCGCCAACCGGCGCCACGGCTTTGGCTCGAGCGTGGGCAAGACGCGCAGCGCCTCGGCGGCCACGGTTTCGCCCAGTTCTTCCATCACCGCCATGCCGCGCGCCACCGGCCCCACGTCGCCAATCGCGCCCGTCAAGAAGAGGGTGATCGCACCGGTGGCCTCTTGGATTTTCTGCACGGCCAGCCCGCAATACTCGGCGGAAAAGAGGCGGTTTTCGCCCGTGAGGCAGGTGGGGTGGCAGGCGTAGTTGAGCACGACGCCGCGCGTCCGCCCGGCCTCGTCGGTGATGCGCAGCACGCCCAGCGCCGGGTCGATCACGTCGCTCGGTTGCCGCCGGTTGTGGACGCCGGCGCTCACCTGCCCCGCGCCGACGGCAAAGCGCGCGGGGCGCAGATCGGCCACGGCCTGGCTGGCTGCCGTCGCCAGCTTCTCGCGCAGCGCTGCCAGATAGCGTTCGTCCACGTCGCCACAATCTTGCAGGGGCATGGTGGCCGGGCCGGCGTGCGTATGCGAACAGGCGATGAGGACGTGCGCGGCGGGGATGCCGGTTGTGGCCTCGATGGCGGCGCGCACAGCGTGCACATCGACGAGCCGCAGCCCCAGCACATCGCACGTGAGGATGGCCGCCCGTTGGTCGCCCTCTTGCAGCGCCAGCGCCCGCGCAAAGAGCGGGTCGTGGACGCCGGTCGAGACGCCGTCGCGGGCAATGTACCCGGTGAGCGGCGTCCCCACCGGTGGGGTGATATCGATTTGGGCAAGTCCGGCCTTCATTTGGATTCCTGTGAGTTTGTGCAATCAACAATGGACATGAACCCGTGAATCATAGCCACTGCCCTGTAGAGTTGTCAAGTCGGTTGAAAATGTTCAGGTGACAGTCACTTCCAAAGTGACTGTCACCTGAATAACACGCAGGGGTAGCGCCCCAGCCAGAATTGTGCTATGCTACCCCCAAGCGGCTGCCGGCCCGCGCCGCCCGACCGCTCATCGCGCTCTGACCACCGAGGAGTGACGCTTGGCCAACCACCACTTTCTCAGCTATTCAACCCACGACGGGGCGGACTTTGCCCTCAAGCTCTGCGATGCCCTGGCCGCCGGCCCCCCGCCTAACCCGGTCTGGCTGGACCAGCGCCAACTCGCGCCCGGCCAGGACTGGGACGCGCAGCTCGTCGAGGCGATCCGCGCGTGCGCCAGCCTGCTCTTTGTCATGACGCACGACAGCGTGGAGGACCAGTCGGTCTGCAAACAGGAGTGGACGCGCGCGCTCAGGTACAAAAAGCCCATCGTGCCGCTGCGTCTCCACCCCGGCGCCGAACTGCCCTTCCGGCTGGAGCCGCGCCAGTTTATCGACTTTAGCGGCGACTTCGAGCGCGCCCTGGCCCAACTGCGCCGCCACTTGCAGTGGCTCACCAGCCCCGCCGGCCACCTGCAAGCCCTCAAGGACCGCCTGGCCGACGCCCAACGCGACCTGCGCCGCACCCAGGAACCCACCCAGCGGCGGCGCATCGAGGCCGAGGTCGCCGAACTGCAAGCGCAGATCGCCCGCCAGGAGCAGATCGTCGCCGACCCGCAGGCCGCGGCCGCGCGCGTGCAGGAGAGTATCGAACGGGGTCTCGAACGCGAGCGCAAGCCCGAACGCCCGGTGAGCGGCGTGGCCCGCACCAAGTTTATCCACCCGCCGCCGGCCACCGCCCCGATCTATTTTCAAGACCGCCACGTCGAGACCCGGCTCATCGGCGATTTTCTGCGCGACGAGG
>JAHDWG010000695.1 GCA_023384495.1 Caldilineaceae bacterium
GTATAGGGCAGGACCGAGGAGAGGAAGCCATAGGTACGGGTGAAGGCTTTGGCCTTGCCTTTGAAGTCCACCTGGCCATCCTCGTCGAGCTGCTCTTTGTAGAGGGCGACACAGGCGTCGAGGAGGGGGTCGAGCCGGTCGCGCTCGGCGCCGTCGAGATAGAGGGTGACCAGAGTCTCGACCTGCTCCGGCGTGTAGATCTGGTAGCCGTCGAGGTCGGCCTGGAGGTCGTGGAGCTTGTTGGGGTCGGTCTCTTCACTGAGGACCGTGGTGCGGTAGTAGGCGGCAAAGGCCTGGGTGATGGTGTCGCTGTTGTTCAGGAAGTCGAGCACAAAGACATCATGTTTCTGCGGGTGGGCGCGGTTGAGGCGTGAGAGCGTCTGCACGGCCTGGATGCCGGCCAGTGGTTTGTCCACATACATGGTGTGGAGCAACGGCTCGTCATAGCCGGTCTGGAACTTATCGGCGCAGATGAGAAAGCGATAGGGGTCTTCTTGAATCTTGTCGGCGATCTCGCGGCTGGGGAAGCCGTTGAGCGAGGCTTCGGTGACCTTGGCGCCGCCGTATTCATGTTCGCCGGAGAAGGCAACGATGGCGCGATAGGGGCTGCGACGCTCCTGCAGATAGGCGCGGACGGCGTGGAAGTATTGGATGGCGCGCTGGATGCCGCTGGTGACAATCATGGCGCGGGCCTGGCCGCCGATCTTGTTGAGACCGATGACCTGTTCGTGGAAGTGGTCGACCATGATCTCGGCCTTGAGGCGGATGGCGTAGTCGTGGCTTTCGACGTAGCGGCGCAGTTTTTTCTGCGCCCGCTTGGTGTCGAACTCAGGGTCGCTCTCCACAGTCTTGACGAGGCGGTAATAGCTGTCCACGGGCGTGTAGCTCTTGAGCACATCGAGGATGAAGCCTTCCTGGATGGCCTGTTTCATGGTGTAGCTGTGGAAGGGGCGATGGCGAACCTTGCCGTCTGGACCAGGGAGCGGCTCGCCAAAGATTTCGAGTGTTTTGTTCTTGGGTGTGGCGGTGAAGGCGAAGTAGCTGGCGTTGGGCAGCAGCTTGCGCGCCTCCATGATGCGGTTGATCTGGTCCTCGGTGGTCTCTTCCTCGCCTGGCTCGCCGGCTGCGGAGAGGGCCATGCTCATGGCGGCGGCGGTCTTGCCGCCCTGGCTGGAGTGAGCTTCGTCGATGAGGATGGCAAAGGTGCGGGTGCGCTGTTCCGAGCCGATCTCGTCGAGGATGAAGGGGAACTTCTGCACGGTGGAAATGATGATCTTCTTGCCGCTCTCGATGAAGCGGCGCAGGTCGCCCGAGTGTTCGGCGTGGCCGACGGTGGCGCCGACCTGGGCAAACTGCTTGATGGTGTCGCGGATCTGCTGATCGAGGATGCGGCGGTCGGTGACGACGATGATGGAAGCGAAGACTTCTCTGTCGTTGCGGCGCAGGCCGATGAGCTGGTGCGCCAGCCAGGCGATGGAGTTGGACTTGCCGCTGCCGGCGGAATGTTGGATGAGGTAGCGTTGACCCGCACCGTGGGCGCCGGCGTGGACCAGCAGCTTGCGCACTACGTCGAGTTGGTGGTAGCGGGGGAAGATCTGCTCGCGCTTCTTTTTGCCCGTCTTTTCGTTTTTCTTCTCGACAATTTGGGCGTAGTTCTCCAAGATGTCGGTCAGCCCGTGGGGGGTGAGCGTCTGCTGCCAGAGGTAGGCGGTCTTGAGGCCATGCGGGTTGGGCGGGTTGCCGGCGCCGTCGTTCCAGCCCTGGTTGAAGGGAAGGAACCAGGAGGCCTTGCCCTTCAACTCGGTGCAGAAGTACACTTGGTGGTCATCCAGGGCAAAATGGGCGATACAGCGGCCAAACTGGAAGAGCAGTTCCCGCGGGTCGCGGTCGCGGCGGTATTGCTCGATGGCGTCTTCGACGGTCTGTTTGGTGAGGCTGTTTTTGAGCTCGAAGGTGGCGATGGGCAGGCCGTTGAGAAAGAGGCAGAGGTCGAGCGCCCGCCGGGTCTCGTCACGGCTGTAGCGAAGTTGGCGGGTGACGCTGAAACGGTTAGCGGCGAAGCGTTGGGCGGCGGTTGCGTTGCCTGGTGTGGGCGTGCCGTAGAAGAGGGTGAGGTCGTAGCGCTCGTGTTTGAGACCGTGGCGCAGCAGGTGGATGACGCCGTGGCGGGTGATTTCGCCCTGCAGCCGGGCCAGAAAGCGGCGGCGCGT
>JAHDWG010000696.1:0-811 GCA_023384495.1 Caldilineaceae bacterium
ACCCCCATGACGATCCCGGCAATCAGGACCATGGTAATAAACACCGGTTGCCGAATCGCAATATCCCAAAGCTTGAGCATACGTGTTTCCTATTGCTTAATGATACTGAGCTCTGTTCGAAAACGCGAGTTTCTTTACAGCACTGGCCGAGTCCCAATGCCCGTTTTCAAAGCAACCGCAGTTCAATTTGCCAATTCCACCGTGGCGGCCATGCCCGGGGCAAGCAGCCGCTCCTCATCCACCGGGCGGATCGAGACCTGGACGGTGCGCGTGGCGGCGTCTAGCTCGGGCGCGATGATGGAAATTTCACCGGCAAACGCGCGGTCGGGGTAGGCGTCGACCCGCACCACGGCGGGTTGCCCCACGCGCAGCGTGCTGAGGCGCGACTCTTCCACCGGGATCGTGATCTTGACATCGCGCGTGCGGATGGTGAGGATCGGCGCGCCGGGCGAGGCCATGGCCCCCGCCGTGGTGGTCACCCGCGACACAACCCCTTCAATCGGTGAGCGCACCGTTGCCTTGTTGAGCTGAACCTGGGCCAGGTAGAGCGCCGTCTCGGCCTGGTTGATCTGCGCCTGGGCTGCGTCGAGTTGGGCGGGTTTGGCGCCTTCCTCCAGCCGCTGCAACTGGGCGCGGGCCTGGGCCAGTTGGGCGTAGGCGCCGGCGATCACATCCTGCGTGGCGCCCTTGACAAGCTTGTCGTACTGCGCCTGCGCCGATTCAAGCTGGAGGGTGGCCTGCTGCAACTGCAAGCTCTGGGGCATGGCGCCAATGTTGGGCATCCAACGGACTTCGTTGTAGGCATTCTGCG
>JAHDWG010000696.1:821-2200 GCA_023384495.1 Caldilineaceae bacterium
TGACGGCCGCCTGCGCCAACCGCAGTTGCGCCTCGGCCAGACGCCGGTCTTCGTCGGTGATGCCCTCGGTGGCGCGGCGATAGGCCGCGTTGGCGGCGGACACCGCCGCGCGCGCGGCCGCCAGGTCCGCCTCGGTGGCCTGGTCGGTCAACAAGTCGTATTGGGCCTTGGCGGCAGCCAGACCGGCCAACGCCTGGGCGCGCTGCGCCTCAAGAATCACATTGTCGATCCGGGCCAGCGGCTGGTTGGGTTCCACCAGGTCGCCCACTTCGGCCATCACCTCCAGCACCTGGCCCGACACTTCGGCCACCACCGTCACCTGGTGTTCGGCCACAACCTCGCCCGGATAGCGGAAGGCGGTCGTTGGCGCCTGGCTGCCGGTGGGCGCCATCTCAGCCATGGCAACCGGCGCCTGTGCGGCGTCGCCAGCGGGCGCAGAGGCAGGGGGAGCGGCTGCGATCTCACCGGTCGATTCTTCAGCCTCCGCCACCGTGGGCGTCTCGCCGGTTACACTGGCTGCGGCAGGGGTTGCGGCCGTGGCGCCCGGCGCATAGGTGGGGAGGGCCACCGGCGTGGGCGTTGCGCCCGGCGCTGTGAACGAACAACTGACCAACAACAACGTGCTCAACCCGGCGAGAATAAAGTGCGTTGCTAAGGGTGACCGGTGACGAATTTCCTGACTTCGCATACGATTCCTCGGTCTTTTCGGTCGATTCAAAAGATAATGATTTGGACAGTTACTGACTGTCTCGTACACAGATCCCATGCAAGAATAGCGAGAGTACATGGTCGGCCACATCGCTGCCGATCTCCCGATCTTGCGCAATCAGTTGGAAGGTGACAAAGCCATGGAGCATCCCAAGCAGGCTGAGCGCGCTCATCTCGGTATCCACCGGGCGAAAGACGCCCTCATCGATGCCTTGCTGCACGATGGCCGCCAATGGGCCCAAGAACACTTGTTTGTTCATCATGGCAAAGCGCCGCAGCTTGTCTTCCATGCCGGTGACTTCGCGCAACGTGGTCAATACAATCGAGCGGCGCTCGCTAATCAGCCCACAGTAGGTATGCACCACCACACGAAGTTTGGAGAGTGGGTCTGGCTCCCGCTTGGCGGCGGCCATAATCTGCGCATGAACACAGCCGGCGTCGCGCTCCAAGACATTCATAAAGATGTCCTGTTTGTCGCGGAAATGATGATAGATGGTGGCCTTGGCCAATCCACATTCGGCGGCCAAATCGCGGATCGACAGGCCCTCATAACCGTGGCGAGCAAAAAGACCCTGCGCTGCGTCAAGAATAGCCTGTTTTTGCGGTGTGATGACAGGTTCAGTCATGGGCGAGTCATGGGCGAATCATGGGCGAATCATGGGCGAATCATG
>JAHDWG010000119.1 GCA_023384495.1 Caldilineaceae bacterium
TGGCCCAGAAGAGAAACTCGGCAATAAAGTCGCGGTCGCTCACGCCGTCCAGGCTATTCGCCGTGACGCCGGCAAAGCCCAGGTCGGCGGCCAACTGGTCGCGGTCGATGGGGAAGGGGTTGCCGGCCAGGGCGCCGCTCCCCAGCGGCATCAGGTTCACCCGCGCCGCTAGCTCATCCAGACGCAGGGCGTCGCGTTGCCACGGCCAGGCATGGCTCAACAGCCAATGGCTCCAGCGGATCGGTTGCGCCGGCTGCAAGTGGGTATACCCGGGCATGAGGAGGTCGATCTCTTCAGCCGCGCGCTCGGCGGCGACGCTGATCAATTGGCGCAAGTGGTTGCGTAACAGAGCGATCTCCTCGCGCAGCCACAGCCGCACATCTGTGGCAATCTGGTCGTTGCGGCTGCGTCCGGTGTGCAACTTCCCGGCCACCGGGCCGATCAGCTCGGTTAACCGGCGTTCGTTCGCGGTGTGGATGTCTTCATCGCCAGGCTGGACCGCAAAGCGGCAATTTGCCCACTCGTCGCGCAGCTGGGCCAACCCATCCACAATTTGCTGCGCCTCGGCGTCCGTCATGATATGCGCCCGCGCCAGCGCGCGCGCATAGGCCTGGCTGCCCTCAATATCCGCCGCCCACAGCCGCCGGTCAAAGCGCAACGACTCGTTGAACGCCTCCATCAGCGGGTCGGTTTTACCAGTAAATCGCCCACCCCACAGTTTATTGTTCATCAAACAGCCATCCTTGCTCTGTAACTCGCAAAACGTTCAAAACAATCCACCAATCGATTCTATCCGAAAGAGCCACATCACGAATGTACTGACCACGGAATCGCTCGAATCGGTAGCGCGCCCCTACAATGCCGCAAAATCACAGTCAGCAGGTCACGGTTCATGTGCTCTGGGCCGGTTCGTGACTGGCCCGACGACGGGTCACGGACCCGTCTTGGGCGGAAATCGTGAAGTACGGAAAGTCCGCTAGGGGGGTTGCGCTCGTTTGGGCTGATAAAGCGCCAGGGCCGTCTCCAGCCGCACCACACCGTGACGCCACCATACCCACCCCACGGTCAGCAGCCAGCCCAAGCCAATCGCGATCATCCCCAGCAAGCCTGCCTCAGGCCCGAAGGCGCCGCCCGTCCACAACAGGGGGCCTTGTTGGCGCGTGGCGAGGAACGTTGCGCTGTCAAAGGTGTTGCCGCTAACGGGATAGCCAAACACGTTCCCCTGGAAGAAATTCCACGAAATATGAAGCGCAATCGGGATGGCCAGACTGCCTGTGAGGACATAGCCCAAACCAAAAAACAGCCCAACAATCATCAGCGCCACGGTGCTGTACCAGGTAGCGTTGGGGTTAAAAATATGAAGCAGGCCAAAAAGCGATGACGACAAAAGCCAGGCCAACACGATAGCCGTGCGTGGCCCCACCCAGTCGTTGTTGAGCCCTTCGGCCAGATTGCGCAGATGATAGCCACGCGCCAACAACTCTTCCGTGATCCCTACGACCACAAAAAGTAACAAGGCGCCGAGGATCGCCATCACAAATGAGACGCCAGGCAACGTCACCCGTAGGGCGCCGGTCACCGCCACCCAGCCGGCCATCCATTCCACCCCAAAGACAAACCCCATGAGTAGCGCCCCAAGCGCCAACCCAAATCCGAAATCGAGCCACCAGGCCCGGTTGATGCGCAAGCCAAAGCCCGACAAGGGGCGGCGGTCGAGCAGCCGCGCCGCCAACCAGGTGCCGGCCAGGATGACCACCAGGCGCAGGAATACCGTCAGCGCATGGGGGGCAATCCCTGCCACCGTAGGGAAAACGCTCATCAGCGGCATGGTCAGCCAATCTCCAACCAGGCGACCCACTGCCGCGGGCGCAAAAATCCACAACAATGTGTAGATCAGGATGCGCCAGCCGGCGCGCACACGCGCTTCATGCGCATTCCAGAACACCTTCCCCATCGTGGTGTCGCGTACAGCCCCAATCACGGTGCGGACAACCGGCATGATGCTCCCCATTGTTGCACAATTGTTTCTCGCCATTGTACCCGCCAACACGGTACATCCCCAAGTGAGCACAGGTGCGTGAACATTGTCAACCGATTGGCTCATCACAGGTGACAGTCACTTTTGAAGTGACTGTCACCTGTGAAGTGACTGTCACCTATAGAAGTGCCCTGAGTTTCGGGTGCACCCTGTCTTTACGTTCACCCCTGGGCTGCCGTATAATGCGCCCAGCACCAAGTCCCGTATCTCGTATCTGGCATCACGTATCTCGCATCCGCGTAAGGAGCAACTGTGCATCAGACCATGCTGACGGCCCAAGTGGAGGCCATCCGTCTGGAATTTACCCAGATCAACGACCTGCGTGACGAAACGTTGCGCATGAGCCGGGCGCTGATTCGTTCGTGCGCAAACGCCATTCGCTCCATTCACCGCCACGAATGGGCCGAGGCTGAAATCATGTTGGCCGAGGCGCACGCCGACGCCGAGAACATGGTCGCGCCGCTGGCCGAGCATCCCATGCTCTATCACGCCGGCTACACACAAGATGCGCTCAAGGAGTTGGTGGAGGCGCATGTGCTCTTTGCTGTGGCGCGCTCGACCCCACTGCCCAGCCCGCAGGCGCTTTTCGTCACCGGCGCCACCTATCTGCGCGGGTTAAGCGAAGCGGCCACCGAAACCCGTCGCTTTGTGCTCGATCTCATGCGCCGTGGTCGAATCGAAGACGCAGAACCCTATCTAGATTTTATGGATGAGGTCTACAGCTTGTTGGTCACCATCGACTTTCCCGATTCGATTACCGATGGCCTACGTCGCCAGACTGATGTGCTGCGCGGCGTCGTTGAACGCACGCGAGGCGACCTCACCCTTACCCTCCGTCAGGAGCAAATGCGTCAGGCGCTAGAACGATTTGAGAACGCCTTGGCCTCGCAAAACACAGAACCTAAGGCGAATATCATTTGATCACAAAATCGACTGTTCTGGAACAGTATAAAACGGCGCAACACAGAGATTGTAACGTATGGATGCCGCAATGACACAGGAACCACCGCTCGTTCGAGCCAGCGAAATTGGCCTGTGGTCCTTCTGCCAGCGGGCCTGGTGGCTGGCGCAGGTGAAGCAGGTATCCCACGGCAAACCTACCTTGTTGGCGTATGGCCAAGACCGTCACGCGCGTCATGGTCGAACGCTCAATCGCGCACAGCGTCTTCAGCGGGCCGGCGCACTGCTGCTTGGCGTAGCGCTACTGCTGCTCGTTGTCCTCCTCGCGTTCTGGCTGATTGCGCTCACTCTACTGGTTGTTTGAAATGGGCGCATACGTTAGAATCGTCGCATGAGTGACCTGCACGCGCCAGCCACGGCCACCCCCTCCTCTCTCATCCAGCAGGCGATTGCCGCCCTCAACCAGGCGAGCGCCGTCACCCTGGCGGATGGTCGGGCGCTGGTCGAAGAGCGCAACGTGTGGCAGCCCGGCTCCTGGCTCATCCAACGCTGTTGGGAAGCGCTGGCTGACATTGGCGTCGGCGAAGCTGCATTGAATGTCGCCCGCCTGGCCGAAACACGCCATCCCTTGGCGCCCGTCCAGGCGTTGCATCGGGTAGCCCATCACGTCCATACACACCCGCTGCTACTGCCCTTGCTCGGCGCAGAACTGGCTCGGCTAGAGCAGGGCCTTTTTGCCCCCCATCACTCCTCACGTCTCTCATTGGGCGGCCCGGCAACAAGCAACCCCACCCCGGGTGCGATAGAACCACCCGCCGAACGGCTCTTGCTTGTGGCCGCCACGGCCGCGCTGGTCGAGAATCTACCGCTGGCCTGCGCCTGTCTGGAACGGCTTGACCAGACGCCGGGCGCCTGGGCGCGCATCGTCGCCCGGTCGGAATCGCGCACGTGGTTGGCCGAGGCCGTTGCCCATATGGGCGTTCACCCCCTGACGCTTGCCCTGGTGACGGGCGCGATTCGCCGCTTCGACGATGCCGGCGCCCAATTTCTCTTTGAGACAGCCGCCATTGTCGCAGGCCGGGGTGACGCCGCGCCGCGCCGCAGTCGCCGGTTGTTGTTGCGCTGTGTGGAAACATTTCAGTACGCCACATTGACCACCCTGCTCAGCCGCCGCCTGGCCGCCACCACATTGGGGCGCGCCGGCAAGGTCGACGAAGTGCTCACACAGCTCAACTACATTGCCAACGTGCAGGATGCTCGTCGTGAGGCAGGCCTGTCGGCTCAACGCGACGACGCCCAGTTGCTGCGCCAGGTCAAGCGACCGGCCGCCAACACCGACGTCGATTTCCAGGTCTACACGTTACAACAGGTGGCGGCGGCGGCCCCCCTACGCGATTTGCCGCGCGAAAAGCGCATTGCCCTCGCCGATCAATTGGCTTTTTTGGGCGTGCGCAGTGATGGGTGGACGGCCGCCGGCGCGGCCACGACCTTGATCGAACTCGGCGCGCTCAAGTATGCGGTGGAGGTGGTTGAGCACATTGCCGCCAACGACCCTACGCGCGCCGAGGGGATGCTCTCATTGGTGCGCGGGTTGCTGGCGGTCAATGAGCCGATGATGGCGGCAGAGCAAGCACAACGGGCGCTTGCCTGGGCGCGCGCCAAACCCGATCGCAACCCAGCGCGCGCTGTAATCTGGGGGCTGGCCGAAATCTACCTCGAACAAGGGGAGCCTGAGCAAGCGCTACGGTGGTTGGCGGAGTGGCGCGAACCAACCGGCTGGCGTCAGCGGATCGCCACGCTCTGGCGTAAGCCGTTGGATGATGACGCATTGCGCCTCCAGAGCCTGCGCCTACGCGGGCTTCTGCAACTAGCGGGTGAACACGCCGCGCCCGATACGACGCGCACTCGCGAAGTCCAACAGGGTGTTGAGCGATTGCGCACGTGGGCGCCCCAACTGCTAGAGGGTGAAGCGCTCGTCAACTTTTTGCTCGATGGGCTCTTGCAACCCTTGCTCGCCGCTGGATGGTCAACCCTCGTCAAGTCACTCTTGCCCGACCTGGTTCAAGCACTGGCCGCCACCAGCGGCAACAAACACACGATGCAGGTCACCACCGTTGCTTCGCTATTGGCGCACCAGTTGCGGCTGGCTGGCCATGTCAGCCCCCGACAGACGGCTGAGACCAACGGCTCGTCAGACCATGATTGGGCGATCACCGCGACGGCCTTCCTGGCTGACCTCTGGCAACACGACGCCCAGCGCGGCCCCTGGCAGCTTGTCCACAGCCTGGAGGGGAGCATCCCGCTGTTGCTTGCGCTGGAAGGGCCTGATGCGTTGGTCGCCCTGGCGCGGGCCGCCACACGCCATTCCAGCCTATGGCGACACTGAACCTGTCTGCGCGTCCTCAGGCAACATGCGCCATGTTTCACAATCGACAGCCGTTTAATCATCACCACAACCCGAAGGAGCATCTCATGCCATTACAGCGCTTTGGCTCGGTCATTAAGGTCAAACCTGAAAAATTGGAGGAGTACAAACGGCTTCACGCCGCACCATGGCCCGAAATTCTGGCGACCATCACCGCGTGCAATATTCGCAATTACTCCATCTATTACAAAGACGGCTTTCTGTTTAGCTACTTTGAATATGTGGGCGACGACTTCGCCGCCGACGCAGCCAAAATGGCTGCTGATCCCAAAACCCAAGAGTGGTGGACCCACACCGATCCCTGTCAGGAGCCGCTGGAAAGCCGCGCCCCCGGCGAATGGTGGGCCAAAATGGAGGAAGTCTTCCACCATGACTGAACCCACGTTCAATTGAGTTTGTCAATTGAGCATCATCGTATAGTCAACCCCTCCCCAGCCTGCGCCCAAAGGCGTGGACAAGGAGGGGTTACGACCTTCGAAAGCGGTGTCTCCAACAAATGAAGTTCACCCCGCAATCGCAATGATCGATTACGATTGGTTAACAAGAGACGCAGTGCACATGGCCGACTTCGGCGGCCATGTCGTAATCTTGATGCGCTCCCCTCAATCGACACGCTAACCCTCCCAATAAACGATTTGATACCTTCTACACTGGCGGCGCCGCGCATGTTCATCGCCCGATGAGCCTATCGTATTATGATCCGCACATGCGTTCCATCAAATTGCGCGCTCGCGCCCTACAGCATATGTCGCAATCTGCCCACCTGAAGGTGCTATTGAGTCGCCTCCCTACCTTGCCTAAGATTGGCCCCACACCAATCAACCACCACTGCTCCTACCAATGGCCATCGCATGGGGCATGGGCAGAGAGGAGGCAAAACCGTGAACTGTTCTCATCCGTACAGCAACATGACGCCCAAACGCGCCGCAATTGGGGTGATCCTTTTGGCTGCAATCGCGCTCGCTACCTTTGGGCCAGGCCGGGCGGGTGGCCAGCCGTTGCGCATCAGCCAAATCTACGGGGGCGGCGGCAATAGCAGCGCGCCCCTACGCTCGGACTTTGTCGAGCTTTTCAACGCGGGGCCAGACGCGATCTATCTGGGCGGGTGGTCGGTGCAATATGCGTCAGCCGGTGGCGGATTCTCGCAGGTGACACCACTCGGCGATGTGACCATCGCAGGCTATAGCTATCTGCTCATCCGTCAGGCCGAGGGTGAAAACAGCAGCGACGAAGGAACGCCGCTCGAATTCCCAGATGTAGTCGGCAGCATCAACCTGAGCGCCGCCGACGGCAAGGTGGCGCTGGTGGCAAGTGAGGCGCCGATTGGCGGTATCGGTGACCCGGCCGTTGTCGATTTTGTCGGCTACGGGGGGGCCAACGAGGCCGAAGGCGATGCGCCTACGGCCAAACTGAAGAACGACCGCGCCGCCCTGCGCCATGACGGCGGCTGCCTTGATGCCGACCACAACAACGGGGACTTTGCGATTGCGGCTCCCGCGCCGCGCAATCGCGGCTCGGCGCCCAATCCCTGCGCCGAGCCGCCTACCGAGACACCCACCGACATCCCAACTGAAACGCCCACAGAAACACCAACCGAAAGCCCGACTGAAACGCCCACTGAGACCCCAACAGAGACGGCCACCGAAACACCGACCGAGGCGCCCACTGCAATCCCAACACCGACTGAAACGCCCACTGAGACCCCAACAGAGACGGCGACGAAAACACCGACTGAAACGCCAACCGCGCCCCCCACTGAGACACCGACGGAGGTCCCGACGGAAACCCCAACCGAGACGACAATGGTTGTTCCCACCGAAGCGCCCAGCGCCACCCCAGGACCGACGGACACCCCACTTCCGTTGCCAACCGAGACGCCGTCCCCACCGCCGACAGAGACACCCTTGCCTGAACCTGGGTCTACCGACACTCCAACCGCGACGCTGGTTGCGCCGGCCACTGCATCGCCAACACCGACGCCAACCGAAATCTGGGAGCCCACCGAGCCGGAAGAATCGTCGACACCCACAACAACGCCTTGGACGCCGGACACGCCGACGCCAACCTTCACACTATGGCCCACCGAGCCACCAACCGCCACACCCACCACAACAGAGACAGCGACTCCCCAACCCGGCGCACCGCCGCGGCTGCTCATTACTGAGTTCATGGCGGACCCGGCTGTCGTCAGCGACACCAACGGTGAATGGTTTGAACTCTACAACGCCAGCAGTGAGCCGGTCAATCTGCGCAACTGGGTCATTGCCGATCTGGGAGGCGAGCGGCATGTGATCAATAGCGACCTGATTGTGCTTCCCGGCGCATATGTGATATTGGCTCGTAATGGCAACAGCGCAGCCAACGGCAACATCTTCGCTCACTATGTCTATACCGGCATCAACCTGGGCAACAGCGCCGATGCCATCTTGTTACTGGCGCCCGACAACCGCGAGGTGGATCGAGTCACGTGGGGCAGCGGCGCCGGCGTAACCATCACATCCGGCGTCAGCAACGAACGCGCCCATCTGGGTGATCCAGCCGCGTGGGTCAAGGCCTACACCTACTGGCCCGGCTCAGCCGGCGACCTCGGCACGCCCGGCGAGCCCTATGTTCCACCGCCGGCCACCCCTACCCCAACCGAAACAGCCACACCTAGTGTCCCCCCAACGCCCACCCCAACGGCGGCGCCCACCGTAGCGCCATCCCCGACACCGTACACTGGGCCGCCCCCTCCCCTGCTGATTAGCGAGTTTATGGCCGACCCCAAAGCGGTCGGCGATAACGTGGGTGAGTGGTTCGAGCTACACAACCCAACCGGTGCGCCCGTCAACCTACGCGGCTGGGTGCTTGCCGACCACGGCGGCGACCGACACACCATCAGCGCCGATGTCATCATCCCGGCAGGAGGCTACACCGTGCTTGCCCGTCATCCCGATCAGGCCGTTAACGGTGGGGTAACGGTTGATTATACCTACACCGGGATTTCGCTGGGGAACAACGTGGATAGCATCCGTCTGCTTGCGCCTGACAGTTCGCCAGTGGACGAAGTCGCTTGGGGTCCTGACACAGGGCTTGCCATCGTGGCTGGGGTCAGCTATGAACGCGTGAGAATGGAATCTTCGTCAGGGTGGGCATTGGCCTGGTCATCCTGGCCAGGCTCCGCCGGTGATCTGGGCACGCCAGGCAGCGCCCGCCGCCCTCAACCCGAACCCACACCTACACAGGTCGTCACCGGCGTCCCATCGCCGACGCCAACCCTCTCATCGACGCCATTGACTGGCCCTCCACCGCGTCTGCTGATCACTGAGTTCCTGGCTGACCCCAAAGCAGTGAGCGACACCAATGGCGAATGGATCGAGCTCTTCAATGCCTCGACCACCACCGTCAATTTGCGCGGATGGGTGTTGGGGGACGATGGCAATGAGCGCCATACCATTGCCGATGATCTCGTCATCGAGCCTGGCGGCTATGTGGTGCTGGCCCGCAACAATGATGCGGTCGCCAACGGCGGCGTCACCGCCCATTACGCCTATAGCGGCATCAACCTTGCCAACAGCGAAGACGCCATTCGCCTGCTCGCGCCTGACGGGACGCTGGTCGACCGCGTGGCGTGGGGTGGCGACAGTGCGCTCGACGTTGCCGCCGGGGCCAGCTACGAGCGCATCCATTTCGGAGACCCGCCAGACTGGACCCTCGCGCTTAGTCCCTGGCCAGGTTCTGCGGGCGACCACGGCTCACCCGGCTCGCCCTATGTGCTGCCGCCTTCACCCACCCCCACCAGCGGTGCGACGCCCACAGCCACGCCTACGCCCATGAGTGGGCCGCCCCCGCACATCTTGATCAGCGAGTTTCTTGCTGACCCCAAAGCCGTGGATGATCGCGACGGCGAATGGATTGAACTCTTCAATGCCGGCAGCGAACCGGTCAACCTCCGTGGGTGGACGATCACAGACCTGGGCAACGAACGCCACACCGTTGACGCCGACCTGATCATCCCCCCAGGTCTCTTTGTGGTTCTCGCGCGTAATGGCGATTTCACTGTCAACGGAGGTGTGCTCGCCCATTATGTCTATCGCGGCATCGGGCTCGGCAACACGGCGGACGCCATCCTGTTGCTGGCTCCCAACGGTAGCGAGGTCGATCAAGTGCGCTGGGGCGGTGAAACCGGGCGGAAGATCGCGCCAGGCATCAGTTGGGAGCGCACCACTTGGGATGAGGATGGAAACTGGCAACCAGCCCAACACAGTTGGCCCGCCTCTGCCGGCGACTGGGGCAGCCCCGGCGGCAACCCGACGAACCCCCCGTCCGCACCAACGCCAATTGAAGGCGGCCCCACAACTACACCGACGCCGCCTTCGACTCTCACGGCGCGCATCTTCATTAGCGAATTCATGGCTGATCCCAGAGCGGTCAATGACGGCGAGGGCGAATGGATCGAATTGCACAACGCCGGTGATGAAACGGTCAATCTGCGCGGCTGGGTGCTGATCGATCTGGGCAGCGACCGCCATACCATCAGCCAAGACCTGCTGATTCCAGCCGGTGGCTATGTTGTGCTGGCCCGCAACGACGACCCGACCACCAACGGCGGCGTATTTGTCGATTATGTCTACCGCAGCATGACGCTCTCGAATGGCGACGATGCTATCCTCCTGCTGACGCCCGACGAGCGCGAGGTCGACCGCGTCGCCTGGGGTGGAGAAAGCGGACTCAAAGTCAAGGCGGGCGTGAGCCTGGAGCGCGGCAACTTTGAAGGCCCGCCAATCTGGCAACCGGCGACGATGCCCTGGCCCGACTCAGCCGGCGACCTAGGCACGCCGGGCCAACCCTATGGTGGCGATGGAACCGCGCCCATTCCTGGCGTCACCGCGACCCCAACGCCTGGGCCGTGGCCGCTTGCCGAAGCGCGCGACGCGCTTGCCATCGACGAAGTCTTTTATTTTGGCAGCGATGAGGAGTTTATTGCCTTGATCAACTTGGGCGCCACGGCAACGGATCTGGCCGGGTGGATCGTGGGCGACGCCCAAGTTGCAGGCAGCGGAGAGGGCATGTATGCCTTGCCTGCCGGTCACATACTGGAGCCTGGCGCCATTTTCGTATTGGCGCGCAATGGCGCGGCCTTCCGCAACCGATGGGGAAGAGCGCCCCATGCCGAAACCGAAAACAGTGATCCTACCATCCTTTCCCTAGAACGCCGCCGCGACCTGGCAACCGGCGCGCTGGTGCTCAATGACACCGGCGATGAGGTCGTGTTGCTAAATCCGGCGCTTGAGCTGGTGGACGCCGTTGCCTTTGCCAAGGGAGACTATGAAAGCCTCGGCCTCACCGGTCTGTTACAGTCACCCAAAGGATATTCACTCCACCGTGTGCCCGATGCGCGCTTCCCTGAGATTACGGATGTGCGCCACCGCTTCCTCTTTGCGCCGCCGCGGCCCTTTGAGGCGCGCGGGCTGCCGCTCGCGCAGATTCGCGAACCGGCCACGCTTGACGACGGATTTGTCGCCGTTTGGGGTTCACTGGGCGCCCAGAGCAATTTCTCGACCGGGCTTACCGCGCCACCCCACTACCTGCTGGCCGCCGCCGCAGCAGCGGGGCTAGACTTCATTGCCATTGCCGATGGCGGACCGACTACGCCCTGGCAATCCATTGGCTCCGTACTGCACCTTCCTGCCTGGCACTGGCAGGGGGGTCGTGACGAACGGGCCGTGGTCTATAGCGCGACGGATGAGTCGCTAAGCAACCGGGATGCGCTGCTCGCCTATCTGGCCGACACGGGCGCGTTGGCCCAGTGGCAAGGCAAGACGGCGCTGCCCGGCGACGAGTTATCGGCCATCGCAGCCGACAGCATCGAGCCGCCGGGCAATCTGGCGAATCTCTACAAACTCTGGGCTGCGGCAGAGCAGTCATTGCTGCCTGCCGGCAACAGCAATCCGCCATTGCCCGGCGCCGCCGACCCCAAACCACGATACACAGGGCTGGCCGTTTCTAGCCCTGATATAGGGGGCCTGCTTGATGCGCTGGCGGCTCGGCGCGGTTGGCTTACCAGCGCACCCGGAATCTGGCTAACGCTACAGGCTGAGTCAGACGGCGAGTTAGTCTGGATGGGCTCGCCCCTACCGTCAAACAACGCAGTCACATTTCATATCCACTATGGCGACCGCAGCGACCATGTTGCTGGGTTAGCGCTCTGGCAAGACAACCGGCCGATTCACCAACTCGACCTTCCTCCGGTTGATGGACGCTGGGCGGTGACAGCGCCGGCTGCGCCGGGCAGCTTCTATTTTGTGGTGGCGACGCAGCGTAATGGCGACTTCGCCGTCACGGCGCCTATCTATGTGCCGCCAGCCACCGATGGCGTGGTGTTGATCAATGAGGTGTTGCCCGCGCCGGCGGAAGATCACAATGGGGACGGCAATATTGATGGCGAGGATGAGTATATCGAACTATACAACCCCGGCTCACAGCCGGTGGCGCTTGCCGGCTGGCAGTTGAGCGACAATACAGGCGACGCCACACCGTCCCGGCGATTCACCTTCGGCGCGGGCCGAATTCTCAATGGCGGGGAGCGATTGCTGCTCTGGCGCAAAGAGACGCGCATCAATCTCAATGTGGAAAACGACTTCGTGCGACTGCTGCGCCCTGATGGGAGTGAAGCTGATCGGATCGACTGGCTGGAGAAGCCAGCGCGCGCACGGTCTATCAGCCGTTACCCCGATGGCCGCGTCTGGCTCTACGACGCGGCCGCGACGCCAGGGCGAGCCAATGCCCGCGGCGACAGCGTCCAAACGGATGCTTTTGCGCAGGCAACCAGCTTTGGAGAGAGCGGACCAGGCGCGTCGTTACGCGCGCTTGGGCCGGCGGCCATCCCTGCCGGCAATATTGGCAATGCCAAGTTGTTTGGGTTGACCGCACACGTGGAGCTATATGGTGTGGTGACCGCGCCACCGGGCGTGCGCGACCGCAGCATCTATATCGCCGACGCCGTCTCGCTGGGTATCGGGCCCTTTGCTGGGCAGGGCATCCAGGTCTATTTGCGGCGCGGCGAGTTCCCGGCGCTTCGGTCTGGGGACCTGGTGCGCGTCCATGGCGTCCTGACATCGTTCCGGGGGGAGATGGAATTGGTGCTGGATCAACCGGGTCAGATCACGAGGATGTACAGCGTCGGCCCCTTGCTGCCCCTCTCGGTTGGCTTTCCGCAGCTCGGTGAGCGCATGGAGGGACGATTGGTCAGCTTCCGCGGTGTGGTAACCGGCGCACAGGGCGACAGTATCTTCATGGCTGACCCACTGCGGCCCCGCTCACCCACGATCCGCGTGGTGGTGAGCGACCGGTTCGAATGGGACCGTCCTGTGACCCAGCGGGGTGAAGTCTGGCTCGTGACCGGTGTGGTCAGCCAACTGGCCAAAGAGACACCTTGGAACGATGGCTATCGGGTGCTCGTGCGTGCGCCGGATGATCTGGAACGGCTCAAGGGGGCAAGATGATCATGCGGACTCGCCCGACTGCGCCGTGGCGTTGGCATGAAGCATAGCCCCCAACGCTGTTGCATACCCTGCGTGTTCAGCCAGATCGACGGGGGTTGAATAGTATTGGCTGACCGAGGCGAGCACCTGGCGAATACTTGCCATGTCGGTCAGGTGCCCAATAACGACGATGCGCTCGATGCGCCGGGCGCGGGCCGCCTGGATCGATAACAGGCCGATCACCTGGCCGACCATGGTTACCAGCGACGCCGCCAGGTCAGCGCGGCTGACATCTACGGCGGAGCGCCCCAGTCGCCCAAAGTTGACAGCCGTGGCAGCAGCAGGGAGCGACCCAATGGGGCCGGTGATCACGTCGGCGAGACTCAGGTCTGCGCCATTGGCGTTGCCGGCCTGCGCCAGGTCGTCAATCTCGCGCGGGTCCACTGTGTTCAAGATCAGCCGGGCGAGGCCGAGCATCGTGCCGCCACCCACAGCCGTACCTGTGACATGTTCGTAGGTAACGCCCTGTGCGGCCACCATGGCCGTGCCCGACCCAGCGCTAATTACAAGCGCCGGAGGCTCGTCTGCCCCTGCATTGAGACCCGCCATGGCCTGACCACCACGGCCAATTGCTGTCAGTTCGTTAACGCCCATCACGCGGCAGTCACCTAACCGATTGGGGAGCAGGCGATGTCGCCCCCCAGTGACGGCCAGGTATGGCAGATCGGCCAGCTTCACCCCACCCTCCGCCAGAATATCTTCCACCAGATCGGCGTCGGGCAGGTCGGCGTAAGAACGAGTCCAGCAATGCCAGGCGCCATCGACAAAGGCCACCGCATCCGTATTGCTGATGCCAAAATCAATCGCGGCGCGCGGGCTATGGTCCAGTGCGACAAACATGCAATTTGACTCCTGTTCGTTATTTCTGCTCGTTATGTCTGTTCGACATGGTCTACATGTTTGACAGGTGACACTGCTGCGCGTTTGCGTCGGTCCGAATCACCCTGCGCCCGTTCCAATGGAAAGGTGTGTTGGGCTGAATTCTTGTCATGAGGTTTCCACAAGGGTTTCAAACGTTGCAGACAGGCTCTCACCCGGCTGGAGCACTTGAACCCCGCTGGTGGGATCGCCCTGGGCGAGCAGATTTACTCCGTTGTTGGCGTTGGTCACCGGCTCGACCGCAAAGTAAGGTTTGGGCGGGTTGTACATGACCAGGTGGGCGCATTCGGGTGAGCAGCGATAGCGGACGGTGACGCCGCTCTCCGGCCACGCAATGGTCCCTGCGCCATCGTAGCCAGAGCAACACATATCAAGGAACTGGTCGGGGGGCAACGGTCTCGCCGTGCGAAAGTCCTGATGCGGCGCGGGTGGTTGAGCCGGCCCAGAGGGGATGCGGTTGTTGTTAGCGTCGGGATAGACGCCCTGCACGTTGAAGTGGAGCTGCACCGGCTCACCCGCCTGTGTCAGCGAACGGCTGTAGTAGGGGTGCCACCCAAAGCCCGCAGGCATGGGCGAGTCGCCCTGGTTTGTGAGGGTAAGCTGTGCAATGAGTGTCCAATCAACGAGGGTATATTCGGCCACGGCCATAAAAGGCCACGGCCAGTTGACCCCCTGGTGCTGCCGCGAGTCAAACGCACAGCGAATGCGATGGTCACTTTCAGCCTCGACGGTCCATGGGCGAGTGCGCACGTCGCCGTGGATGGCGTGCTGCTCGCCATGCGCCAGCCGGTGTGTGCGACCGCCAAAGCTAAAAAGCCCATTCTCGATACGATTGGAATAGGGGACCATCAAAAAACTACTCTCTTTGAGGTCAACGCCGCCATCACGCGTGTCGGGCATGATGGGTAGCCACGCACGGCGATGAAAGGCCGAAAAGGCGTACACGTTCAACCCGTGCGCCGGGTCCACCACAAGGCGCAACTGGTGATTGTCTAGGGTGACCTGTGACATGATGAGCTCTCCTTAACCCAAGCGGGCGGGAACCAACTTCACATCCTCTACATTTGCAGATTTGATTCAATGCAAAGACGCAGAGGAGCAAAGACGCAAAGAGCAACCGATACCAATTCTTTGCGTCTCTGTATCTTTGCGCCTTTGCGTTGAAATTGCATACATAGAATTGACGTTGATTGCCCGTCAAAAATCTCCTCAAATCTCCTCACATCTCCTATTACCCCTTATTGCTATTGCAGAGAGATTCAAGAGGTGGTGGCGATTCACCGTAGATGCCCCAACCGCGTCGCCATTGCCTGCGCCTCGAGCGCCAACTCGGAGGCATAGAAGCAGTGTTCCTGGGGCATGGCGGTCTCGGTGCGGTGGATGATGTCGTAGATCAGGTTGCGGCCATAGGGCAACTCGATCTGCGAGCAATCGATGTACTCGGTCTTCTGATTGTCAACCAAGAAGAGGTGCTCCGTGCCTGGCCGACCTGCAATGTCGATATACTTGCGCAACTCGATATAGCCCTCTGTGCCCATGATCACGGTGCGCCCATCGCCCCACGTGGCAAGACCGTCAGGCGTGAACCAGTCGACACGCACATAGCCGGTGCAGTTGTCACCGCGCACCACCAGGTCGCCAAAGTCCTCAAGCTCGGGGTGCTCAGGGTGAGCGTAGTTGGCCACCTGGGCATGGACGATCTCTGCCTGTTTCGTTCCCGTGTAATAGAGAAACTGGTCGCACTGGTGCGAAGCAATGTCGCAAAGAATGCCGCCATAATGTTCTCGCTTAAAAAACCACCACGGACGTTGGTGCAGTCGTGGCCGGTGGGGGCCTAACCCCAACGTTTGGATCACTTTGCCAATTACCCCGCTATGAACCAGTTCACCCGCCTTGACCGAGGCGCGCGTCTCCAGGCGTTCGCTATAGTCGATCGAGTAGATACGCCCGGTTTCTTTTTGCACACGGCGCGCCTCGGCCAGTTGCTCCAGCGTGGTAAACCCAGGCTTGTCGCTCATATAGTCTTTGCCATGCTGCATGACGCGAATACCCAGCGGCGCTCGCTCGCTGGGAATGGCTGCGCTGATGACCAAATGGATCGACTCATCCTCCAGGATTTCCGCCTCGCTGGAGGCCAGTTGCGCCTGAGGGTAGTCTTTGGCGTAAAGCGCGACCAGGTCGGGTTCGGTGGCGTAAAACTTCACCAACTCGGCCCCGGCGCGCAACAGCAGGTTGGTCTGGCCGTAGATGTGAAAGTGATTGAGACCAATGGTGGCAAAACGGATCGTGGGTTGGTTCGCCATGTGGGTTGCTCCTGGGGTGTGCTTCATCAAGCATTCGTCATGCCTTAGTCGTCCTGAGTCAAATGCCGAGCGCGCTCGTCAAACCAGCGCGCCGGGTGGCGGATGCCCGTTTCGAAGAGTTCAAACGCGTCATCCTGGGGGGCGTAGCCAACCGTCGCGCGCGTGGAGGTGATATCCATGCGCTTGAATCGATTATCCGAGACAGCTTGCACCACTGCAAACTGCACATCCGGCGCTTCAATACACTGGACAAAGAGGTGGCAAAGGTCACGCGGGCTGACATAGGCGCTCAGGGTGCGGCTGTCGATGTTCTCTGGTGTGTGTTCTCGATTGCCGCCATAGGCCCCGACGCGCACGGCAATGCACGAAAGTCCTTCGGCATAGGCAAAGTAGTGGCCCATCAGTTCGCCAAAGCCCTTGGCAGCCGCATAGAGATTCATGGGCTTCACGGGCATGTCGGGCCGGGCCTGAACATCGAGCGGATAGCCCTCAATGGTCTGGATGCTGCTGGCGAAGATCACACGTCGGCAGCCTTGATCCTTGGCAGCGCGAAAGATGTTATAGACCGCTTTGATGTTGTTGTCGAGCAGCGAATCGTAAAAGTCGGCTGCCGGCGACGGGTCACCCGCCAGATGGACAATCGTATCCATGTCTTGGCAGAGCCGCTGGCAGACAGCCAGATCAGCCAGGTTCGCCTCGATCACTTCGTGAGGGCCAGAGTCGTCAAGAGCGGCCACCTGGCGATCGACCAAACGCAGGCGGTAGCGGTCGCTCACAGATTGGTGAAAGACACTGCCAATGCGGCCAGCAGCGCCCGTAATAAGGACTGTGCGCATGTTCTCCAACTTCCGTCCTGCGTGCATTACCCGTTGCCCGCCAGTTTCCGTATTCCGTCCACACCTTCTTTCATGGCGGCGGCATAGACCATAAAATCCCCACTATACGAAATTGCGTTGAAGCCCATCTCCATCCATTCCTGCGCCTGGGCCAGGTTGCCCGGTTGGATGCCGGCGGCCAGCCCATGCTTGCGACAGGTGGCCACCACCTGCTGCAACGCATCCAAAAACGCTGGGTGGTGAAACTGACCGGGAATGCCCTGCGAGTTGGTCAGGTCAAAGTGGCCCACCCAGAGCACATCCACACCGGGCGTTGTCGCAATCGCCTCCAGATTCTCCATCCCTTCGACACTCTCGATCTGGCAGATGATCGTCGTGTTCCGGTTGGCGTAGGCCATCTGCTCCGCCGGGTTGACGCCCTTGTAATCGGTATGGGCGTTGCCCATGATCACACCGCGATGGCCCTGAGGCAGATACTTGGCCGCATCGACAATGGCTTGGGCCTCGACGGCCGTCTTAACGTTGGGCACCATAACGCCCAGGGCGCCAAGATCCAGCGTGCGGGCGATAAAGTGATACTCGATCTGCGGGATACGCACAAAGGGCGCAATCGACGTGGCCTTGAACCAGGCAATCTGGTCGGCCAGCTCTGCTGTGGTGAATGCCGAGTGTTCGGTGTCGAGCAAAACAAAATCGATGCCCACGCTGTCTAGAATCTGCGCCATACCGCGCGCGCCAAACTCAAGTATCATGTGGCCGACGGGAGTCTTGCCCTCGGCCAACACCTGTTGGAAACGATTCGGTTTCATGCGGATCTCTTTCGTGGTTCGTGGCTTACCTATCTGTTGGCTACTTGCTCACCCATTGCCGCCCCAAGGCCGACAGTTTTGCCTGGAAGCCGGGCCGATCCACCACAGCCCGGTTGACCGTGTGCTGCGGCGCCTCCCCGCGGAAGACGCTCAGGATGTTCTCGCAGGCATACCGGCTGTTGTCATAATAGAGTTCATCCGTCCAGGCCAGGGCGTGGGGCGCAAGAATGACGTTGTCCATCTGCATCAGCGGGCTGTCCGCCGGGAGCGGCTCCACCTCAAAGACATCCAACCCGGCGCCGGCAATCCGCCCAGCCTGAAGCGCCGCCACCAGGTCATCCTGCTTGACGATTGGGCCGCGCGCCGTGTTGATGAGATAGGCGGTGGGCTTCATCTGGTCGATGAGCGCAGCGTTGACCA
>JAHDWG010000120.1:0-13920 GCA_023384495.1 Caldilineaceae bacterium
AGTTTCGGCTCTTCAGCCGCCAGGTTCACTACCAATAGGGAAGCTCGTCGATGGCCGCGCAGACGCAAAGCATCTCCATACCTCGGGGCAGGCGGTTCAACCACCTGGCGCAGCGTCTCACCCTCGCCCTGTTGATGCTCGGCGCGCTCCTTGTGATCTTTCCCTTTGTCTGGATGTTTCTCGGCTCGTTCAAAGACCTACCCGAGAGTAATCGCTTTCCCCCTACCATCGTGCCCGAGGTCTGGCATCCCGATAACTATCTAAAGGCATGGCTGGCTCCGCCGGGCACGCTGGGGCGCTATCTGCGCAACTCGGCCATCATCGCCGTGGTGGGTTCAACAGTGCAGACGCTCATCTGTGCGCTGGCGGCCTATGCCTTCTCCAGGCTGCGCTTCCCTGGCCGCAACGTCCTCTTTATGCTTGTGCTGGCAACGACCATGGTCCCGGGTGAGATCACACTCATCCCCAACTTTGTCACCATCCGTCGCTTCCCGCTGCTGGGGGGCAACGACCTGTGGGGGGATGGCGGTAGCGGACTCTACAACACCTATGCGGCCATGATCTTGCCATCGCTGGCTGGCGCGTTCAATATCTTTTTGCTGCGCCAGGCCTTTCTCACCGTGCCCAACGAATTTTGGGAGGCCGCCCAGTTGGATGGTTGCGGCAGCTTCGGGTATCTGTGGCGTATCCTGGCCCCGTTGACCATGGCGGCCATGTTTACGGTGACCATCTTTAGCTTTATCAGCCGGTGGAATGGGTTGCTGTGGCCGTTGATCATCACCCGATCCGAGGCGATTCGCCCGGTGCAGGTCGCCATGATCTACTACCAAAGCGAATACGCCACCGACTTTGGACCGATGATGGCCGCTTCGCTCATCGCGACGGCCCCCATCATTGTGCTCTATGTGCTCGTCCAGCGCCAGTTCATCGCCGGCATCGCCAATACGGGTCTCAAAGGCTGATCCCCCGCATCGTCCATCATTTCTCTTCAATTGGCCAAACCCTAAAGGAGCAAATCACCATGACTCAATCCACCCTTTCGCGCCGTACCTTTTTGATGGGAGCCGCCAGCGTGGCTGGGCTCTCGTTGCTCAGCGCCTGCGTGACCCCAGCCTCGCCGGCGGCCTCTTCAAGCGCCGCCGAGGCGAGTGTCGGCGCGCTCGGCGACAACCTGTTGGAAGTGGAATACTGGCACCGCATTGGCGGGGATGCCGCAGCCCTGCTGGAGCAGTTCGCCGCCGAGTTTAGCGAAGAGCACGCCGGCCAGATCAGCCTGACCAGCATCAGCCAGGGCAACATTCAGGAGCTAAACCAGAAGATCCGCGCCGCCGCTGCCGGTGGCGGTCTGCCTGCCGTCACCATGGCCGACGACTACGATGTGACCCAATACACGGCCAGCGGCATCCTCGTGGCGCTGGATGAGTATATCGCCGATGGCAACTATGGGCTGACCACAGCGCAGATCGACGACATCCTGCCCAACCAGTTCAACCGCCACAAGCTGCCCATTTACGACAACAAGACGATGGCCTTCACCCAAGGTTTTAGTGCGTTCACTACGTTCTGGAACCAGGATCTGCTGACCAGCGCAGGGTTTGACGCGCGTGTCTCCAGTTGGGATGAATTCCCCGACCAGGTACGCGCCGTGGCCGCCGCCAACCCCGACGCCGTGGGCTGGCTGATTGCCGGCGCAGGCGACCGCTTTATCAGCACACTCAAGACCTACGGCGTCGAGTGGCTCAAGGAAGGCGGGGAGGAATCCAATTTCGACGCGCCTGAAACGCTGGAGATTATGACCTGGTGGCGCGAACTGGCGGATGAAGGGCTTTTGGCCGTGGACAATGAGAACGCCCGCAACGCCTACATGGCTGGCCAGTGCGCCTACTGGATGGACAGCTCGGGCAACACGGCGCGCTTCTCAGCAGAAATTGGCGCGTTTGCGTGGAACGGTGGGATGCCACCGCAGCGCACACCTGCCGGCTCGCCACTGGTCACCGAGACCTACGGGCCGGTCAATGCGCTGCCCAAGTCTAACCCTGAACAGCAGGTGGCTGGCTGGCTGTGGATGAAATGGCTGCTGCGCCCTGAAAACCACGCCCGCTACGCCACCGCCACCAACTACTTCCCAGCCACCAAGTCGGCCATTGAGAGCGCGGCGCTCCAGGCCTACTACGACACCAACCCCACCGCCCGCCGCCTGGTGGACGAAGTGGCGCCCCACGCCACCATCCTGCCGCCCAGCCCAGCGCTTACCGAGGTGCGCGGGCAGATCACAGCCAACGTGGTCAATGAGGTGTTGCTCAAGCAGCTCTCGCCTGAAGAAGGTGCGCGCAAGCTTAAAGCCGAGGCCGATCGGGCGATCCAGAACGCACTCGGCGCGTAGGATTTGCAATTTTCGATTTTGGGCTTACGATTGATGGATGGGTTCGCCCGGTATGGCCATCTGTAAATCGTAAATCCAAAATCACGTAGCGTCAAGAGGTCGTGAATGATCCGGATCAACCACATTGGCATTGCCGGCGGTGTGAGCCTTGGCCCACGCAAACTGGCCCAACTGGAGCAGATGCTCACCTTTTTCCAGAGCCAGGGCTTTGGCATGATCGAGCTGGGCGTCACCGGGCTGGGGCTGATCGTCAACGGGGCGGTGCGCCGCCGCGAACTGGCCGAGGTGGCGGCGGTGTTGCGCAACTTCGACCTGCGCTACAGCCTCCATGCACCCAACCGTCTCAACCTGGCCTACGACACACGCCACGAGCTCTGCCGGCAGGTCATGCACAGCTTGATCGAGATTTGCCGTGCGTTCGGGGTGGATCGACTCGTCTATCACAGCGGGCTACAGGCGCTGGATGACGCTTATCACGGCGTGCGCCGGGCACTGCTCTCGGCGGACGAACTGGCCGCAGGCGCAGCGCGCGAGGTGGCGGCTTTTCGCGAGATTGCGCCGCGGGCCGCCGACGCCGGGCTGGTCATCGGCATGGAGAATGGCGATTCGCACCGGTGGGAGCACAACGTCATCGCCCAGGCGGGGTTGCCGCGCGAGGCGCTGCTCGCACACCACGCCCGGCTCCTGATCGGCCCCATCGTGCGCCAATTGGAGGCTATCGACCACCCCAACATCGCCATGACGCTGGACATAGCACACCTGCACATCGCGGCGCATGACATGGGCTTTGACTACCTGGCCGCGGTGAGCGAGGCGGGGCCCTGGGTGCGCCATCTGCATGTCAATGACAACTTCGGCAAACTCGACCACGGCTTTGACAGCGAGGCCGAGCGGCTGCCCTTTGGGGAGGCCGACCTGCACCTGCCGCCCGGCTGGGGCGCCATTCCGTACACCGAAGTCTTCGCCCGGCTGCCCAACTATACCGGCGATCTGATCCTGGAGATCAAGCCCGGCTACGTCGATCACGCCGCCGAGGGACGGCAGCATCTTGAAGGCGTCCTCAGCTCGCTCGCGGTGTGATGTCGCGCTTTGACAGCCAGGTGACAGTCACTTATAAAGTAAAGTGACTGTCACCTGACCACACCTCTTTTTCTGGATATACCCCATCAGCGATTGAATTTCCCCTGGTGATCATGTATACTGTGCGCAATCTGGCAGCGGCGCGCTGGCCGCGTCCCCGCAAACAGTGGTGGCGGTGGGCATTGTCGGGCGCAACCAGGCCGTCGCACCCAGGTTCGACAGACCGGCGCGCGCACTACGCGCCAACAGGAACCCGCGCATCGGATTGAGATTTCACTCGCATGGATGGTTTGCTTTTCGCACTCGCACTCATCACCACCATCGTCTTTGTGGCGACGCCTCTGCTGCTGACCGCCTCGATCATCCAACGGTATCGACGCGTTGAATGGATTGTTGGCGCGCATACGGCTACCCTGCGCGCCCTGGTGGCCTATCTGGAGCGTGGGCAACGGCCCGACGCCACCCGCTATCGACATGCGCCGGCAGGCCCGCTACTGGCCCAATGGTGGGATGCGCTGCTGCGTTCTCTCGGGCGCACACCGCCCCCGCCGTCGGTGGCCGACGCTGTGGCCGAATATAGTGTGGCCGACGAACTGGAAGATTTTCTCACCATCGTGCGTGAGGGCGAGGCGGAGTCGGAACGATATATCCGATTCAAGCGTAAGGCGCTAAAGATGCGCCAGGACGTGGACCGGGATGTGGAGTTCTGCCGCACCTACACCGAGGCGCTGCCCTATCTGGGCATCTTGGGCACAGTGCTCGGTTTCTTTTTTTCGCCGGCGGTCTTTGGCGCCGGCATGACCACACCACCCACGATCACGATTGGCGGGCTTGTGTTGGCGCTTTCCAGCACGGCGGCTGCGCTGACCTGCATCCTGGCCGTCAAACTCTTCTACGAAAACAACGTCATCCCCCAGGTGCTCACCTTTGAACACGCGCTTCAGGCGCTCGATGACTACGCACGCCGCTATGGCGACATCGCCCGCACCCATGCGCGTGAGGCGCAGACCGGATGAACAGCCGCCGCCCGTATTCGTTCATCAACCTGACATCATTGCTCGACGTTGTATTCATCACGCTCTTTATGGTTGTGCTCAGCGTGGGGGCCAACTACCAATCCGCCACCGATGAACTGGGCCGGCGCCAATCTGCTGCGCTGGCTACGCTGACCATCGCCGCCGAAGGCGCCCAGGCCAGAGCAGAGGCCCAGCAAACAAGCGCCGTCGCCACTGCGGACGCGGCTGGCGCCGCTCTGGGCGCCACGATGACCGTGGTGGCGGCGCAGGCGCAGCAACAGGCAACCACCGCTGGGGCCACGCAGTCGGCGGCGGAAGCCCTCTCGGCGAGCCGGCTTGCAGCAGCGGCCACCCAAGCCCAGGCGGATGCAGAGCAGCTTGCAGCAGCGGCAACAACAATGGCCCAGGAACGGGCAACTGCGATGGCCGCGCAGGCCACAATGACCGCGGCTGCACGAAGTGCACAAACACGCCTGGCCGTGGTCGAGGCTACCGCTACCGCCGCGCTGTCTACCCAGGCGACTACTGCGCGGGTCACCTTGACGGCGGCTGTCGCAACGCCGGCGGCCCAGGTTGCAGCGGCCCAGGCAACGGTGACGGCGGTTGCGCGCCAGGCGCAGGAAGAAGCCGCCGCCGGCGCCACGCTGATCGCCCACGCCAGCGCCAATGTACTGGCCGCCGAGGCTACATCGCTGGCCGCGGTGGCTACTGCCGATGTCCGTAGCGAAGCCGCCCTGAGCGCCGAAGCTGCGGCAGCGGCGGCGCAGGCGCAGGCTGAGTATGCGGTCGCCACGGCCAGCGCCGCCTACGACCAGGCGCAGCAGATCTATCGGGAGGCCGCACAAATTGTGGCCAGCGAGATGGAAGACCCAGGCATTACCCTGGCCAAGGCGCGCTGGATCGATAACTACGGCAACTTCTACCTGATCCGCCTATCACCGCTAGTCGACAACCGTAGCACGGTAGAGGTGTTGCGCAACGACCGCCCGTTGGCCAGCCGGCAAGTAAACAATGAGGCGCAGATTCGCGAACTCTTGACGATTCTCGACCGCAGCGATGTGGGCGACACGCTGGTCATCTTGCGGTTTTCGCCCAACTCCAGCGATAACCACCGCGAATGGATTCTGCGTTATTTGGACAGCTATAACTTCAAGTATCAGCGCATCGTAGAGGAGATCGAGTAAATGAGAGGCTGCTTATATGTAGTTTTTGTGCTGCCTTTTGTTATCATGTGGCAGCTACTGGTTGCGTTGCTCAAGCTCATCCCTTATCTGATTGGGATCATTGTCATCCTCTTTGCGCTGGCCATATGGGGAGGGCTGAACATACCTTTTCTGGGTGCGATCGACATCTTTGATCTGCTAGACCGTGGCGCTGTCGAAAGCAGGCCCACCGGCAACGGGCCGACGACAGTCGGGCCAGCGAACGAAACGCCACAACTGATCTTTCGATTTCTCTGGCGTGGGGAGCGCATCTACTATCTGGGCAATGAGATCACCGAGGAATATTTTGAAGAACTTGCCACCGAGGCGCGGCGCCTCAATGGCAAGGTGGAGGTCCAACAGGAGTCTGACGTGCTCTTTCAAGTGTCAGATCGACGGCGCACCCTGTTGGACCGGATCGGGGTCAATTATGAGATCATCCCGCGCTAGCCAGTTCCATCACCACCGGTTCCCCACGCAAAGGGGAGACCAGGGCGACGTCCCGCCCAACGTGCAGGCGCGCTTCATAGCCAGCGCCGAGAATCATGTCGCGCGCGTTGTGCGTCACTAGCGCGCGTCCGCTCACTACACGCAGCAGCCGGTATTCGGTGGGCACACGATAGAGCTCGTTTGCATAAAGCAGAACGCGCTGGACCGCCCGGCTGCGCGCCTCGGTCTGCGCCGGCTGGAGCAGTTCCAAGGTCTGTCTCATGGGTGGCTCTCCCTTTGTCTTTCGCTGGGGCACTGTGCTAGGCGCCCGCGTTTTCGTCTTCACCAAGGTCGGCCAGAAACCAGGCCCACACCGCCAGCGGTGCAGCCAAAGGCAAGAGGGCCGACCAGACTTCGCTCCATCCTTGCATATCAAACGGCATCATCACGCCCCCTTTGCGAAGCACACACCTCGCATCTTGAAGATTCCCCATCGCGCGCCGGCGAGCCAGCAATCCGCCCCTCGACCTTGCAGGTAGCATATCATGGCGCGCGTCTCTTTTGCGTTGATTTTCCGTCGCGCAAGTGTCCTTTTGTCCGTCTTTTGCGACTTCTGGACATTTGTTTCGCCAACTCGATACTTCCATGAGGAACGAAGGGCATGATGAAGCGAGGGGACCTCAGACATAAAAATCCGTAGGGATGTTCCCTACGGTTTGTCAAGCAATCGACTGTATCGCCCAGCGGGGTTTGTTCACGACCAGACTTCGCGGATCACATCCAACTTCTCGTCGCTGAGGTAGCCATAGCGGTTGATCCAGACACCGTGGGCCGGGCTGTCGGCCACCAGTTGCAGCCGGCGGCGGAAGTCGTCCACCGGGCCATAACCGTGGACCAGGGCGTAGATCGGCGTACGCCCCCCGGCGGCGGCCAGCGCCTGTTCGATTTTGCGCGCCTGTGGCCCATTGGGGATGGGGTGCGGTTCATCCGGCTCGGGGTAACCGTAATCGTCGATGACGGCGTCCACCGGCTCATCGGCCAGGTCGAGCAGGTTGACCAGCGCCCGCACCAGCAGACGCTCGTCCAGTCCCGGGTTCTTTGCCAGCAACAGATCGCCCCAAAACTTGATGATGAGCGACCAGTGCATGGTGTAGAGCTTGGGTGCGATCGAAGCGCAACAGTCGCCCGCCGCGTGGAAATCGAGCCCGGTCAGGTGGCTGAAGGGGGGCATGAAGGCGTTGGCCGCAAGCTCCTTGTCTGGGCCGCCAAAGGCTGAAATGGCGGCTCGCCAGTCGCGCAGCAGGTCGGTAGAGAGCGCGGCCTTGAGCCGAAACCATTCGGAAACGCCCGGAAACTGGTTGAGAAGTCGGGCGATTGTGAACTTGCCCCGGTCGGCGCTGGCGAAATCGAGCAGGTCAGCGTTGGCCAGCCCGCCGTGGAGGTAGCGATAGAACTGCCCCACCTCGCGCTGGATGCGGGCAAAGTCAAAGCCGTGTTCATTGGCCCAGGTCGCCACCGGCGCGCCAAAATCCTGGAACGCCTCATCGAGTGTGTAGCAGGGATATTCGGGCCAGTCGGGGCGGATGCCGTCCACCTGCGGATAGGCGGCAAAGATGTCGCGCACCCACGCCCGGTTCCAGGCGCGAATAGCGGGGCTTGCCGCGCTGCCCACATTCGCCATGCGCCCCTGGGGGATGCGGCTATCGGGCAGGCGGGGCGTGTCCTCGTCGCGCAGGCCGGGCGGTTGGGTGGCCCCCGTCTGGATGTAGACCTTAAGCCCGCGCGCTTTGGCGGCGCGGATAAAGTCGCCAATGACATGCCCCTCCTTCTCGGTGAGGTCGTCGGCGGCGCGCGGCTTATAGGGCGATTCTGCAAAATAGTTCAGATTGGCCTGGTGGCCGGGGCTGCTGCGCAGCCAAAGCGCCTGTTTTCCCCAGAGCGGGCGGTCGAAGAGGCGCACGCTGGCGCCGGCGTCATCGGGCGGCTGGAACGAACCTTCCCCCTCATTGGCGGGCGCAGTGACCGAGGTGTTGGCAGCCACCGCGGTGGCGCCGGCGCGCGCGGCGATGTTGTCCAGCGTGCGCTCGACCCCCTCATTCTGAAAGAAGGGGCTCATCACAGTGATGCCAAGGAAACGTTTGCTGGTGGACATGATAGCGCGGCCTTCGTATGCTACTGCTCCACATGGATGCCGAGATCGGCGCAGAGTTCGGCCAGGTAGGCGCGCGCCAGCGTCACTTCGCGATCCAGCGCCGGGGTGGAGGCGACGCCGCGGTGGGCCACGCCGGGCACGTCTTCCAGCTCGATGGAGAGGACGCTGTCATAGCCCACATCCTTGAGCGCCTGGAGCACAGCGCGCCAGTTGATCTTGCCCTTGCCCGGTCGCCAGTGGGCGTTGCTCGTGCCGTCGTTGTCCGAGAAGTGCGTGTGGAAGATGCGGTCGCCGATCTCATAGACCACCATCTCAGAGAGTTCGCCCATGGGGAAGAGATGGCTTGGGTCAAAGTTCATCCCCAGCGCGGGCGAATCGACGTGATCGAGCAACCGCTGCATGGAAGCGGCGTTGCGCATCCAGCGATAGGGGTGCGGTTCCAGCGCATAGCGGACGCCGGCGTCTTCGCAAATCGCGCAGCAACGGCGCATGACCTCGACATAGTCGGCCCAGTTCTGTTTCCAGTCCAGGCCGGGCGGGAAGTCCATGCTCCACTCTTGCGCCACATGTTTTTGCAAGATGCGCGGGAATTGCAGCTCGAACGGGTTGGCGGCCACCGAGTTGACCATCGTTGCGCCCAACTCGACCGCCACCTCCACCACGCGTTTGAAGTGGTCGACCGCTTGCTCGCGCACGGCGGCGTCGGGGCTGGCCATGCCATGCGGGGTGGAGACAAACTCCGAGAGTTCCAGGCCCAGGTCGGTGACGAGCGCGCGCAGGTCGCGCACCCGTTGCGGCGTGTAATAGCTGTCGAGCGCCTCCCGGTTCCAGGCGATGAGTTCGACGGCTTTGAAGCCGAGGCCGGCAATCCGGCGCAGCGCCTCCTCGTAGGGCGCGTCCCATTGGTATGTCCAGACCGTTGTGCCAAATTTCATGATTTCTCCTGGGAAGTGTGAATGGACGATGGACGATGGTGCAGCGT
The DNA here is from genome assembly GCA_023384495.1 of Caldilineaceae bacterium. Lineage (GTDB taxonomy): Bacteria > Chloroflexota > Anaerolineae > Caldilineales > Caldilineaceae > CFX5. The sequence continues at coordinate 9,245 of JAHDWG010000120.1, forward strand.
CTAAAATTCAATATCTGGGCGATAGATGGCCCAAAAACGAAAGTAGGGGGCAACCACCGCCATGTAGTGCGCCCAGGAGCCCGGCTGGGGCGCCGGTTCATCTTCCGCGTTGGGGTCGATATACTCAAAGGTCACCTCGGCAAAGTGGCGAAGCACAAACCGGGCTCGCACGAGTTCGTTGATCATCGCGCCCAGACCATGTCGCCACGAACGCGGGCTTTTGACCCGACGCTGGACACCCTGCTCGTCTTCAAAGACCCAGTCAGCGTCGCTAAAATACTTCTCTGCGATGACCTCCTCGCCCGCGCGATAGGGGTGGCTTAGCAGATAGCCCGCCCCATTCCATGTCATCTCGTCGACCAATTGGGTGAAAGGATTATGGCAATCCACCTGATAGAGGCCCCCAGGTCGAAGCACCCTCGCCACCTCGGCAAAAACCTGGCTGACATCAGGCACATAGTTGATGGAATAGGGTTGCCAGACAATATCAAACGAGCGGTCGGCAAAACGGCTAAGGTCACGCATGTCCCCCTGCACGGTGGTGAGCGCGACGCCGTAGTGCACGGCGGCCTGGCGGTCGCGCCCTAGCTGCGTCTCGGCGATATCGAAGACCGTGACACGCGCGCCAAGCAGGGCAAAGGCAATCGCCTGTTGCCCGCCGCCGCCGCCCAGGCAGAGCACATCTTTGCCCGCGCAGTCGCCAATCAGCCCCACTTCGTCCACGATTTTGTGCGCGCCCTCAACAGACAAATCAAGATACGGGCGGGCATAGAGCGTTCCCGCCTGGGCCAATTCTTCCCAACGTTCCTTGTTGTATTGTGTCAGCTCATCCATGATGGCTCCTTGCGCGATAGACAATCGCCCATCATCCGTTTCTATACTCTGGTCCAGATTCGCCAGCGGGGGCGCCAGCGGGCGCGGCCCAGCCGTTGGATCGCCAAGAGCGCGCTGGCCAACACAAACAGGCCACCGGCCCACTGGAGCAGAGAGAGCCGTTCACCCAAAAAGAGCATGGCCCACATAATGGTGAGCAACGTCTCGAGGGGAGAGAGCAGCGCCATCTGCCCGCTGCCAATGCGATTGATGGCCGAGACCATGAACAGTCGTGAGAGGTAAGTGCTGACGAGCACCAACCCGGCCACAGCAAGCCACCCGGCGGGCCCGGGGTTTTCCCACGGCGCGCCCTGGATGAGCCAGGCGACGGTCACCACCACAGCCATTGCCGCTGAGACGTAGAAGGTGACGGTGAGCGCCTCGTAGGGGCGCAGAAACCACTGCAACAGGGCCATGTGCAGCGAAAAACAGACGATGGCGACCGCCAGCAGGGCAATACCCGCCAGGTTGACGTCCCCACCGGGGCCAATCAGGAGGTAGACGCCCCCCAACCCCAGGCCCAACCGCAGGGTATGGCGATAGGTGAACTGCTCACCGCGCAGGGCGAGCAATGTGAGCACCCCCAATGGAATGAGCGAAATCATCATCGAGGCCACCGACGCATCGACCAGCGCCAGCGCCCAGAAGAAGAGCAACATGCCCAGGCCATTGAGCAGCCCGGCGGCCAGCGCAACCCCCAACCCGCGGCGGTCTATGGCCAGCGCGCCGCGCTGCATGGCGGCCACCGTCGCCCCCACCAGCACCGTCGCCAGCACCATGCGCGCCATGACGAGCGTGGTCGGGTCGAAACCGGCGGTGATGGCGCCGCGCGCAATGGGGGCGGCGAAGCTGAACGAAAACGCGGCCATCAGCGCCATGACCCAGCCGCTCCAGTCTCGGCTGCGGGCGGCTGGGGTAGGTGAAGCGTCAGCGGGCAGGCCAGTCATGAACGATCTGGCCCTCTCTCCGTTCCCTGAGCGGGAAGGGAAAAGCGGTGGGGCGTCAGGTTCTTCATAGCGGTCAGGTCACCCCTGCCCAAAGAGCGGCTGCCCGTCGCGCCGGTTGCGATAGCCCTTGACCATCAGCCCGCCGCGGCCAAAACTCTGCCCGCGAATCTGCGTGTTCTGCGGGTCGCGATAGCCGACGCGCACCAGCCGGCGCGGCTGTTTGGTGGTGTTGATGTACGAGCCATGAATGGTGAAGATGTTAAAGACCACCACATCGCCCCGCTTGGCGGGCACCGGCACCGTCTCTTCCAGCTTGAAGAGTTCGAAGGGTAGGTGCGGCGTACAAGGCCCCGCTTCGGTGTGGATCACATGCGCCAACGGCCCCATCTTATGCGAGCCGGCCAGGAAGCGGATCTCGCCGTTGGCGTGGCTCGTGTCGTCCAGATGCACCAGCACATCGGCGTAGCGCTCGTTGGCGTGATGGTAGAACGGGTTGTCCTGGTGCATAGGGAAGGGGTGGCCCGTCTGCGGGGGCTTGATGTGCATGGTGGAATGGTGCAGTTCGACATTGGGGCCGAGCAGGTCGCTCATGGCGTCGGCCAGTTTGGGGTGGGTGACCGCGCGCATCCACGCCGCCGAGTAGAAGTGCAGATCGTGCATGGCCGTCAGCTTGGACTTCTTCTCCGTCTCCGGGTCCATATAGGCCTGACGCCAGGGGCCGCTCCAGCCGGGGCTGGTAAAGGCCCACTCTTCGACCAACCGGTCCATCTCGTCGGAGAGTTCGTCGATCTCCGCCTTGCTAAAGACCTGCGGGATGTGCAGAAAGCCGTTTTCGTGATAGAAATCGATCTGGGCCTGGGTGAGCATGGATTGTCTCCTTACAATTGTCTTGCGGATAGCATATATCGCTATCGAATCACAGATTTCGGCGTGGCCAGGATGCGCGTCACCTTGATCTTGCTGCGGTCGTGTAATTCACTAATGCGCGGGGAGACATCGTTCTTCCAGTAATCGTTCTCGTAGACGGCGGCATAGAGCCGCACGCGCTCCTCTTCGCTCTCGAAACGCCGAATCCAGAAATAAGTCTCGTCATCCTGCTCCGAAACAAATGAGCCCACCACCACCATCCCTTTGGAGAGCTGATAGGGGATGATCTCTTCGTCCATGATGCGGGCCAGTTCGGCCCGTTTGCCCGGTTTGGCGTGGTATTCGCGTAGCTCGAAAAACATGGGTTGTCCTTTGGTTGAGGATAGGAGACGGTGGACGATAGACGATAGATGATGGTCCATCGTCCATCGTCTATCGTCAAGAATCAAAACATGGGCAGCCACTGCTCTTGGGCGTCCAGCAACTCATCCACCATATCGTGGATCTGCGGCAGCGTGCAGACGGCGGCGGTGAGCGGGTCCATCTGCACGGCAAAATGCACTGCGTCCGTGTCGCCGCGCAGGGCGGCTTCGACGGTCAACTCCTGCACATTGATGTTGGTGCGGTTGAGCGCGGCCAGTTGGGTAGGCAGCAGCCCCACCTTGGTCGCCTGCACGCCGTTGGTGTCCACCATGCAGGGGACTTCGACACAACAGCCGTAGGGCAGGTTGTCAATGAGATCATAGTTGGGCACGTTGCCGTTGATGCGAATCGGGTTGTTGGTCTCCACTGCTTCGATAATCCACGAGCCATATTCGTGGCTGCGTTCGGTGAAGGGGTCTTGCCCCTTGATCTCGTCGTAGTCGCTCTGGAACTTTTCCAGCCGCTGGATACAGTGGCGGTAGTAGCCGCCCGTGTTGCCAAAGTCGAACCAATGGTCGCGCTCGTTGGTAAATTTGGGAACCAGCTCTTCCCGGATCATGGCTGCGGTCTTGCGGAAATAGGGCGAATACTCGCTGGCATGGCCACTCGATTCGGTGACAAAGTAGCCAAAGTACTTCATCAGGTCGATGCGCACCGGCTCCGAACCGTAGATAGCTTCATCTTCGATGGCTTCCCAGATCAGCGGGTAGAGGTCTTCTTTGCCGCGACGGAATTCGAGAAAGAAGGCCTGGTGGTTGATCCCGGCGCAGAGGAAGTTGACCTCTGCGTAGGGCGCGTCGATCCAGCGGGCGAGCATCTCGCTGGTGCCTTGGACGCTGTGGCAGAGACCTACATGGGGCCGGCCCGTCGCTGCGTCGATGGCCCAACAGTTGGCCGCCATGGGGTTGACGTAGTTGAGCAGCAGCGCATCGGGGGCCACCTCGTCCATGTCGTGGCAGAGGTCCACCAAGACGGGGATGGTGCGCAGCGCCCGAAAGACGCCGCCCGGCCCCAGTGTGTCGCCTACGCACTGACCCACGCCATATTTGAGTGGGATCTCGATGTCGAGCTTGTAGGCGTCTAGCCCGCCGGCCTGGAAGGTGGTGATGACGTAGTCAGCGCCGGTGACCGCGGCGCGGCGGTCTGGTCGACAATGGCCTGGACGATCTCCTGAGCCTGCCGCAGGCGTGTCGGGTCGATGTCCATCAGCGAGATGGTGCTCTCCTCCAGCGCTGGGGCCATGAGGATGTCACTGCACAGCCGGCGGGTAAAGACCATGCTGCCGGCGCCGATAAAGGTGATCTTGGGCATAATCTGGATCCTTTGTCAGGGTTTGGCTTCGTGCAGAAGAGATCGTAGGCAATGGGTAATGGTTCACTCACCTTGCGCAAAGACCAGGCTGTCAACGGACTTGGGGAACGGATTTAGCGGATAGCGTTGTGCTCATCTGTTCCCATTGATTCCACCTGGGAACGGATGAGGGTGAAGAGTCCGTTCAATCTGTTCCCCAAAATCCGCTGACAGCCTCTTCCTGCCGAACACTGCGTGAGTGATTCATGGTTAACG
>JAHDWG010000120.1:13930-18124 GCA_023384495.1 Caldilineaceae bacterium
AGGCCTGAAGCAGCTCAGCTTCCCGTTCGGGCGATAATCCGACCTTGGGGGTTCCTTCTTGCGCATCCCAGGCCAGCGTATCGCTGATGGTCTGCGCCAGGGGACGGAAGCTTAACCCGGCGGCCAGCGCCTTGTCGATATTCGTGCGCATCAATCCTTGAGCCGAAGCAGGCACGACCATGGGCAGGTCGTTGGGGTTCAACTGCTGCCCCTCCAGGAACGACTCGCTCACCCAGGTGAATTGGGTCTCGACGTTGCAGACACGACTGGCCGCGGCAAAGAGTTCACCCCAGGTGAGCAGCGCAGCAGGGCCGGTGGCATTGTAGACCGAGGCCGCCTTCGCTTCGACAAGCCGGACGGTGAACTCGGCCAGATCGCGACCGTCGATGAATTGGACCGGGTTACCTGGCTCGCCCGCCGCCAGCATCTCGCCGCCGCGCCCGATGCGGCGCAGCCACGACGTGAAGCGGTCCGTCGTGTCGTGCGGCCCAACGACAAAGCCGGGGCGGATAATGAGCGTGCGACCGGGCATGGCCTGTTCGGCGGCCCGTTCGCACCGCGCCTTGAGCGGGCCATAGGTTTCGCCGGTTACCTCTTCGGTCTCTGGGGTGTCGGTGGTTGCCAACGGGGCGCTCTCATCCTGATCGGACACATCCATCCGCGCATAGACCGAAATCGTCGAGATAAAGGTGTACTGGTCGACCACATCCGCCAGCAGCGTGGCCGCCTCGCGCACATGGCGCGGGACATAGCCGTTGACATCGATCACGGCGTCCCAGCGACGCCCGTGCAAGGCGCTGAGGTCAGACCCGCGGTCGCCGACGAGCTTTTCAGCCTGGGGGAAAAGTTCAGGATTGCTACGGCCCCGGTTGAACAACGTAATCGTGTGGCCGCGGTCGAGCGCGGTTTGGGTGATATGGCGACCGACAAACTGCGTGCCGCCGAGAACCAGTAGCTTCATAGCTTGCCCTGTTCCTTTTCGAGCATGAACCAATTCATCCTACAAATGTAACAGCCCCAATTCCGTGCTTGCATCAGAAGCTGGCGAACTTGAACGTTTAATGTGTTGGAATAGTGACTCCGCTATCGAGCAGACGTTGTCGCTCTAGCACACGGTCAGGATGGTTCAGTTGCAAAATCAAAGTGGTCACCCGCCCGGCGGGAGTCAGAGGCACAATCTGACCTTCGATGAGATGAAAATGATCGTGCCAGTGCTGGGTGCGCGGATTGAAAAAGGGAGTCAAGATGCCGCTTTCTGGATCCAGTGAACCCAGATCAGTGCCTTTGAACCGATTGCAGAAAGGGCAAGCGAGCGCCAGATTCTCCAACACAGTTTTTCCACCATGTTTTTCGGCAATGATATGTTCAATTTCAAAGGCCAGAAATGACACCGCTTGCGGGTATAGGCAGTACTCGCACCGGCCCTCAGCCCGTTCGATGACTTGATTGCGTATCGCAGCCGGCACGTAACTCATTGGCTCGCTGCTAGTTGTGCGGATGCTTTCGATTTGGCTAGCCGTACGAGATGTTCCAACGTTAAGTAACGGTCAAGCTCAATCTCTTCCTGGCGGGAGAGTATCCCTTCTTTGTTGCGCGCCAGCAGTTCGCTGACGCGCGCTTGAAGTTCGGGTGATGGACGTATCGCCAACACTTGTTCGGACGTTGGCTGGCTAACCAACAACTCGATGATGGCGTCTGCATCGGGCAAGGCAACAGGGTCATCCGTAGCCAGCTCGCGCAAACCTCGTTCCAACACCTCAGGCAGGCGGTGCCGATAAGGACGCAACCGCTTTTCTAGTGTGTTTGATACTTCAATTGTGATTGCTACACTCACCACGATTCTCCTGTGGCAGTTGCAAGAACCTCCAATGCGCTGGTGACATTATACCGTTGCCTGCCTTGTACAGCAAAGACCAGAGAGGCAAGGCTCTCTGGTCTCTCAGCGATTTCATTCAGTCGCTATCAGCTTGCGTACACCGCCTGGCGCAATCCCTTGATGTAGCCGATGGCAAAGAGCCGGCCAATCGCTGAGTAGCCGGCATGTTCGTTGCTGTCACCCTCCATGGTCGGCACGTGGTCGGGGCGCAGGACGCCCTCAAAGCCGATCTCCTTGTACGCTTTCATGCATTCGAGCATATTGGTCTTGCCGTCGTCGTGGAAGGTCTCGTTGAACTTTTCGGGCGTCCCCTCTACATCGCGGAAGTGGACAAAGAAGATCTTGCCCTGTTTGCCAAACTGACGAATGGCCGCGGGTAGGTCGTCGGTCATGAGCGTAAAGTTGCCCTGGCAGAGACAGATGCCGTTGACTTCGCTAGGCGCGAGGTCGACCAGCCGCTGGAAGTTCTCGACGCTGCGCATGATGCGCCCCAGCCCGCGGATGGGCGAGAGCGGCGGGTCGTCGGGGTGCATGGCGAGCTTGACGTTGGCCTTCTCGGCCACGGGCACGATCCGTTCGAGGAACCACTTGAGGTTCTCCCACAGCCGTTCCTCGCCCACCTCGCCATATTCGGTGAGGGGGGCGTTCTTCATGTACGAATTGTCATAGCCGGTGACCAGCGCGCCGCCGCGCGTCTGGATCGTCGTCGAGGTGCGCATCCAGTTGAAGACGGGCATCCATTCGTAGCACCAGACGGGGACGCCGATGGCGCCCAAGTTGTTGACCAGGTCGATTACCGTCTCCAGCTCTTCTTCCCGCCCGGGCAGCCCCAGTTTGATCTTGTTCATGGGGGGGCGGCTTTCGAGCGTGTCAAAGATAAAGCCGGCATCTTCGTAGGCGTTCTTGATGCGCAGCAGCGACATGTAGCCCCACGGCAGTTCGTCCTTGTTGCGCGTATTCTCCCAGCCGGGGCGGAAGTCCATGCCGCCCACCACATAGTCCACGCCGCACTGTTTGACCATCTTCCAGAGCGGCGACGGGCGCGGGGGAAGCACTTCGGCGATTTTGATCATCAGATTCTCCATTCTTTTTGATCCACAGATTACACAGATTTCACAGATTTTTCTCATTCACTAATCTGTGAAATCTGTGTAATCTGTGGACTAAAGATCCAGACTATCGTTGATCTCTTTTTGATACTCTTCCAACTCCAGGTTGAGGATTTCATCCATCGTCACCACGCGCCCGACGACGCCCGATTCGAGGATGCCATACGAGACGCCCACCGAGCGCGTGCCCTGCACAATGTCCACCTCGGCGGGGTGTTCCCCCAGGATGGCGCCGGCCAGGTCGTCGTATTCGACGGCCAGCAGCTTGCGGTCGATCTGCTCAAAGGGGAAGTCATAGCGCCAGAGCCGTTCGCCGCCAAAGAGGGTGGCGGTGGCCTTGTTCAGCCGCAGGTCGGGCACAAAGTCGAGCACCCGCTCGTCATCGATCACCGTCTTGCCATCGTCACCGGCCAAATGCAGCGTGATGGGTTTGCCGCTGCGGTCGTTGGGCAGGTCCATCGACCCTTGGGAGCCGTGGATCTCGCGAATCCACATGCTTTTGCCGTGGGCGGCATGTTCTTCCAGATATTGGGCCACGGCGCCGTTGGCAAAGGTGATGGTGGCATAGGCGGCATCTTCCGCTGTGGCGGTGAAGTGGGCCGGCATCTGGCGCTGGAAGCGTTCGTAGATGGGGTTGGGCGCCGACGCCTTAGCCCCTTCGGCCACCGGGTTGTGGCGGATCGGCTCGTGTAGCCGCGTTTGGGCATAAACATGTGTGGCCGGCCCCAGGTAATACTCCATAATGTCGGCATAGTGGACGCCCACATCGAGCAGCACGCCGCTCTGGTCTTTCTGGTGACGCCAGACGGAGATCAACATGCGGTTGCCGCCGCCGGCCGTCTGGTGGAGCATAAAGCGGGGCGCACCGATGACGCCGGCATCGAGCAGCGCCTTGCCCAGACGGTTGATGGGGTCGCGACGGTAGTTTTCGGCCACGCTCACCACCAGCTTCTGTTGTTCGGCGGCATCCTGGATCACACGCGCGGCGCGCACCGTCAGCCCGACCGGTTTCTCGATCATCATGTGCATGTTGTGGTGGAGCGCCTGCACCGCCAGCGAATGGTGAAAGCGAGGCGTGGTTGTGATGTCTACGGCGGCCACGCCCAACGGCGCCAGCTCTTCGAGTTTGCTCACCACCGTAGGCTTACGGCCAAAGTACTCCTCGGCGGTGCTGGCCAGCGACTCGGCATTTTCGGTCACCGGGTCGCA
>JAHDWG010000121.1 GCA_023384495.1 Caldilineaceae bacterium
GCCGTAGTCAAGGCGCGCTAATAGTTCCCAGCATCAAAGGGAACTCTGGGGCCCATTCTCGCACTGAGCAATTAGGAAAGACACATTTCAAGGTGTCACTTTTTGACACCACGAACGCCTCCGCATATACTTTATGATAATTGAATCGCCGTTAGGTGAGGCTCCTGGCTAAACAAAGGCTACTGCCCGGAAATGTCGAGAGACGCCAATGGGTAAAACAGGCATGGTCGATTTAAGGCTTTGCCCGAGGTAGCTGAGACGGACAGCAAGCTCTACGTTAGCCAGTGCCAAAACTCAACGAAGGGCAGTGCAACGCCAATGGTGGCGTGCAGACTCCAGCAGCGTGTCTGCTGGTGAACCCTAGCCCTTCGAGGGCTATTTTTTTTGGATGCGGCCGTTTCTTCTATACACCGCCCCCATCCGGCCGAGGGAAGGAGTAACGCATCAATGGATGCAGACAGTGCTAGTAAAACCGAATATGCCGATCTGAGTGGCTTGAGGCGCAGGAGGATTAGGCGCCACAGAGAAGCAGTTAGGGCGCCGAATGGAGGGAGTCGCCTCACTATGTGAACGTCGCCCTAACCTTCAGGCCGCCTGTCCTCCTCACTTTTCTCCGCGCCTACCACGCCGCAAAGCCGCCACTGGGGCGGCCGCGCACCCACCCCTCAGACCCAGGCTTACCAAAGACAACTCACCCATCGCCGAATCACGTACGACTATCCCAGCCGAGCACGATTTTCCTTTAGGAGATGGCAACATGGGGCGTTAAACGTTCTCTTGCTCGATCGGCTGCGGCGAGCGTATCTGCGCAGACGCTCTGCTGCACGCTGGTACCGTGCGCTGGCCGCACGAGAATCTCATCCGGATCGCCGTTCCTTGTTGGGCGTTTTGGCCGCAAGCGAAGACCGCCGCGCCTTCAGATATGCTCGTTCTTTGCGCCGGGTCGGTGCTGAGACGCCGGCAGACGATGATAGCTGGCTCGAGCGGGGTTGGCGTTGGGTTTTAGCAACTTGTGGTATCAAGGCCGCCCTGGCGTGGCTGGTCTGGAAAGAGAGCGAGGATCGGCAGCTCTTGCGGATCTGGCTAGCAGCGAAGCGCGCCGGTACGGATGAGTCAGGAAATACCTTGCAGAGAAACAGGCGTGTTCTCTAACCCATTCAATCTAGAACAGCCTGGATACCCTGCCAGGCATAACCAATTAGTTAACCAAAAGTCTGTGGCTAAGGGGGTGGAACCATGGTGGATCCGATCAAGTTCGAAAATGTCTGGGAACAAGTACAACTGCTGCTCGCCCAGCAGGATCAAGCGCGCGCGGCCGCGGCTCTTGCCGAGTTTCATCCTGCCGATAGTGCTGAGTTGTTACTGCGCTTATCTGCGCAAGACCGCTCCGCCATTGTGCCCCTGTTACCGCCGGAAAGTCTGGCATTGATCCTCGAGCAGATGGACCAAGATGAGATGGGGCAGGTCGTCCAGTATCTGGAATCTGAGGCGCTCGTCGAGGTGCTTGGTGAGATGGCGCCCGACATGGCGGCGGACCTCTTGGGCGAGATGGAAGATACCGAGGTGGCAACCTACCTGGAGCAGATGGAGGATGCCGCGCAAATCGCTCCCTTGCTGGCATACGAGGAAGATACCGCGGGCGGCATCATGAATCCCCTGAAGCCCATGTTGCGCCGCCATATGACCGTGGCCGAAGCCACCGACTTTCTGCGCGAGCACTATGAGGATCAACGCGAACTCCACTATCTCTATGTCCTGGACCGCCACGGGCGCCTGATCGGCGTCATCAGCCTGCGCGCCATGCTTGTGGCTCGACCGGAACAGACGCTGGATGAGTTGATGAGCCCCGACGTCATCAGCGTAATGCCTGAGACAGACCAGGAAGAAGTCGCCCGCCTGTTGGCCCGCTACGATCTGCTGGCCTTACCGGTTGTGGATGCGGAAGGGCACATGCTGGGCATTGTCACCCATGATGATGTGGTAGATGTCGCCGAAGAAGAGGCGACCGAAGACTTCCACAAGTTTGGCTCGATTCAGGATGCGGTCTTTAATCCCCTCGAGGCTACAGCTATCTTCCTCTACCGCAAGCGCATCATCTGGCTGTTTGCGCTCGTGTTCATGAATGTCTTCTCCGGCGCAGCGATTGCCACCTTTGAGGAGACGATTGAAGCGGTGGTGGCGCTGGTCTTTTTTCTGCCTCTCCTCATCGACAGCAGTGGCAATGCCGGCTCCCAGTCAGCCACACTGATGGTTCGCGCCCTGGCTACGGGCGATGTACGCATGAGCGACTGGGCCCGCCTGATTGGCAAAGAACTGTTCGTTGCCTTGTTGCTTGGCGCTACGATGGCAGCAGGCGTGGCCCTCATCGCCAGCTACCGGGCGCCAGATATTATCCTCGTCGTATCGCTGACCATGGTCTGTGTCGTGCTCGTTGGCAGCCTCGTGGGCCTGACCCTGCCCTTCATCTTTACGCGGCTTGGCCTCGATCCGGCCACGGCGAGCGCACCCCTCATCACATCGATTGCAGACATCTCCGGCGTCATCATCTACTTTTCGATTGCCACCTGGTATCTTGGTTTAGGAGGTTGAAAAGCTCACGAGCTCATCCCAGCTAGCAGTGACCGACTTCAATGAGGAGTGTGCACGAGCTACGTAAAGGCGGTCGTCATGGTCGAGATATTATGTGGCGGCAACGTACATTATGAGACGGCGTTGACGGTCGCCGAGCGCGCACAAGGCCGTGTCATCATCGCGGTCCTATCCCTCGCAATCATCGAGCCGCGGGCCTACCCCCGCTGTACGTGCCACTCGCGCTGCATGATTTCGCGCAGGCCATCCTCGTCGATTTCTACGCCCAGCCCTGGCCCCAACGGCGCGGCGACGCACCCCTCTTCATCTAGCACAAAGGGCGTTTTCAGATAGCCCTTGCCGATGACCGTCTTGCCGTTCTCGCGCCAGTCGTTGACCTCGTTGTGCTCCTGGACGAGAAAATTGGGCAGGCAGGCGTCGAGCTGGATCGAGGCCGCCAGCGCCAGCGGGCTGAGCGGTGCATGGAGCGCCACTTTGGCATAGCCAGCTTCGGCAATCGCGGCGATCTTTTTGCATTCGGTGATGCCGCCGGCGTGGGCCAGATCCGGCTGCACCACGGCCAGAGCCCCGCGCGCAATCGCATCGAAAAAGACCCACTTGCCCATCCACCGTTCGCCGGCGGCAATCGGAGCACTCGTCTGGCGGGCGATCTCGGCGAGCACATCCACCCGCTCGACCGGCATCGGCTCTTCGACAAAGAGCGGGCGGTGCGGCTCCAGCGCGTGGATCAGCTGCACCGCAATGCGCGGGTGCGGGTTGTGGATGTCCACGGCCACATCAGTATCGGCGCCGGCGCGCACCGCGGCAAAGAGCTCGGCAAAGCGCTCCACGCGGCTCGTTGCCTCAAGCCCTTCGCCGGGGCCAAAATGGACCTTGAGCGCCCGAAAACCCCACTCCTGCACGAGGATGCGAGCGCATTCTTCCCACACGGCGGGGTCGTCGCTGCGTTGTGGCTGGCCCGGCGCGCGCCCTTTGGGCCCCGCACGGTAGGGCAACCCCGGCTCCACCACGTGAGGCAGCGCGCCGCCCGTGGCCCGATAGAGCTTCACCCGGTCGCGGCAGACACCCCCCAGCATTTGCGCCACCGGCTGGCCGGCGGCCTTGCCCGCAAGGTCCCACAGCGCCATGTCGATGCCGCTGATCGCGCTCATGGTGATGGGGCCGCCCTTGTAGCCGATGCCGGCGTTGTACATCTCCGCCCACAGCGCTTCGACGCGGCGCGGGTCTTGACCCACCAGAAACGGCTCCAGCCGGCGCACCTCGGCGATGACGCTGTCGGCGTGATTTTCGAGAAAAGGCTCACCCAGCCCAATCAGCCCATCATCGGTGTAGATTTTGAGCCAGACCCAACTGGGGGGAACCTTGAGTAGTTCAAAATGGGTGATCTTCATATGAGATAGAACTCCGCCTGGCGGCCATCCAGCGGACGGCAGCCCTGCTGGGTGAAAACCACATCTTCCTCCAGCGACAGCGTCACCGTCTCACCCCATTCGGGAACCTGATCCGCCACCGAAAGCTCCATGGTGAAGCAACTGCTGTGTACGGCGCGCACATCGCCGCGGCCAGGGTTGTTCTCTTGCTCCCACGGCAGGCCGATGAGGGGGCCTGGTTCGTGGAGGAAGAGGCCGGTCGAGTGCGAATAGATGCGCGGGTTGGGGATCACCTCGCGGCGGGCGCGGCTCAACATGTTGTGCAGCAGCTCGTTGCCGGTGAGCCCAGCGGCAAACTCCGCCATGTAGACATCCTGCAGCCGGTTGGCCTCGGCCATCAGCCGGCGCAACCCCTCCGGCGCATCGGTTTCGCCCGGCTGCAACACATAGGCCACCTGCTGGTGATCTGAATTGAAGCGCAGATATTGCAGCCCCACATCGCAATGGATCAGGTCACCGGGCCGGATGATCTGGTCACCCGCGCCGTATTGTTGCTGTTTTGCCTGCGAGCGGATGAGGCGGAAGTAAGGCTTGAAGGCCATGGTAAAGCCCAGGTCGGCGCAGCGCTGCCAGTAGGCCCAAGGCAGATCGTCGATGCTCGTCTCGCCGGGGATGATGGTCTGGCGGCTGTAGCAGTGGGCGATGACGTGGTGCGCCACCTGGCAGACGTGCTCGTACATTGCAATGTCATCGTCGGTGAAGGTCGTGAGCCAGCGGATCGCCGCATCCTCAGCGGAGACAAAGCGTTCCACATATTGGGCCGGCAGCCGTTCGGCCAACTGGCGATGCAGGTTGTAGGTCAGCCCACCGGCGGCCCACTGGATCGAGCCGATGTTGACGCCAATGCGCTGGGGGTTGCGTTCCTCGAGCAGCTTGCGCAGCAGCGCCCACTGTTCGGGTTCGTGTTGGCCCGTGTAGGGGCGCTGGTAGAGATCGTGCGTGTTGGCGCCCGAAATGTTGAACCCTTCGACGGCGCCGTCGCCCCGGTCAACAAAGACCAACATCTGAAGGATGGGGCACCACGTGTCCATAGGGATCAGGGTTGTATAGACCGGGTCGAGATTGTCTTCCTGGCAGAGGATCAGCCACATATCGATCCCGGCGTCACGCATGGCCAGAGGCATCACTTCGGCCAGCCGCCGTTTGAGCAGCCGGTGGATTACCGCCGCCCGCTGGCGCATGGGCAGCACATGGGGAACGGCCGGATGGTTGCGCATGGTTCTCCTTTGCGGTTCGTTGTTGGGTTCAGCCTGCTGCTGGCGTATCGCGCCGTGATTGGGCTAGTTTACCCACTGAATGCCTTGATCCAACCAGTTGCCCAAGTCTCCATTGATGGCAAAGAGCGGCGTAGCCGTCCCGCCGTTGATGGAGACGGCCCAAACCTTCCATGTCCCGTCGCGGTTGCTGACAAAGGCCACCCAACGCCCATCAGGGCTGACGGCAGGGAGGCCGTCAAGTGCGCCGTGGTCGGTCAGGCGCAGCACCTGGCCATTGGTGACATCCACGCGGTAGATGTCCATATTGGCGTCGCGTGTATTGCTCATGAAAACGACGTGGCGGCCACTGGGCGCCCAACTGGGCCGGGTGTCGGCCTGCACCGTGGTCAGGGGAACGCGGTCGCCGCCGCTGCTGTTCATCAGCCAGAGGCCGCAGTTGTTGCCCGACGCGTCGCAGCCCCGATGGACAATGAGGTCGCTTGCCGGGTGCCAGGCCGGGGTATCGCCAAAGCCCAGGTTGGCAGTTTCGCCATCGGTTTCGGCCCATGCCACATAGACGCGCCAGAGCCGGTCCCCCTCGCGGTTGCTGGCAAAGACCACGCGGTTGCCCTGCGGGCTCCAACTGGGGAACCCATCCTCGGCGTATTGAGTGAAGCGCAAGAGCAACCCTGTGCCCGGGTCGATGGCCCCCAAGCCGGCCATGTCATTGCGAACATTGCGGAAGAGCAGCCGCTGCCCATCGGGGCGCAGCGCCGGCTGCGTGGCCTCTTCCTGCAGCACAACCGGGGACGCACTTCCTCCCAATAGCTGCTCGGCCACAAAATTGCGCCCCGTGGTGATGTCGCGCGCCGAATAAAGGATGCGGCCACGCAGGGCGGTGGCGACGGGGGCGCTCGCATCGGCCACCGGCGGCGCGGGAGCGGTGGTGGTCTCTGCGGCGGAGGTACTTGCGGCGAGCGGCGCGCCTGGTGTAGCAGCGCCGGCCACATCGGCCACGGGTTCACCTTCATCGCACAGCGTTTGCGCGCTGTTCTGCTTATCTATCAGACCGGGCGTCACCGTCAGGCGAGCGGCAGCCTTATATTGCTCCACGGCAATACAGGCGTCGCGACGGGACATGAGGAGGTCGCCATAGGCCACCAACGCGCGTTGGAGACGGTCGGTCACATCACGATACGCTGGTTCCTCGCGGTGGATATCGCGCAGCGCCTGTACGGCGCGCATCCAGTCGGCGCCAAAGTAGGTGAGCGCATCCAGATATTTGGCAATCAGATCGCGCTCGGCGCGCACAGCGGTGTTGTTGGGGTCGAGTTGCAGCGCCCGGTCAAAGAATGAGAGCGCCTCTTCGAGATTGCCCTCATTGTCCTTTTCACCGGCCAGGTTGACATAGGCATCGAACAAAAGCGTGTTGACCCGGTCGGGCTGATAGGTTTGGTCGGCCTGCTTGATCGCCGTCAGTCGGCTGATCGTCTCAGACCACCGACCCGCGTTGTACGCGGTGGTGGCGGCCTGCATCAGCGCCTCCGACGACGAGGCGAGCGCGCCGGGCGTATGGGTGGGCGTGGCTGCAGGCGCCGTTGCTGCGTCCGACGTGGGCGTGGGCGAAGGTGGCGGTTCCGCTGCCGCGGCAACGGGCGGGGCTGTGGCCGGCCTGGACGAAACCAGCGCCAACACCTGCTGAATCCCTTCGCGGGCGGCGTCGTTGTCCGGTTCCAGTTGCAAGACATGCTTATAGGCATCGAGCGCGGTATCGTAGTCGCCACGCGCTTGCGCGTCGATGGCGTCCACCAGGGCGATGGCGACCTCTTGGCGGCTTTGCAGTTCCACCTGGCGCTGCCCTGCCTGCACCCCCAGCACAATCGAGAGGATCAACAGCGCCGCCGCCAGTAGGGTCAACAACCCCATGATCCAGAGCGCCCACGTTGGGAACTTTTGAGTTGAATCGCGCACTGCGTATGATTCCTATATCTACATTCACACTGAAATTTACATATTGGGGCAACCCAACCGAGCGCTCGTTCCCTACGGCTCATCGGCGGCGTTGCGGTACGTGAACATTGTGCGCCCGTCTGCATCCTCCAGCCGCAACGTCAACGGGCCGGATGGGCGCGCACCTACGTTGACCAGCGCCGTGAAAGGGGCATTGGGCGTTGCCTGCACAGCAACCCGAGCCAGTTCTGCAGCGCCATCGCCGACAACCAACAGACCAGTCAGTGGCCGCGGTGAATAGAGACCCACCCGCAACCCGCCGGCCGTGCGCGTCAAATTGAGCGCTGCCTGTTCGTTGCTGTAGACAAGCCCACCAATCCCATGAACGGGGTACCATTGCTCCTGCCAGGCGATGGTGTCGCCGGCTGTCAGGCGCGCCTGCTCGAAGAAAGACGGCGCCACCCCCCCATGAAGTTCCACATAAACGCTATCATCGGCGGTGTAGTTGTCGCTGGCCAGCGCATTCCGCCAACCGAGGGCAAAGACCTTGCTGCCCTGGGCTACATCGGGGGGGAAGATACGCACAGCGCCGGCGTCGAAGGCCGGATCATAGACACCCACAAAGGGGCCGTGTGCGGCGGGGCTTTCAAAAAAGCCCAGATATTCGCCCCAGGCGCCCAGCCGGCTCAGATCGCGTGCGCCCACCCGGGGCCAGGGGAATGTCTCACCCGGCGATGGCAGCCCCGGCTCCGCCGTGCTGTGCAGACGGACGCGCGCCGTTGGCAGCACGAATTGCAGTTGTGCGCTTGGTCGCCCGCCCGAACCTGGCGCCAGCATGGCGTCGAGCCAGAAGCTGTAGGCAAGCGTCCGCGTGCTGCGGTTGGTCAGTTGCGGCTCTATGAAAAAACTGGCCTCGCCGGGCCGCAACGAGACTCGGATGCGGGCGTGGAGCAGCCGGCCATCGTCGGGCGTGGTCACAACCACGGCCGCCTCGCCGGCGTCGTTGCGTTCGGTCATGTAGGGCCACGGCGTACCCCAGTCGTAGCCATGTTCGATTACGGGCAGCCCCCATTCAAGCCCGCCCAGGGCCAACCAGCCCAGCTGATTGGGGTGACCCCAGTGTGTCGGTTTGACATACTCGTTCTGATAGAACATGGGCGCGCCGGTCGGTTTGTGGATCACTTGCCAGAGTCGCCCGCCCAATTCGGGGAGAAGAAGCAACCGCAGCCATTCATTCTCCAACACGACGAGGCGATAGGCGCGGCGTGTCGGCGTCGGCGCTTCGGCTCGATAGCGCTCTACATCGAAGCGTTTATAAGGCCAGCGATAATAGTCATCAAAGGCGTCGGTCTGATAACGTTCAAACGGATAGGTAGGCAGCGTCACCCACGTCTCTGTGACCGTCACCGCGGTGGCCGTAGCCGGCGCAAGCGCTGCCCTCTCTGGCTGCGCGTCGATGGTCTCGCCGATGGCCGAGTAGAGCGGCTGCACCACCAGGGGTTGTTGGCACCCTAAGAGGGTTGCCGCAAACATGAGGAAACCGAACAACTGAACAACGATATGAGTCGGGTGGCGACTGTTTCTGACAGCGAAATCATTCGCCCGAACTTCAACCTTATGAAAGCCAGGTGCATCCATCATAACCATCATTATACCCACAGCGCGCACACACCCGAAAACAACGGCCTCGCTACATTGACAAGGCGACAGTCTGACAAGGCAAGCGTCCCCTGCTTGCCAGGCAGACAGGCAGATTCATTGGCCGGGAGGCAGCGCCAGAGCGGGCGTCTCCCACCACGAGAGTGTGCAATTCGTGCTGTCAATCACGACCAGCACAACGGTGTCGCCGGCCAGGTGCGCATCCACACCGGTGGGGGTGACGAGGTTGCCCAGCGCGTTCAACTGGGCGCGCGGCTGCCCGTTGGCGGTGAGAAAGAGCACGCGCCCCCGCGCCGGGTCGCTGACAAACAGGCGACCATCGGGTAGGCCCGCCAGCTGTGGGCCGTTGAGTGTATTGGTAGGTTGTATCGCCGTCACCGCGCCGCCGATGTCGAGCCGCCAGACCCGCCCATCCTCGGCGGTGACGGCCCAGTGGGCGCCGCTGCCCGACGCCCATACACCCACAGGCTGGCCGCCCCCCAGCGCGGTGCCAGGACCGCCAACCTGGCCGGTGGATTGACCATCCGTGGTGAGCAGCGCCACGCGGGCGCCCCCCGTGTCGGCAATCAACAGGTTGCCCGTCCCATCCACCGCCAGCCCGCGCGGGCGATAAAAAGCGCCGGCCACTGGCAGCACCGTGACCCCACCGGTCTCCAGATCAAGGCTAAAGAGCGGGTCGGACAGGGCGTCTAGCAGCAGCGCCCCGCCGTCGGGCGCAAGGGCGATATCAAACGGCTCCACAAAGCGCTCATCCCGGATTGACCCCACCAGGGCGCCGGCGAGGTCAAAAATGGCGACCCGGCGATTGGCGGTGTCGGCCACCAAGATACGCTGGTTGGCCAGGTCAATCGTAACGCCGTGTGGCTGGTCGAGCAAACGCTCGTCATCGCCACACCCCTCGCCCGCCTGCCAGCGCATGGCAAAGGGAAGCGCCGGCAGCTCGCCGGGGGGGATGCGCGTCGTAGCCTGCCACTGTTCGGTGACCGGCGTTAGCGCAAAGGCATCATCACCCAGCGCTGGATCGGCGAGCGGCGGCGCAGGCGGCGCCAAACGCGGCGGCCCGTCGGCGCCGGGCAATAGGGGCGCCGTGTATCGACTTGGCAGCGGGGCCAGCCCACCGCCGGCGGGTTGCCAATCCAGCCGAAGTTGGGGTTGGGCGGTGGCCGCCGCAAAGCGAACCTCAAGCGCATGCCAGCCCTGGCTCAGATAAATAAGCCCGGCGCGCGTTGCTGTTTCATTCCCTTCGGGGCTGCTCTCGATCACCGGGTTGCCGTCGATGCGCACCTGGAGCACCCCGTCGGAGGTTGCGCTGAAGAGATAATCCCCCGCGCGTGGTGAGGCGAGAAAGCCCTGCCAGCGCACGCTGCCGGGCATATCTGGCGCTGTCGGCGGCGAGAGAAAGAGATCCTTGCGCTGGGTTGTGGGCAGCCCTTCCCAGCGGTCATTGTCATAGTGGGTGGCCAACAGCCCGCTGGGCGCAAGGGGGGCAGCCAAGAGCGCGTGGGCCGGGATGGTTTCCCATTCGCGGCCAGGCGCCTGCCAGCGGATGCGCAGCGGCGGCGTGGCCGGGTCAACCTCCCCGGCAAACCGATAGAGTAGGTCTAGCCGATAGAGGCCGGTTGCGAGCAACACCCCATGCGTTGTGCGTCTTTGCGCGACATCAAGCACCAGTTGGCCATCGAGATGCAGCGTCAACCAGTCGGCGTTGGGCTGGAGCCCTTCGACGGCAAATTCATAGTGGCCGGTGGCGGGCGCCAGCAACGCGCCTTGACCCTGTACGGTGAAGGGGGGCGCCAAGTCGGGCAGAGTGGCCCAGTCGAAGTGGAGCGGGCCGGCGGGCAGCGTTCGCTGGAAGCCGTTCTCGGCCACGATCAAGCCGGCAAGCCCCTGGTTGGCGGCCCACTCGTCTGGCGTGATCGCCAACTCCGAGAAGAGCAGTTCGTTGCTGGCCTCGTCCACGTGGCTCTGTGCGGCGCTACCAGGGAAGAGTTGACGCCACAGTTGCAGCCACTGAAGCTCTCCAGCGGGGATCAAGACGCGTATTTCGTCGTCGGGCGGGCCATCGATGGCGATGGCGGGCAGGGCGGCGGCGCTTCCTTCCAGCGGGATGACGGCATCGCTGCGCCAGGCCGAACCGGCCAGCAGCCGGGTGGCGGCGCTGGTGACCACAGCAGCGGGGACCACGTAGATGCGGGTTGGCGCAGCGAGCTGCTGGAGCGCGCCGGCCAGGTGGCGGCTGATGGCAACATGCGCCGGCGTCAACCCCGCGGTCGTGAGCGTGTCGAGCCGGTTGAGAAAAGCAGTCGCGTCGCGCAGGCCGATGATTGCCACCATTGCCAGCGCAGCCGTAAACAGATAGGCAGGACGCCACAAGACGCGCCAGGTTTGGCGAAACTGCCCGAACAGCCGGTCGAGCGCCAGCGTCGCGAACAAGAAAAACGGGACAGCAAGCAGCCACAGCGTCGCGCCACCCCCTGGCGTAAGCCGCAGGCCCCCGATGGCAAGCAACATGCTCGCGGCAAGCAGCCCTGCATAACGCCATCGGGTGGCATGGCGCACACTGAAGCCAATCCCCATGAATGCCAGCGAACCAACCAGGGGTGTGAGCAGAGGAAGCCCAACCGGTTGTGCGCTGGCATGCAACAGGGCGCTGACAATCGCCAGCGCTCCCTCATATGGCGCCGGCCAGGGCTGCGTCCACCCTTCGTTGATCAAGAGCAGGAGCACGACGAGCAGGCCGCCGCCATATTGCCAGCGCAACCGCGATGACGACACAAGCGCGCCCATCATCGCCCACAGCCCTATGCAGACCAGCAAGGGGAGCGCAACCGCCGGGTCGCCGCTGCGGCTGGCGCCAATGTGCCAGGGGGACGCAGCCAGCAACAGTGCGCCAAGTAGCGCGCCGGCGTGGAGCGCCCAATGGCGGGCCGCCAAATAGAGCACAGGGACGGTCAGCGCGCCGAGCAGCGCGCCGGCCAGCCGCTGGCTGAGCAAGCCTTCGCCGGTGACGGTAAAAACGAGCGCAGCCAGCCGAACCACCAGGTTGGCGCTGGGATTGCCCTCGGCCACGAGCAGAGCGCGCTGGCATTCGGCGTCGATGCATTCGGGCGGCAGCGCACCCAGCCGCCAGAGCCGGAGCAGCGCAGCCAGCGCGGTGACGGCGATCAACAATTCGACGGCGCGGCGACCTATGGGTGGGGCAGCCCCCGTATCATCGCCCGATGGCGCCCACAAAGCGAAGATTGTTGCAGCCATCAACGCAATGATCAGGCTGTCGCGCAGCAGGTGGCGATCCAGGGCGACGGCGTCGACAATCAAGGCGGCGGCATAGACGCCCAGGCAGAGTGCAAGTGCCAAAAACGTGAGTCGAACCATAAGATGAGCATTTCACCGTTGGCTACTCAACAGAAACGTTTCAATCTCTGTCATGCCGGTTTGTTCCAGGTCAAACCAATGGACATTCGCCAGTTTGCGGAATGCCGTGTATTGATAACGGACATAGCGATGCGTCTCAGTTTTGATCTTGGCCACCGCGGCATCGAGTGTCAATTCGCCGGCAAGATAGGCTATGATCTCTCGATAGCCCAGGCTGCTCATTGCCGGCAGACGCGGGTCGTAGCCGGCCGCCATGAGGCGGCGCGTTTCGTCCACCAATCCCTGCTCGATCATGGCGGCCACCCGCTGATCGATACGCGCGTAGAGCGCGGCGCGTGGGCGGTCGAGGCCAATCAGCACAGTATGATAGGGCGGTGGCGTCGCGCCCTCCAGCTCAACCTTGGAGCGACCCGTGGTCAGGATGATCTCCAGCGCACGGATCACTCGCCGCGGGTTACGGGTATCGATGACGCGTGCGGTGGCCGGGTCGAGCTGTTGTAGGCGCGTAAAGAGTGCGTCAACGCCATCGCGCGCCAGGTCGGCTTCCAGCGTGGCGCGCAGTGCGGGATTGGGCGGGGCGTCGGGCCAGCGCAGCCCCTGCGTAACCGCGCGGATGTAGAGCGCAGTGCCCCCCACCAGGAAGGGAACCCCCCTGCGGTGGTGGATTGCGTCGATGGCCTGATAGGCCAGCGCCTGATATTCAGCCGCGCTCAGCGGCTCATCGGGGTTGCGAATGTCGATGAGATAGTGCGGCGCCCGGCGCCGTTCAGCCGGCGTGGGCTTGGCCGTGCCGATGTCCATCCCCCGGTAGATCTGGCGGCTGTCGGCGCCCACAATCTCGCCGCCAAAGCGTTCGCAAAGCTCTAGGCTGAGCTCAGTCTTGCCCACCGCGGTGGGGCCGAGCAGGACAATGAGAGGTGGAAAGTGTTGGATAGCCATAGAGATGGATATGATGTTTGGCGTATGAGAACGCTCGCACACCCAAAATCCAGAATGAGTCACCCCGTTACCGCGTGGCGAATGTGTTCAACCTCCAGCAAGCGGCCGTCGGCGTCCATCTGCACGGCCACCACATCGATCCGCCAGGGGCCTGCCCAACCGGTGGACTGCAAATAGTGGCCGGCGACTTCACGGAGTTTGGCCTGTTTGCGCGGCGTGATCGATTGGCGGGCGCTGCCAAAGGCGTTGCCGCGGCGGGTGCGCACCTCGACCAGCACAAGCCAGGGAACGACCGCGCCGCCAGCGGCATAATCGGCGGCCGGCTCTTGGGCCACAATGTCTATTTCACCGCTGGGGCACCGCCAGTTGCGTGCGATAATGGCAAGGCCGGCCTGGACCAACGCATCGACCGCCAGTTGTTCACCTCTATCGCCCAAACGGCGTCGAGATCCGCCAGCCATGTGAAATAACGCGGTGAGCAGGCGCGGTTGCGCAATGGGTGCAAAGGTATGGCGATGCTCGGGGCAGGGGCCAAAACGCGCCAGCGCTTCTCGATGCGAAGCCGCCGCATAGCCCTTATGTCCGGCGAACCCATAGTGCGGGTATTGCGCGTGCAGGGCGCGCATAAGATCGTCTCGATGAGTCTTAGCCAGGATCGACGCCGCGGCAACGCTGACGATTGTCTGGTCGGCCCGCACGTAGCTGGTTTGGGGAATTGCGACTTCTGGCAGCTTGACCCAATCAATCAGCAGCCAATCCGGCTGGGGGGTGAGTGCGTTGATGGCGGCGCACATAGCCTGGCGTGTAGCAGCGGCGATCCCAACTGCATCAATGACCTGCGCTGGCGCCACCCCCACCGCCCACGTCAGCGCCGCGGCCTGAATGCGTGGCGTCAGCGCGGCGCGGCGGGTGGGTGAGAGCAGCTTGCTGTCGCGTACTTGCGCCCAAACACCGGCCAGTTGAGCACCCGGCGGCGTGATGAGCGCCGCGGCCACCACAGGCCCAGCCAGCGCGCCGCGCCCGGCCTCATCGATGCCAGCGACATGGGCATGACCGGCCACCCAGCGTTGTTGTTCTTGGCCCAGTGTTGGCTGTAGCTGATTGGGCATGGGGCGTCGCCAATACAAAAAGCACCGGCGCGCGCCAGTGCTCAACTATCCCGGCAGACCCGCCGGGCGGCATACGAGGCCGCCCGATTGGATGTTAGACCTGCAAGAAGCGCTTCTCGCGCAGGCGGGCGGCCTTACCCGATCGGCCCCGCAGATAATAGAGATGGGCGCGCCGGACTTTGGCCTTGCGCAACACCTCAACCTTTTCCACCTTCTGGCTGTACAGCGGAAAGGTGCGTTCGACGCCCACGCCATGGGCCGCGGTGCGGCGGACGGTGTAGGTGGCGCCAGCGCCCTTGCCGCCGCGAATCGAGACAACCACCCCCTGGAACACCTGGATGCGTTCGTTGCGCCCTTCCACAATGCGCTGGTGAATGCGCACAGTGTCACCCGGATGCATTTCGGGGAACTCTTCATTGATTTGCGGCTGAAGAGAAGCCATGAGTGCGTTGGTCATATTTGAATTCTTTCCAGAGCAGGTAATGTTTTGTCTTGCGCAGAGATTGTGAATCTAGGATTCTTTGGGCAAATTCTGCGACAACCGTAACGGACATAACGCCATGAACAATCAGCACGCACAAAAGCGTGATTCTTACTGTTGTGTCATTATAACTTGACGATGATAGCACAACGGACTCAAAGAGGACAAATTTCCCCCGGCGCAACAGTCCACTATTCACATTCACATGATGGCGGCGGAGCCGGACGTTGTTGTGGGGCGCCAACCAGGCATGGGGCCAGGCCTTGCAAAGCCCAGCGGCGCAACGAAACCGCCGCCCCGTTGTATTGGGGCGACGGCGATGGCATTTCGAGATGGTTGCTTGGCTCGCTTAGCTCGGCCCACAACCGTTGCCCGGTTGGGTTCTTACTCCTGTGCGCGGATGACAAGCAGGGGTCGCTCGGCCCGATTGAGGATGCCGGCGGCCACACTGCCATAGAAGACACGCGCCAGGCCGGTGCGCCCGTGGCTCGCCATGGCGATCAGATCCACATTGTGTTGGTCGGCCATTTCTAGAATGGTCGAAACCACGGGGCCATATTCCACCTGGCTCTGCGCCTGAATCTTCTTGGCTGTCAATTCACCCTCCAGGCCGGCCAGGTACGCTTTCGCTTCTTGCGTGCGGCGGTCGATCTCTTCGGCCACGAAGAGCGCGCCAGCGTCATACGGCGAGACACCAACCACCATCGGCTCGATGACCTGGAGCAGGTGCAGCCGGGCGCCAAATTTCTGCGCCAACGCTTCAACGTGAGGCAGAATTCGCTCGGCGCGCTTGGACCCATCCAATGGAACCAAAATCGCGTTGTACATAAGACGCTCCTCGTTTTCGGTTGATTTGAGGACGCCGCTCTTTCGTTGAGAAACCCCGTTGCCATCACCCATTGCGTGCAATGTGGGCGTGGGGTGTGACGCCCTCCTGACGTGCTTGCCATGCTGCTACCCACAGTATATACGGGGGTTTGGGATGTTGCAACCCCCACTCGGGCAGCCATGCCCCTGGTCGCACGGCCAGGAATTTCGCCGAGGGCGCCCCGCAACAGAGTTATGCAGCCTTATGGACAGGATGGAAGGGTCGGTGAAGCGGGCGAGTGGCGCCATTATGGACAAGGCTGCGCCGGCGTTCGATCACCAACGCTGTTTCGGGCAACGTGGCGTTGACTACGCTGTTTTCCGCGCCGTATGCGCCGGTGACAAAGCCATCGGCGTGATAGTCGGTCATCCAGGCGCCGTCGACCAGATAACGAAATTCACACCGGGCCCCGGTCTGCAATTCTACGGTCGCTCGCCAGACGCCATCACGATCCTGATGCAGGGGCGTGGCGTCGGCGCGCCAGTTGTTGAAATCTCCAACCACCGTAATGTGATCCGCCCAGAGAAAGGGCGGCAGCTCAAAGACGACCCGTACATATCCTTTGGTGGGCGAAGCGGTTTTGTAGATCATTGGTTTCTTCCTTGGTACACGATTGCCCTGATGCCGCTGACCAACCCATTTCATTATGTTCGAAGCCTGCACGAGGCCTATCGGGTTTGTCTTTGATCTTATAACAAAACGCCGCCACTTATCCTGGACAAGTGGCGGGTTATTGCCTGACTATTTGGCCAGGTCTGTGCTACGATTGCTATGCTATGGTGCTACGGAACCGGCTGCCAACCGATCCAGACCGCAATCACTCCGGCAGTGACAATGAGCAATACACCGGGCAACAGCGCCAGCCGCAAGGGCTTGGACCCGGTGGCAAAGACAATACCAGCCTTGACCAGCGTGTTCGACAGGATCGCGATTAGGATGGCGCGCCCGGCTACGGGCAACGCCAGCCCCCCGGCTGGGCTGCTCAGTTCGGCCATGGTGAGCGTGATGGCGTCTACATCCGCCAGCCCAGCCACCAGGCTCGAAAAATAGAGGCCATAGTCGCCAAAGTAAAGCTCGGCGGTGCGCGAGATTAGCAAGATGAATGCATAGAGGAGACCAAACTTGAAGGCCGGCCCAAGGCTAAATGGGTTGACCAGCGATACATCTTCTTGCTGTTGGGTGCGCTGCGCATAATAGAGATAGGCCGCATAGAGCAGCGCTACGGCGCTCGCAGCCGCCAGCGGGAGCCACACTTCGGCCAGCAGCGCCCGGTTGAGGGCAAAGACCCAGGTCACTACGCGGACAAACATGACCGTCCATGCAATGAGAATGGCAAGGGCAAAGGCGCCGGCCAGGCCGTAGTGTTGCCGGCTGCGCTCTGCAAAGCTCAGGGTGACGGCGGTGCTGGAGACCAGCCCACCCAACAGGCCGGTAAATCCAATGCCGCGCCGGGCGTCCACCACCTTGATCAGCACATAACCCAAAAAGCTGATGCCGGAGATAAAAACCACCATCAACCAGATGCGATAGGGATTGAGCACGTCAAACGGCGGCGGGCCGAAGCTGCGGTTAGGCAGAAGCGGCAAGACAATCGCTGTAATCACCGCAAACTTGAGCGTGGCGTACACGTCCTCCTGGCTGATCTGCTGAGCAAAGCGGTGCATCTCCAGCTTGAGTGAAAGCAGCAGCGTGACGGCGACGCCCATCGCGACCGCAAGCGTGATATATCCCCAATAGCAGAATGCGCCGGCCAGCACGGTGACTAGTGCTGAGACCTCGGTGGTCAGCCCCACCCCCGTGCGTTGCGCCAACACCACATAGGCCGCGGTGATCATCAACCCAAAGACCAGCAGCACGGCGGCAAACGGCCAGGGCGAGTCGAGTTGGTCAGCGGCGAGCGCGGCCGCACAGCCGGCCAGGCCCAGCAACGAGAAGGTGCGGATACCGGCCAATAACTCCGTGCGCGCTGAACCTGCCGAGCGTTCCCGCTCTAGCCCTACCAACAATCCAATCACAACCGCAACGCCAAATCGGTAAAAGAGATCTGCCTCTGCCATAGTCGAGTATTATCGCATACCTTTGTCGGTTGTGCAGTTTGGGCCGCCTGCAGGGGTGCGCCCAACAAAAAGAAGACTTACCGCTCAGAGGGGATTGGCAAATCCCCGACCGCTGGCGCTGGATGTGTCAATCTGGCGTCAGCGCGCCTGTGTTTCCTGGCGCAATCGAAGTGGGAAAGAGCTGCCCAATCTGCCCGATCACAAGCGCGGCGGCTTCGGCGGGTTTTCGTTGTGCCGTGTCGATGGTCAGTTCAGCGCGCAGGGGCGGCTCAAAGGTTCGCCCCAAGCCCGGCACGCGCGCAGCCTGCCCCTTTTCGGCCCGGGCATAGATGCCCTTGGGGTCGCGCTGCTGGCAGACCTCGGCTGGGCACGCCACATACAC
>JAHDWG010000697.1 GCA_023384495.1 Caldilineaceae bacterium
CCGCGTACCGAAATGGCAAAGCATGCCCCTGAAAGCGTGCCGCAGATGACGCTGCCGCTGATCTTGATCGCACCCTTTGCCATCTTCTTGGGCTGGTTTGGCATCCCCGGCATGAACTGGATCGCTGGCTTTCTAGACCCATACCTGGAGCATCAGGGCGTCCATGCCCACCATCACGCCTTTAGCTTTATCCCCATGGCCGTCTCGATTGTGGTAGGGTTGGGCGGCTTGGGATTGGGTTGGCTGGTCTACGGCAAGGGGCTACAGGCCGGCCAGGTTGACCCTGTGCGCAATGCGCTCGGCCCTCTCTGGACCGTCTTTCACAATAAATATTGGCTCGACGAACTCTACAATCGGACCATCGTGGCCTTCTCGATCTTTTTGTCCAAACTGCTCTACTGGTTCGATGCGTTGTGGGTCATCGATCCGATTGTCAACGCGGTTGGGTCGATTGGCATCTGGCTCGGTCGCTTTGCCGCCGCCTTCGACCGATTTGTGGTGGATGGTATCGTCTCTACGATGGGCTGGCTCTCGGCGCGTACCGGCGCGCTGTTGCGCAATACGCAAGACGGCCATGTCCAGGTCTACTTGTTGGTGCTGGCTGTCTCGGTGACGGTTTGGCTGTTGCTCAAGGTTATGCCCGTCTTCTTGACCTTGGTGTAGGCAAGGATGTAGGCAAGCCGGGCATGATTGATACGAATGGACATTCGTTATCATTGTTGATTCGCAATTGTTGATTCTCAAAACGATCTGCGGAGGGGAAATTCATGGACTCCCAAAACAGTTGGGTGTTGCTTGTGATTTTGTTCTGGCCCGCCGTTGCTGCGGTGTTGGCGCTGCTCGTCAATAACGAGAAAGCGATCAAGTGGGGTTCGGTATTGGCCAGCACGCTGCCGCTCGGCCTCAGCATTTATATGCTGGCGGCCTATGACTTTAGCGTCGGTGGTATGCAGTTCGAGGTGAAATTTGACTGGATCCCCCAGCTCAACGCCACCTTTCACTTGGGCGCCGACGGCCTGAGCGTCCCACTCATCTTTCTGACCGCGCTGCTCTCCACATTGAGCATCTATTACAGCGCAGGGACGATTCGCCATCGCGTCAAAGAATATTTTGTCATGTTCCACCTGTTGGAACTGAGCATGCTCGGCGTCTTTGTGGCGTTGGACTATGTGCTCTTCTACGTGTTCTGGGAGATCAGCCTGGTGCCCATGTACCTGCTGATTGGCATCTGGGGCGGTCAGAACCGCAGTTATGCGTCGATCAAGTTCTTTATCTACACCTTGATCGGCTCGGTGGCCATGCTGCTGGCCATTCTCGGCACCTACTTTGCCACCGGCACGTTCAATATCATCGAGGCTGCCCAGCTCAAGCCGTTCCTCGATCTGCCTGAAGGCAGCGCACTGTTGTTGACCAGCCTGGCGTTCTGGGGGTTTTTCTTGGGCTTTGCGTTCAAGGTGCCCAGCTTCCCCTTCCACACATGGCTGCCCGATGCACACACCGAGGCGCCCACCGCCGGCAGCGTGATTCTGGCCGGCGTTCTCCTCAAGCTCGGCGCCTATGGGTTCCTGCGCATTGTCCTTCCCACCTACCCCACAGCCAGTCAGTATTGGTCGCTCTGGTTAGTGGCGCTGGGTGCGATTGCCATCGTCTATGGCGCATTTGTCTGTGTCGCGCAGACCGATTTCAAGCGCCTGATTGCCTATAGCTCGGTGTCGCACATGGGGTATGTCATGCTTGGGATTGGCGCTGCGGCCAGTGTGCTGACGCCCGAGGGCGCCCAGCGCGCGGCCGAATTGTTCCACGTTACGCCTGAGGCTGTGCGCGACAGCGCCGCCATGGCGCTCAACGGCGCCACGCTGCAAATGTTCAATCACGGCATCATTACCGGGGCGCTCTTTTTGTTGGTGGGTGTTATCTACGAGCGCGCACACACCCGTGAACTAAGTAAGTTCGGTGGGCTGAGCTCCAAGACGCCTTACTTCTATGGCATGATGCTGGTGGCCGGCTTTGCCAGTTTGGGTCTGCCGGGGCTGGCCGGCTTCTGGGCTGAGTTCTTCACCTTCCGCGGTGCGTTTGCGCTTGTCCCCTATTGGGCGGCCTTTGGCGCCATCGGCATTGTGATTACGGCAGTCTATATCCTGTGGCGCATCTTGCAGAATGTCTTTTTGGGTGAGTATGACCCCCATA
>JAHDWG010000122.1 GCA_023384495.1 Caldilineaceae bacterium
AGGCACGCGGCGCAACCCGCGGCAACGGGTCTGCCGGGTCGATCTGTTTGACAAAGGCTGTCCGTTGAGCCGTCTGTGGCTCCACCTGCTGTAGCGCCGCCGCCCAGGCTGGATTACTCAACGCACACTCGTCTAGCAAGTCTTGCCAGCGGCGGGCAAAGGTGGGGATGCCCATCATCGGCACTGCGGCCCGCAGCGCCGGGAGTTCGGCAAAGGCCAGAAAGCTGGCATAGGCGCCCATGGAGTGGCCCGTCACGCCGGCCCGTTGGGTATCCAGCCGAGGGTCTTGGGCAAAGTGGTTCAGCAGGGTTTGCAGGTCCAGGCTGCACTGGCGGATCACCTGTAGGAAGAGAAAGTAAGTATCCATCCCCGTCTCGGGTGGATAGATGCCGCCATAGACGGGGTCAGTCGCCTGCTCCAGCCGTGGGTCGCTGCGCTCGCCGTGAAAGAGCGGGTCAAAACTGATACAGGCTAGCCCGCGCTGTGCCAACCCATAGTGCAGGCTGAGGTTCCACGATTTGTTCCCGCCATAGCCCGGTATAGAAAAGATGAGTGGACATGGCTCGCTTCTTTTCGGAACGAAAGCCAAATAAGGGATATTGTCCACACGACCCGTTTCTAGCACCAAGCGTTGGCTTATGGCAGCAGTCAGTGTCATGACTCTGAATGCTCTCCTCGTACGATGCCCTGTTGCCTGCTACCCAAAGCTGCGCAGGTGCGGCCACAGGTCAGGCCAAGGGTGGCGCGGTTGGCGGCAGAGCATAATGGTCGGCTGCCAACTGCTCTCCTCATTGGCCACGTCATAACGGTTCGTCACCCGACCTGCCACCTCACACGAAACAAAGACGCGTCTGGCGTCCTCTGGCCCAAAGCCCAATAGGATGGCCGTCTGGGGCGGTGGGTCCCCATAGCCCCGTTCCCAAGCGCTGTTGATCCCGCTAATGGCCCCCGGCAAGCCATAAGCCGGCCCATACAAGTTGATCGCACCCAATTGCCCATAATTAGCGGTGAGGATGGCCGCATGCGCTTGTTCGTCCGCGGGTAGCTCGTGATAGATAGCCGCCGCCGCCTCGACCAACTCAGGCCAGCCGATCATCTCGCGGAAGTTGTCATTGATTTCGTTGGCAATTTGCCACACCGTTGAGTTGATCGGGCTGACCGGCAAAGAGAGGGGAATGGCGATCGCTACCCCCACCGCCAATGCCACCACTGTGGTGCGCCGCATCTGACGCGCTGTGCCGGTAGAAAGCGTCATCAGCCACTTTTCCCACCAAACACTCCCCGCCGCAAGCAGCATGGGATAGGCCGGCGCCAGGTAATAACCGCGTCCACGGGCTGCCAATAACAGCACCAAGAGGACAATGTAGAGCCAACCCAGAGCCCGGTAGCGCTTCCCTTCAGGGGCGATGAGATAAAAATACAACCCGGCGACCCAAAGTGGGAGTGTGATCGCATTGGCTGCCACATATAGCTGATCCGTGAGAAAGCCGTCGGTGCGGCCCCAGGCAATATCACGCGCATGGATGCTGCGCAGAAATTCGAGCGAGATAAAGTTGTGCTGCACCTGCCAGAGCAAGTTGGGCAGGAAGATCAACAAGGACAACGCCGCTCCGCTCCACAACCACGGGCTGCGCAACCAGCGCCGGGCCGGGGTGAACAGGACGCCCGCCGCCAGGCCGGCGACAAAGAACACCAGTGTGTACTTGGTCATCATGCCCAGACCGATGGCAGCGCCAATGCCCAGCCACCAGCGCCCATCCTCGCTCTTGAGCAAGCGGATCAGACAGAAGGCGATCACCACCCACCAGAGATAGTCATACGAGAGGTAGTGGAACATGAGACCGGCGGTCAGCGCAATCGGCGAAGCCGTCACCGCCAGCACGGCTACGATTTGGGCCAGGCGCCCGCCGCCGAGGTCACGCGCCATGAGACCGGCCAGCACCATCACCACACCCTGCGCCAGAGCGGGAAAAAGACGCAAGCCAACC
Source organism: Caldilineaceae bacterium (assembly GCA_023384495.1). GTDB lineage: Bacteria > Chloroflexota > Anaerolineae > Caldilineales > Caldilineaceae > CFX5. The sequence continues at coordinate 1,989 of JAHDWG010000122.1, forward strand.
AGCGATGGGCCAAACAGCTCGAAGCCGAGCCGGGTGAGAAAGGGCGTCACGGGCGGATATGCTACGTAGCCCCAGGCCAGGCGGCGCGCATTGTCGAGCGTGTCCAGTTCGTCGCGATGAAAACCATATTGGCCGTTGACCAGCAGATGCAAGAGCACTCTCGCCCCTGCCAGCAGGATCAACACGCCCAGGTCACTCCTGACCCAGGTTTGCCAGCCGCTTGTTTGACCCACCAAAGTCTGGTCAGTGCGTTCGCTTTTAGGCTTCAATTTCCCACTCTCTCCTCACGGTAGCAGATAGGCTACCGGGTCACCTATGCTGATCACCCTCCCCACCTCAACTTCCTACTAGTGGCCCAGAAAGGCCGACAGTACAGTTTTAACGAGGTTTCTTTGCAAACCTTCCTGGCAGCTCAAAGCTGCCAGGAAGGTGTATGACAAACCACTCTGTTAAACATGCACTAGGAAGAGCTGGCGCGTCAATGTCGCTCTTTCATGCGACGACAGGGCCAGAACCTGCAACGGGCGTGGTCGCGCAATTTGCGGTTCAGTAGACCTTCCGCCATACATAGCCTTTGCAGACTTCCGTAAAACCCATGCTATCATACAACCGGTTGGCCGGGATCATGTCGCCGGTCTCGACGGTGACTGTGGTGGCCCCCAGAACTCGTAGCCGGTGCAGCCCCTTCAACATCAGCGCACGCGCCAACCCACGGCGCCGGTGATCGGGATGGGTGCAGACGGGTTCAAAAATGCCGCGGCGGTTGAACTCATCATACGGGATCCCAACGTACGTGGCAAAAGTGTCGTCGGGCGCTACGGCCACCAGATCGAGTTGGCGCCGAAAACTCGGCGCCAATCGGGTGAAGTTCTGATACTCCAAGGCATTGTGAAAGTCCCGCTTGAAAGCAGCGTTGAGCAGGTCGGCGATACGCTGGCAATCGGCCAGGTCATCGGGATGGGTGGAGCGCACGGTGTAGCCAGGTGCGACCACCGGCAGAGCTGGCGGATGATCTCCAAATTGCAGCCGCCGGGCGATGCCGCCAAAGGGCATTTTCCGGTAGCCTAGTCTGGTCAGCAGACGCTGGCGCGTCTCATCGTATTCATAGACAAAGAGGTCGAGCTGACGCTGGCCCTCGTCGCCGGTGACTACGGCCAGATTCTCCTCGGCCCAGGCGACCATCTCTGCCTCGAGCTGGCGAAAGGCGGGATGCACCTGCAAATGAGCCTCACCGTTGCCGCCCTCTGGGTTGACGACGCCGACGAGCTGGCCAGCGCCCGTTTCCCACAGCTGAACCCGTCCAGACAGCCGAGATTCCCAATCTGGCTCTGCATCGTAGAAGCGTTGGCCTTCCCAGCGCCGGATTTCCCAGTTAAAGCCCAGGGGCGTGATGGGGTAGGTTTCGATGAGCAAGCTACGGACACGCCAGAAATCCTGATCCCCCACAGCCGGGCGAGTGTTGAGGTGCTGAGTATTCGATTTCATAAAGAAACGGCCTCTCTCTCAACTGGCGCCGAACTGGCCGTGACCGTTGCAGCCTGCGGCGTGGTCGTGATAAATGGCCGGCCATCGGCGTGGCAGATCAACTGGACCACGTTTCGCCCCGACATGGCGACAATCGGCGCGCTACCGCCCGGCTCCACCCACTGGCCGGCCATGTAAAAGTTGCGCAGACCGGGCAGCGTCTTCGCCATCCCCAGGACCATCATGGGCATGGTCTGTTTGGTGAGTAGCCAGCCGCAGCTCGACCCCTGCCAGTTGCCGGTGTAGCGCTCGTAGCTGAGGGGCGTGGCCTCGTCGATGACCTCAATCTGATTGCGCAGACCTGGAAACAGCTTCTCCAGGTGCTCGATAATGATGCCGGAGACCTGGTCTTGCTCGGTGTCGTAGAGTTTGTTGCCGTAGATGCGCTGCCAAAAGCGGTATTGGGTGGTCAGGATCGCGGCCAGCACTGCCTTCCCCGGTGGCGCAAGTGTTGGATCGAAGCTGTAGTGCTTGACGCTGAGTTCGTGACGGTCTTCGCCGGCTATCGTAATCGGCTGCCGCAACAGATAGGTGACCCAGTGCGGCTCGGCGCTAAGGTCGCGGTTGACGCCCAGCGAGATCTGTACCTGCGTGTGCAGGGGAAGTTGGCCGGCATATCGGCGGCGGAGGGCGCGGCCGGCAAACTCGCCCCCCAACATGTCAAAAATGGTGGCGCGGCCATCCGCCGCCGAGACCACATAATCGGCCCGGTGCTCCTCATCGCTGTAGAGTCGCACGCCAACGGCCTTCCGACCGCCGCCCGGCGCATCTTCGACGAGGATGCGCTCAACCATGGCGCGGTAATGAATCCGCCCGCCCAGCGCTAGGTAGCGCTGTTCGATGGCGCGGGCAAACGCCAGTGACCCGCCGCTGGGAAAGCCGGCGTTGCCGTTTTGCATGTAGGCCAGCAGCGACATGCCAACCAGCATGGGGATGTCGGGCCACCCAAACATATGGGGGATCGCCATGCGGAAGAAAGGGTCTTTGCAGCGGCGGGCAAAGTCGCGCGCCGAGATCATGCCCCACCGCGCCAGCGGCGCAACATAGGGTAACATAGCGCGCCCCATGTTGGCCCAATCATGGGGCGTCATCAGCGATTTGGGCTTGCGCTGCATGAGCGACAGGTCAAATGACTGAAAGCGGCGGATTCCGTCGCAAAGCTCATCAATGACGCGCGCATCGGTCGGCGAGATCTCCTTCATGTGCGCGGCCAGCCGGTCTGGGTCGCAGTGGACGGTCAGCGTGTCGCCGTGCGGGTCGCGGACGCGAATCAGTTCCGTGTGGTTGATCATGGGGCGCGCCTGGACGGCGCCCAACTCTTGCCAGAGTTGATGATAGGGTTGCCCCGACCCTGAGCCAAAGAGATATTGGAGGCAGCCGTCAAAGACATAGCCGCGGCGTTCCCACGCTGTGCAGAGGCCGCCGGGCAGATGGTGTCGCTCGAAGATTTCGCTCTGGTAACCGTTCATCTGCGCATAGCAGCCGGCAGCTAGGCCTGCAAGGCCCCCGCCGATGATGAGGATGGTTTTTGGCATGGTCACCGCCTCTTGATGCAGAATTGGATTGCGCCGCTCCAACAGCCGCTCCAACAATAGCGCAGAAACTGTGCAAATGCCCGCTCCATCTAGACGGTTGGTCACCTGGCCAGGTGTATAGTGTTTGTAAAAAAATGCAAGGTTAAGACCCGCGACTGAAAAGGGAAAGTCGCCTCACCGCCTGTATCCAGAGGGTCCCCGACTTTTCACTGTCAGATGCGGAATGTATGCGTTGCTATCGAGAAGTTCGCGATTGTTCTGCCGTGTTGGCCCTACAAGCTTGACATTTCATCGATCATCTTGGATACTACTCACTTGTGAATCAAAGTACAAGCGCTGTCGCGCCGACGATGGTCGCCACTGCGCTGACCGACTGGAATGACGCCATCGACGCCGCCCTGGAGGTGGGCGAATCATTGCGCGCCGCGGCGCTGGCGCAGGTGATTCTCAAGCGGCTGCCGCGCCATCTGCCCACCTATCAGCGATTGTTGGTGGCGGCATGGCAGCTCAAGCGCTGGGATGAAGGAGAGGACTGGGGCCGGCGCCTCTTGCGCGCCGACCCGCTGAACGGTCTCGCCTGGCGCGCGCTGGCGACGGCGGCCGAGCAGCGCAGCCAGCGCGCCCAGGCCCACGCCACCTGGCAGCGCGCCTTTGAAACCGACCCATATGCCCCAGAGGTCCGGGCGGGGATCAGCCGCACGGCATTGGGGGGCGGTGAATTGGGGGGGGATCGGCTTGCTGCGGGCTTGCCGGCGCCCCTGGCGCTCAATGCGGCAGCCCTGGCCCGCCTGGCATTGCGTGGCTACCGGTGGGCGCGCGCGGCCACGCTCTATCGCCAGTTGATTGAGGCGGACGCACGCCGCATCGACTTTCAGGTTGGGCTATTGATGGCCATCTGGCAGTTGCGGGCGCGTGACGAGGCATATCGTTTGGCGCGCAGCCTGGTCGACGAGCACCCTTATCTCCTGCTGGCTTGGGTGGTGCTCGATGAGTTGGGGGATGTCAATGACAGGGCGCTGGCGCGCAACCCAATCCAATCTATGGACCCGAACGGCGAGCTTGCGCGCGTGTGGTTGGGTCTGCCCCACGCGCCACGAACGGCTGAATTGACGGTGACGCCCGATGAGGCTGCGCTGCTCGATGTCGACAGCAACGCACCAACTTGAATTCTATACGGCGCTTGCTTTGAAAACCGGACTTTGTGAAGATGGTTACTCCTTCAAGTAACGCCGGTTTTCAAACAGAGCTAAGAGGCTATCTCAAAATCGGTTGTGGCGCCTGAAAGCTAGCAGCACAGGTGTGACACAGAGATTTTGAGATAATTTCTAATGAGATAATTTCTAAGTATAATAGACAAACGAAATCATAGGAGTTGAAAAATGGAACGCACATTTGTTATTCTCAAGCCCGACGCGGTGCAGCGTGGGTTGGTCGGCGAGATCATCGCACGCTTTGAGCGGCGTGGCCTGAAGCTTGTGGCGATGAAGTTTATGCAGGTGAGCGATGAGTTGGCGCGCAAACATTATGCGGTTCATGCCGAGCGCCCCTTTTTTGCCGGGCTGATCCAATACATAGTCAGCGCGCCGGTGGTGGCGCTGGTGCTCGAGGGAACCAACGCGATTGCTGTGGTGCGCAACACGGTGGGGGCCACCAAACCGGCCGAGGCCGCGCCGGGCACCATCCGCGCTGATTTTGGCCTGGAAATTGGCCGCAATCTGGTCCATGCCAGTGACGGGCCGGACACAGCCAGGGACGAGATCACGCTCTGGTTTGGCGATGATCTGGTTGCGTGGGGTCGTGCGGTTGATGCATGGATCTTCGAGTAGTGAGCGCAGTGGGGATGCGTGATTCGCTCATTGCGCTGCAAGGCGCTCGACCCTGCGCTGCAGATGAGGCTTCACGCGTTTTCCATTTTGCCCAAGGAACCGTGTCAACCCATGCCCGACCAGGCGTTTTTGGCTCATATCGATCAACTTCTGGCGTCTGCCCCAACTCATCCATGCGCCGGCGCGGCGCTGCGCGTGCAAACGCTGGGTGGGTTTCGGGTGTGGCGTCGCGACAGCGAAATTGCAACGACGGCGTGGGGCCGCGAAAAGGCCCTCCACTTGTTTCAGTTTTTTATCACTGCCCGGCGACAATTTGTCCACAAAGAGCAGATCATTGATCGTCTTTGGCCGGATATCGACATCGACCGTGGCGACCGCGATTTCAAAGTGGCGCTGAATGCGCTCAATAAAGCGCTGGAGCCCGACCGCAACCCGCGCGAAGAGGCGCAGTTCACCGACCGCTATGGTTTGGCCTATGGTCTGAAATTTGACCATGTCTGGCTTGATGCGGAAGCGTTCGAGCAACTGGTGACGACCGGCAATCAGGCGCTAGGCGAGCCTACGCCCAGGATACAAGTCGCGATTGACTGCTATGCAGCGGCCGTCCGCCTCTATGGCGGCGATTTTCTGCCTGAACGGCGCTACGAGGATTGGACCAGCGCCGAGCGCGAGCGGCTGCAACTGCTTGCGCTCAACACCATGACCACACTGGGTGGCTTGCTGCTCGACCGTGCCCCGTTGGAGAGTTTGCGGCTGGCCCAACGTGTGCTGGCGGTGGACCCGGTCTGGGAGGATGCCTATCGGCTGCAGATGCGTGCGTTTGCCGCCCAGCGCAACCGGCCGCTTGCGTTGAAGGCCTATGAAGCGTGTGTTCGAGTGCTTGATGAGGAATTCGGCGTCGAGCCGCTGCCAGAGACGACCGAGTTGTACGAACAAATTTTGCGCGATCAATTGTAAAATAACAACGGATCAAGTCAACGAAACTGAGTTCTGTTTGAAAACGACGGCTGTGCCGCCGCAGAAACTGTCATTTTCAAACAACCACGAGTATAGTTCCGTTGTTGTCTTGATCCGTTGTTTTTCTCTGTTCTTATCTTATCGAATTCATCCGCCAAAGTCCATAGCAGAAATCTTGCAAAAAGATTTCAATAAATACCCCGTATCTACTCCTCTTTGGGGATTGTCCGTCAGCCCGGCTGTGCATATAATCGTCACTCAGACTGCGTTTGGTTGACCGTGGTCTGAAAGTCGCGTGTGCTGTCGGCATGCAGGGATGGGTGCTGAATCATCCTGTAGCACGACACCCCCGCTATTTTTCTGTTCAGAGGCTGCAAATGCCTGACCTGATCATCGACGAGCGCCGTCGTTGTCTCTATCTGGATGGCCGTGAGATCCAGCTTTCGCCGCAAGAATTTCGCCTGATCGACTGTCTGGGTCGCAATGTGGGGCAGGTGGTGTCAAAACGCCAGTTGTTGGCCGCCCTCTGGCCGGCAGCAGCTCAGGACCCTGTCTCCGCCCCTGGTTTTGACCCGGCGGCGGTCGACCTGGTCATCTTCCGCCTGCGCCAACGCCTGGCGGATCGGGCGCAGGCGCCGCTCTACATCGAAACCCGGCGTGGATTTGGCTACATCTTACACCATGCCCGGATCGTGCGCGGTGAGCCGCCGGCGGCAGACGACAACAGTGGGCAAGGGACGCTTACCGCCGCCCCCGCTGCATCGACGCCGGTGGTTCCCACTGCCGAGGCGCTGAGTCGGCCGTGGGCAGGACTCACACGGCGGGAATGGGAGATCTTTCTGCTCTTGGGTGATGAGCGGGCGACACGGTTGACGAACCGGGCGCTAGCGCAGCAGTTGCAGATCAGCGAGGCCACCCTCAAGAAGCATCTGCAGCATCTCTACCGGAAATTAGGGGTTGCCAATCGTTCGGCAGCTGCATTGTTGGCGATGCAGGCGCGCGTGGGCTAAAGCCGCAGAACCAGAACGGTCATATTCAGTAGCTCGAGAAGTTGTAGCGACGGTTCCCATACCGCGGATGCAGGCGCCATCCGTGAGCCAGTGAAACGCCATCACCCGGATGAGGGGTTGCGATGCAGGCTTGTGTGTTGGTACTGTTTAGTTTGAAGGGGGAGTAAACCATGCGAATCGGGATCGATTTTGGGACGACTCATACGTCAGCCGCTTTCCATCATGGAGAACGGACTCAGTTTATCCCTTTGGATCGGCGGAGCGCCAGCCCGCATCTGTTGCGCTCGCTGATCTATATTACGCGGTCGCAGGAGGCATTTCTTGGGCTGGCGGCGGCCCATACGTTTTTGGAACAGGATACGGGACGCCCGGTGGTCTATGAGGAGAAGGTTGTCGGCACAATCGAAAATACCGTGGCGCAACAGGGTAGAGGCCCCCTCGAGCCAGATGGCCCAATCACCATCATCTACGACGTCACAGTGGAGGAAGACGTGGGCGCGCAGGGGCGGTTGCTCCAATCGATCAAGACCGGGTTGCGGGCCGGCTCGTACGAAGGAACCAACATCTTTGGCCGCTATTACTCGTTGCAGGAATTGATCAGCCTCATCTTGAGCCATGTCCGCACCGAGGCTGAGGCGACGTTGGGGACGGAGGTGCGCCAGGCGACGATTGGGCGGCCCGTGCATTTTGCCGACGACCCGACCGCCGACCGCCAGGCCGAGGAGCGCCTGTGTGAGGCGGCCCGGCTGGCTGGGTTTACCCAGGTCACCTTTGTGCCAGAACCGGTGGCGGCGGCGTACACTTATCTCAAACAGAGCCGGCGGCCCGAGACAACACTCATCTTCGACTTTGGCGGCGGCACGCTTGACTTTACCGTCATGCGCAGCGATGCGACCGGCGCGCCGGCGATTTTAGCCACGCACGGCGTCGGCGTCGGCGGTGACGATCTCGACAGTGCGCTCATGCGCCGTAACGTTGCGCTGCACTTTGGGGTGGACTCGCCGATTGATGTTAACTATGATGGCCGCCCCTTGCCCTTACCCGAAGATCTGGCCAATCTGCTGGCGCGCTGGCAAACGATTCCGCTGCTCTCGCGCCCGCAACGGCTGGCTGTGATCCAGCGCGCAAAAAAGTATAGCCCGGAAGGCGACAAATTTGCCGCCCTTGAGTCGCTCGTCATGCGCAACCACGGTTTTGGCCTGTTCGAGCGTATCGAACAGGCCAAGCGTCTGCTCTCAGAAGATGAGCAGACGCGGCTTGTCATGCAGGCCGATGCCATCAACCTGGATGTAGCGATCCGGCGGGCTGAATTCAATCTTGCCATTGGGGACGAACTGGCCCAGGCGCGCCAGGGTGTCCGCGAGGCTATTGCGCTCGCCGGGATCGAGAAGGGGGAGGTCGATGTGGTGGTGCGGACGGGCGGCTCTTCGGTCATCCCCATCTTTCAACAGATGCTGGCCCGTGAATTTCCCACAGCCCGGCAGGTTGCAGCCGATACATTTGGCAGCGTGGCGAGCGGTCTTGCCCTACACGCGCACGCAACGAACTGAACACGAAGACTCAATCACATCTCAAACACTGTTTCATCTACGGCTGTCACCTTTCTTACAAACTCATCTTGCGCAGTGAACGATTTCCCCCGCCCCAGGCGCGGGGAATTGGTCAAGTCTGTGTGACCTTGGTGGCAAAGCCGCCAAAATCACACAGATGAAATGTGTTTTCCTCCCACCTCCCCATTTTGGGGGAGATAGGAGCCGGGGATGAGGGAGTTGTTGCCCGGCGCGTAAGAGGCGTTACAAAGTTTGCAACTCTCCTGTAACTGAACCTTACTACATTACTTGTGGTTGCTTGAAAGCGACGATTTCTGCGCCAGCACAGTCGTAGCGTTCAAACGGAACTCAGCTTGCATTGCGTAAATCTGCTCCCGTTGCTCAAAGGAACTGCATACAATGAAACCACAGCGCGAGACAGCGTCGTTTGTGCTGCGTTTCACCCATGATATCTGGCAAGACACAGAGGGGCAGCCGCGTGTGGAGTGGCGCGGCCATGTCTGCCGTGTGCAGGATGGAGCCGAACTGCGGTTCAAAGAGCTGGCTGAGGCCGTGCTTTTTATCAAAGAGTCCCTGCTGCAACTCACCAAAGACTGTGTCCCCACCACAGACCAGGCCTACCAGGAGAAAGCCATGCAAGAAAGCTTCAAACTCTGGGAACGGTTTGCGCAGAATTACATCCATCTGATCGTCGAAGCCATACAGCAGACCGCCAAACCGTCGGGCGCATTGCAGAAGCAACCGGGTGGAGCCGCGGAGCAAGTCGTGAGGCCCTGGTGGCTGCTCCCATCCAGCGAATTGACCGTGGGCGGCGCGGATCAGGCGCATCTCCACCAGCAGATGTTGGCGCTACAGTCACAGGTGGAAGCGCTCTCTTCCAAAGTTGCACAGCTTGAGGCGGCCAACACGCAATCTTAGCAGTCGTTGCGTCGTACCGATTGTTCACAGCACATTCCATGCGCGCGGTTGTGCGGACATTTGCGATTGGCGCACTTCTTGACGCGAAGGACGCCACTTGCCACCCTTGCGTTCGGCTACTTCCAACCCCACCGCTTGTCGCCAATCCACCTCCCGCGCACTTTCGTTGACGCCAACGAAGGATATGCTCCATGACTTTCGTAGCGCCTGAAGGTGATCAGGAGAGACAAATTCGTCAACGCACAAACTCTCAGTCAAGGCTTGCGTAAGCCCTATGATTGTTTTGACCTCTTCCCCAGAAGCAAGTAAACTTGAACCATCCATTATCCCGCGACTCCATATCCGACCAGAGGAGGATCTGAGATGACCGAAGGCATTGACCTGGCTGCGGCGAAGAGCGAATTCTACCACCCATCCCCCAGGGTGGTCGCCAACGCCTATGCGCCTGACTATCTGGCCCTACGCGAACAGGCCGCCAACGACCCGGTGGCCTTTTGGGATGCGCGCGCCAAAGAGCTGATCGATTGGTATGAGCCTTATACCCAGGTGCTGGACCAGAGTGGCGCCCCTTTTTTTAAGTGGTTTGTCGGTGGCAAGACCAATGTGGTTCACAATGCGCTCGACCGGCATGTGCAGGGCTGGCGCAAGAACAAGGTGGCGCTGATCTGGGAGGCCGAGGACGGCGAGGTCCGCACCTATAGCTATTATGACCTGTGGCGTGAAGTCAACCAGTTTGCCAACGTGCTCAAGGGGTTGGGGGTAGCCAAGGGCGATACCGTGACCATCTACATGGGCCGTGTGCCGGAACTGCCCATCGCCATGTTGGCCACCGCCAAGATCGGAGCGATCCACAGCGTGGTCTATGGCGGCTTTAGCGAACAGGCGCTCGCTGACCGCATCAACGACGCCCAGAGCCGTGTGGTCGTCACATGCGACGGCGCCTGGCTGCGCGGCAAGACGGTCAATCTCAAAGAGATTACCGATGAGGCCCTCACCAAGGCGCCGGTGGTTGAGCAGGTGGTGGTGCTCAAGCGCACCGGCCAAGATGTGGCCTGGGTGGAAGGACGCGACCACTGGTGGCATGACCTGACTCACGATATTTCCGCGGAGTGCCCCACCGAGCCGATGGACGCCGAAGACCCTCTGTTCATCCTCTATACCAGCGGCAGCACGGGCAAACCCAAGGGGCAACTCCACACCTGTGGCGGCTATCAGGTGCATATTGCCACCACACTCCAATATGTCTTTGATCTCAAGGAGGATGATCGCTATTGGTGCGCGGCGGACCCAGGTTGGATCACCGGTCATAGCTACATTGTTTATGGCCCGCTGATCTTGGGCGCAACCAGCCTCATGTACGAGGGCGCGCCTGGCTACCCCAACCCCGACCGCTGGTGGGCGCTGGTCGAAAAATTTGGCGTCACGGTGCTCTACACCGCGCCTACGGCCATTCGCGGCTTTATGCGCCTGGGCGAATCTTGGCCCGATAAGCACCCGATGCAGAGTCTCCGCCTGCTTGGGTCGGTGGGTGAGCCCATCAACCCGGAGGCATGGCGCTGGTATTACACCCACGTGGGCAAAGAGCAGTGCCCCATTATGGATACCTGGTGGCAGACCGAGACGGGCGGCTTTATGATCACGCCGACGCCCGTTGTTCCGCTCAAGCCCGGCAGCGGCACGCTCCCCTTTGCGGGCATTTTGGCCGACGTGGTGCGCGAAGATGGCTCGTCCGCCGATGCCAACGAAGACGGCTATCTCGTCATCAAACACCCCTGGCCCGGCATGACGCGCACCATCTGGGGCGACCCCGACCGCTTTAAGCAGACCTATTGGGCCGATTTTGCCCAACAAGGCTGGTATTTCACCGGTGATAGCGCCCGCCGCGACGAGGATGGCTATTTCTGGATCATCGGGCGCATGGACGACGTGATCAAGGTGAGCGGCTACCGGCTCGGCACTGCCGAGATCGAAAGCGCGCTGGTCAGCCACCCCAAGGTGGCCGAGGCCGCAGTGATCGGTGTGCCCGATGAATTGCGCGGCAACGCCATCTACGCCTTCTGCATCCTACGCGCGGGGGTCGAAGGGAATGACGCGCTGATGAACGAACTCAAGCAACATGTGCGCCACGAGGTCGGACCCATCGCGGTGCCGCAACAGCTTGACTTCGTCGCCACCCTGCCCAAGACGCGCAGCGGTAAAATTATGCGCCGTCTGCTCAAGGCGCAGGTCACCGGCCAGCCGCTGGGCGATACGAGCACGCTGGAGGCGTAGCGAATCGTACAGGTGGCGCGCAGGGCTCTACATCGGAGAGGGCGCGTTGGATCGCAGAGCACAGAACCAAGAGGGGCAGGTAGGCCATGCGATACCTGCCCTCTCGACACAGACAGACGAGTTCTTGTACAATGGATGAACCCGCGCGCCATCCTATCGATCTGCACGGTGAGCGCGCCGCCCGGCGTGGCAACCCCAGCTTTGTCTGGCGCGCCGGGCAGGATCGGCGGCTCGACCTGATCTTGCGCTGGGCGCGCCCCAACCCAAGCGCAAGTTTGGGTCGCGTGCTGGTGGATGGCTGCGGTGTGGGGATGTATGTCCAGGCCCTGGCGCCCTACGCCGAGGCGATCTATGGCATAGACATCGAAGCCGAGCATCTGGAACTGGCGTCGCGCAACGCACCGCAAGCGCAGCTACAACTGGCCGCTGCCGAGCGATTGCCCTACGCCGAAAACAGCTTCGACACCGTGCTCAGCCACGAGGTGTTGGAGCATGTTGCGGACGACCGGGCGGCCATCGCCGAGATCGTGCGGGTGCTCAAGCCGGGCGGTCGGGCGGTGATTTTTGCGCCCAATCGGCTCTATCCATTTGAAACACACGGTCACTATTGGCGTGGCGTTTACCACTTTGGCAACACGCCGCTGATCAACTATCTGCCCAACCCCGTGCGCAACTGGCTGGCGCCCCACGTGCGAGCCTACTGGCCCACGGGCCTGCGCAGCCATTTTCTCGGCCTAGCCGTGCGCATCCTCCACCACACCCAGATCTTCCCCGGTTACGACAATCTGATCCGCCGCAGCCCTGGCTTGGGGCGTTGGCTGCGGCGCATTACCTATGCGCTTGAACAGTCGCCGTTCACCCTCTTTGGCATCAGCCACCTGTTGGTGGTTGAGAAGGTGTCGTCAGACCGGTCGTGATAGCGCGTTTGCTTTGAAGCCAGGCGTTTTGGCCCCTGCAAAGCGCCTGGCTTCAAACAGAGCTCAGTTTAAGGTTGTCAACCGCACTAGCGACTCGTCCAGGGCTGCCGGCAAGCTGACCTCGCCCGCTTGGGCTTGGCCCGTGGCCACAGCCGAAGGGTCCTTCGCCGCGAGCCGGGCCAGGATCGACTGCGCCTTCTGTCGTAATAACTCCCCCTCGGCGGCGTCGCGCATGATGACGGTGAGGAGCATGGCGGCCCAACTGATTTCGCCCCAATTCCCCAGCACATCTGCCAAACCGAGCAGCAGGTCGGCCAGCAGTCCGCTCGAAGCCAGGTCTCGCCCAACACGCAAGGCCTCGGTGTAGTGTTGCTGCGTCTGGCGCTGCGCATTCTGCTTTGCCGTCAGGTTGCCCAGTGACATGAGCGTCAAGGCCAACCCGCGCCGATCGCCCAGCTCGCGCCGGAGCGACGCGCTCTCTTCAAGGATGCCGGCAGCCTTGCACACCTCGCCTTGCTCGCTGAGCGCCTGCCCCAAATTGTTGAGGACGATGGCCAGCGTCTGCCGGTGACCCAACGCACGGCAGATGGCGATCCCCTGGCGGTAGTAGTCGCTTGCACTGCTGTAGTCACCCTGATCATGAGCCATGGCGCCCAGATTGATGATCACCTTGGCCTCACCATACTCGTCGCCCAGCGCGCGGTAAAGAGCCAGGCTCTCTTCGTATAGACGAGCAGCGGTGGGATAGTCGGTCTGTTCATCACAGAAGAGGTTGGCCAGTGTGGTCAACGAATGGGCGATGCCGGCGGATAGGTTTGCGCGCCGGAATAGGTTCAGCGCCTCTTGAAAATGACCCCGCGCCACACCATAGCTTCCCTGGGCATAGGCAATTTGCCCCAGCCCATCCAATGCCCAGCCGAGGTCGACCCACGCCTCTGCCCGGCGCAACACGGGGATACAGGCTTCGAACAGCGCTGCGGCGCGGTCATAGTCGGCGAGCCACGTCTCATAGTCGGCCAGATGGCGTTGCACGCGGGCGATCAGCAGATCGTCGTGCTTTTCACTGACGGAGAGGGTGGCGATGGCGGCAGTAAGCAGTTGGCGTCCTTCTTGGAAATAGCCGCGCTGCCATTGATACCAAAAGAGAGCATCCAGCATCTGATCGACCTCGGCGCGTTTGCGCTGAGTAACCGCCACGCGCCAGGCAAGGCGCACGTTCTCCGCCTCGCTGTTGACCGCCTGCAATGCGGCCTGTTGCTCGCGACCCTTGAGCGCGTCTGTGTGTTGCGCCATGAAATTCGCATAGTAGTGACAGAAGCGCTGCCAGGTTTGCGCCTCTAGTGCTGGGTCGGCGGCCAGCTTTTCCAGCGCATAGTGGCGGATCATGGCGTGCATGGCAAACGCGCCCCCGCTTTCTGGCCGGCGGAGCAGAGACTGGTCGGCCAGTGTGTTCAATTGGTCTGCTGTCACCTGAGCAACGGCATGGGCGGCAGACGGGTCGATCTGCCCTGGGAAGACGGCCAACCGGCAGAGCGCTGCCTGGTCCGCCGCGGTCAACAAGCGCCAGGAATGCGCAAAGACGGCGCGCAGACTCCGGTGACGCTCTTGCATGTTGTGCAACTGACTTGTCAGAAAGTCGAGATCCTGCCCAATCTGTGTGGCAATCTCGACACAGGTGTGGCGACGGACCCAGGCCGCGGCCAATTCCAGCCCCAGCGGCGCGCCTGCCAAGAGCCGGCAGATACGGCCAATTGCATCCCATTCGGTGACTGACGGCGCAAACGCGCGCTGGAAGCGCGCGGCGTGGCGCACAAAGAGTTGCACCGCGGCGTATTGCTCAAGCTCGTCGCGGGTGGGCGGCGCCTCTGCCGGTGGGCAGGCCAGCCCAGCGATGTCGAAGAGCCATTCTTCGCGCAGCTGGAGTGGCGCCCGCGCGGTGACGAGCAGCGTAATGTCGGGCGCCTCGGCCAACAGTGTGCTGATGAAATCAACGGTGGCAGGTTCATCCACCAGATGCTCGGCGTTGTCCAACAACAGCAACAGCTCTTTGTCGCGTAGATAAGCGAGCAGTTGTTCCTGCGGGGCGCGGCCGCCTTCGAAGGGCAGGCGCAAGGCGTCGGCCACCGCCGTACTGAGCAGGTCGGCTGAGGCGAGCGCGGCCAGGGGGACAAAATAGACGCCGTTCAGGAAGGCGCCCGGGCGTTGCTGGTGGAGCTGGCTGGCGGACTCGATTGCAAGGCGCGTCTTGCCCATGCCTCCTGGGCCTAGGATGGTCAACAGCCTGCATGTGGGGTTGCACAGTTGTTGCCTGAGCTCGGCCAACTCCGCTTCGCGCCCTACGAAAAGGCTCGACTCAGCAGGCAGACACAATGGTGGCGGGAAGACGAGCGTTCGGAAGCGATCATAGAGCGTGGTCGTGGCTCGGGCAGGCTCTACCCCCAGCTCGGCGGCCAAGAGTTTGCGGCAACGCTGATATTGTTCCAGCGCAGCGTTACGATGGCCGCCGCGCACATAGAGCCACATTAGTTGGCGATGGGCGGCTTCGTCAAAACTGTCGATGGCCAGCAATTGGCTGGCGAACTGGATACCGGCCTGGTAATCGCCCTCATCTAGACATGTCGCCACCAGCCGGCGCAATGCCACAGCCGAGTGATGGCGCAGGCGCTCTTGAGTTTGCAGCGTCCACTCTTCAAAGGCGCGTGACTCACTCAGAAAAAAGCCTTCGAGGAAATCGCCCCGATAGAGATCGAGCAGGGCGCCCAAGCCGGCGCGTGTCTCTGCATCAAGCGGCTCGGTTCTTTCTAGCGCGTGCGCCAGCCGCGCCAGCCCTTGCTCCAAAACAGCAGCATCCAACCAGTAGTCAGCCTCGTGGTTGAATGCAACTGTGTGGCGGTTGATCACCAGATAATCGCCCAATGATTTGCGCAACATGGTGAGGAGCGTACGCAGGTTGGCGGCCCCCCGTTCGGGCATCCGATCATCCCAAAAGAAATCCGCCAGCACCTGCCGCGACACGGGCCGATGTTGATGCATCAGATAGACCAACAGCGCCTCGGCCGTGCGCGATGTGAGGCCGGTTATTGGGTCACCGTCGAGCAAAATGCTCGTCTGCCCCAGTGTGTAAACGGTCAAGCGTGCGTTCATGTTGCTTTAGGGTGAATGAGCGGAAGCGTTGGTGGTCGGTTCGGCAGGCGGGGAGCAATGCAGGGCAATGACCAATCCATGGATTTTGGGCTTCCAATGTAGGGAAGCGCCAAGGGCTACAGAACCCATTGTAACACAAACGTGCGACATGCCTGGCATCGAACCCCCTGTGTGAGCGATCTCTGAGCGTTTTTTCGCTATGATGGCCCGCATAGTTCAGCAGCAT
>JAHDWG010000698.1 GCA_023384495.1 Caldilineaceae bacterium
GGGGCGGGGCCTGTTGCGGCTGTTGCGCCAAAGCGCCGCGCTCTATGGCGACCCGGCGCGCGTCCGCTGGGTGTTCGATGGTCAACAATTGGGCATGAGCCAACGCGAGCTTCTGGACGAAGTGCATCGGCAACTCTCGCGAGCGGGGGCCAGACCGGGCGTGGCGCGCTGGCTGGCGATGCTCGACCGCGTGGTGCGGGCGCTGTGAGGGCGAACCCGGTGCGATGCACTCGAAGAGTGCGTTGCACCTATTGGTATGGCTACAACTACGTGCAACGCACCTGGCAGGTGCATCGCACGGACAGCATACAACGGCTGAATCACATAAGGCATCGGCGTTTTGTCCTATCTTTGCTGCTGATCTGGTTGATTCCCCAAAGCTGTGATACAATCCCTTCAGTTCACTGTAAGATCACCAACAGCACACGCCTCCCCCATGCCGCCGAGAATGAATTTCGCCGCCGAACTGGAATCGTATCTGCACCACCTGGCCGCCGACCGCCATCAGACGGTGGCGGAAACGTCGCGCTATGGCTATTTGCAGACGCTGCTCAACGCCGCCGGGCTGCACGGGCCGGGTCCCCACATCCACGCCCTGATTCACCCCAGCAGCAGCGGCGCCGGCATCCCCGATCTGGGCCTCTTTAGCGCCGAACAGGCCGACGGCGACCGCCCGGCCCACGGCGTGGTCGAGGTCAAGCCGGCCAGCGCCAACGTCTTTGCCCTGGCGCAGAGCGAACAGGTGCGCCGCTATCTGCTCCACTACGGCCAGGTGCTGGTGACCAACTACTACCAGTTTCTGCTGGTGACGATGGACGAGCACGGTGCGCCCCGGCCCGAAGAACAGTACCGGCTGGCCGCCGACGAGGCCGAGTTCTGGGCCGCCGCTGCGTTGCCCGGCCCGCTGGCCCAGCGTCACGCCGCCGCGCTGCTCGAATATCTGAGCCGGGTCATGCGGCGCGGGGCGCCGTTGCGCACGCCGCAAGAGGTGGCGCAGATGCTGGCCTCGTATGCGCGCGAGGCGCGGGCGCGGCTCGACCAGGGGGGCGTGGACCTCTCGACGCTCGACCGCATTCGCCGCCAGTTGGAAGAAGCGTTGGGGCTGCACTTCGAGGCGCAACGGGGCGAGGCTTTCTTCCGCTCGTCGCTGGTGCAGACGCTCTTCTATGGCGTCTTCTCGGCCTGGGTGCTCTGGCACGAGGAGCGGCCCACGCGCATCGACCCGTTTGACCTCTGGCGCGACACCCGCCGTCTCTCGATCCCGGCGGTGCGGCTGCTCTTTGAACAGTTCTCGGCCCCGTCGCAACTCGACCCGCTCAACCTGGAAGAAGTGTTGCGCTGGACGGCCAATGCGCTCAACCGGGTGGAGCGGGGCGCGTTCTTCGCCCGTTTTCGCCAGGGTGAGGCGGTGCAATACTTCTACGAACCCTTTCTGGAGGCGTTTGACCCCGCACTGCGCACGCAACTGGGCGTCTGGTACACGCCGCCCGAAGTGGTGGACTACATGGTGGCCCGTGTCGACGCCGCGCTGCGCGACGAACTGGGCATCGCCGCCGGGCTGGCTGACCCGCGCGTCACCGTGCTCGACCCCTGTTGCGGAACCGGAGCCTATCTGGTGAGCATCATGCGGCTGGTCTATGCCCGGCTGGCCGGAGAGGTGGGGCCGGCGCTGGCGGGCCAACTGGTGGCGGAGGCGGCGCGCACCCGGCTCTTTGGCTTTGAGATCCTGCCCGCGCCCTTTGTGGTGGCCCATTTGCAGATCGGCGCGCTGCTGGCGGGCGAGTTCCACGCGCCGTTGCGCAGCGGGGAACGGGCCGGGGTCTATCTGACCAATGCGCTCACCGGCTGGGTGCGCGAGCAGCAGCCGCCCCTGGCCGACAACTTTCTCGCTCGCGAATCCGAGGCGGCGGCAGGGGTGAAACAGGAGCAGGAGATCCTGGTGGTGTTGGGCAACCCGCCCTACAGCGGCTATGCCGGGCTGGCCATCGACGAGGAGCGCAACCTGGTCGAGGCCTACCGCACCACCGTGGCCGCCCCGCGACCCCAGGGCCAGGGGCTCAACGACCTCTATGTGCGCTTCTATCGCATGGCCGAACGGCGCATCGTCGAGATGAGCGGGCGCGGTGTGGTCTGTTTTATCTCCAACTACTCGTGGCTCGATGGCCT
>JAHDWG010000123.1:0-9807 GCA_023384495.1 Caldilineaceae bacterium
GAGCGTGGTTCCAATCAGAAAGGCCATGATGGTGGTCACCGTCAGCAGGCTGATCGTCCACGGCAACGCTTCGCTGATCAATTCGTTGACCGACCTGGGAAAGTTGGCAATCGAATAGCCTAGATTGAGGCGAGACATATCGCCTAGATAGATCAAATACTGTTCCCACAGCGGCTTGTTGAGGCCAAACTTTTCTTCGTAGGCCGCCACCATTTCATTGAAGCCCGGTGGGATAAAGCCGCCACGCGACGCCTCTTCCATCAACTTCTCTCGCAGCGGGTTACGCGGTGTAATTTTCGGGATAAAGAAGTTAAGCGTGGCGGCTGTCCAAATGATCATCAACAACAGGCCCACCCGCTTGAGGACGAAAGACCAAGAATACCGCATTCTACCTCCGATTCTAGATTTTGGATTTTGGACGGTTCACACCCAACACGGTCCAAAATCCAAAATCCACAATCAAAAATCTAAAGTCGAACTATGCCGTCGGCTGCAACTTGCGCAAGATCATGGGGAAGGTCAGGTGCCAGAAGGCGCCGTTGACATACGGGTTATCCTGCGTGGGCCAACCGCTCCAATAGGTGGTGTTCATGGGGATGCGATGGAACCACTGCTGGATCGGCGCATCGACCAGGTTGTCGAGCCAGATCTCCATGGCCGCCAGATAGAGGTCCATGTAGTTGGCTGCCTGGGGATCGGTCGTCGCCATCTCGTCGAGAATGGCGTCGTATTCCTCGTTGCGCCAGCGCGAAGGGTAGGCCGCCGGTTCACCCTGAGGGCGATAGTGCTTGCTGGTGTAGAAGTCCATGGTGGTGAATGGGTCGGCAAAGCTGCCGCCATGACCATTGAGCCAGATCTTCTGCACACCCTCGGAGATGCGCGTGCCATTGTCGGTGGGGGTGATAAAGTCGGCTTCAAAGCCGTTCTGGCGCAACTGTTCGGCAATCACCGGGCCAATATCGGTAAAGACTTGCCAGCCAGAGATGATCGCTTGCAACCGCTCACCATCCTTGGCCCAGAAGCCCTGGCTGTCTTTGGCGTAGCCCTGGCCTTCGAGCAAGGCTGCCGCCTTCTCTGGGTTGTACTCGTTGGTGGGGTACTTTTCGAGCAGCGGCGCCGCCGCATCGAAGAACGGTTGGAGCGCCGGATAGCGCGGGAAGGGCAGCGGCGTGATCTCGCCGGAGCCACCCAGCGCCACTTCGAGCATCTGTTGGCGGTTGATGCTGTAGCTCACCGCCCACCGCAGTTCCTTGGCCGCATACGGTTGCCCCTCGTCGCAGTTGAACCACATCGAGGTGGGCCACCAGTCGACATAGCCAAAGGGCAATTCCTGGCCGGTGTGGGTGATGATGTTCGGGTTCTGGCGCACCGTCTCTGGGATGGTGGAGGCGCGCAGGTCGAGCACCGAATCGACCTCGTCGTTGACGATGAGTTGCACCATGCGGGTGTCGTCGGCGCGCGGCAGCATGAGGATGCGTTCGACCTGCGGCAATTCGGCGAAGCCCGTCTTGGCGCCCCACCAATCTTCGCGCAGGTCCATAAACTTCTGCGTGTTGGTCCACTCGACGATCTTGTACGGCCCGGTCGCCAACGGCCAGCCCTGGGCCGCGTCGTAGTAGGTGAAGCCCTGAATGTCCTCGGTGGCGGTCAATTCGCCAAAGACATGCTCCGGAACAATATAGATGCCGGTGTCAAACTTGAACGAGAGATATTCGAGCATAAAGCGCGGGCGTGGGTCAAAGAAGGTGATCTTCACCGTGGCGTCGTCCACCGCAACCGCCGATTCCACCCAGTTTTTCACCTCGGTGGAGAGACGCAACGACGGCGCATGATCCTGCAACATCTTGAGGGTGAAGGCCACATCCCCCGCCGTAAAGGGCACGCCGTCGCTCCACTCCACGCCGCTGCGGATCTGGATCGTCAGCTCGGTGAAGTCATCATTGTATTCATAGCTCTCGGCCAGCCAGGGGATGTGTTCATCGGCAAATGCGGAGTAGTAATAGAGTGGCTCCCACAGCGCGGCGCTGCCGATCTGGTGGGTGGCGCCGGCGGCATAGGGGTTGCCCAGGCCGGTGTCGGTGAACTGTGTGCCATCCCCACCGAACATGAGGATGAGCGTCTTCTCGCGGGGCACCTGACGCAGACCGCTGGCGGGGGCCGGCGCGGCCGCCGCGGCGCCGCCAGCCTCTGCCGCCGCCGGGGCCGCCTCCGAGCCTGGCGCCGGGGGGGTGCCACAAGCCGCCGCCAACGCGCCGGCCGCGCTCAACCCGCTCAGACGCAGAAAGTCACGCCGATTGAGGTTCTGAAAATCCATAACTTCCTCCCTTGTTTTTGATTGGATGCACGACAAAGCCTATCGGAACTGATGGGGATAGAACCAATCACACAAACCGTCTGGCTCAATCGATCTGGGCAAACAGGGCACAGTTGTTGCCGTGGGCGACTCGGTTCGCAATGTGCGAAGCGCCGATCCGGGCATGGTTGCGCACACGGAAGTGCTCTTCGGCTGTCAAGAATTTCCGGATAAACACGAAGCAGACAACACTGCGGGAGCCCATGTTTGCCGGTGCGGAATTGTTGATTTGGGAGCCTGAGTATAGAATAGTTCTGTCTGCAAGTCAAACAGAAGCATCGCAAACCAGCAATAGCAATTCCGTGCGCGGAGACCCATCTGTTTCGCAATATGAACGAAAGCCTAACCCAGACGCCGGTTGCGGTGGCCCGCAGCCTTGCGCTCCCCCGTCAAACGCAGCGCGGTAACCTCCTCCTGCGCCGACTGCACGGTGTGCTCGACCTGGTCTATCTCACCACGCGACGGCTCTATTATCACTTTGGCCTCAGCCTGTTGTCGCTGCTCGGCGTGATCCTCGCGATTGGGTTGGTGAGCAGTGCAACCTTTTTCGCCCAGGCCGTGGAAACGGTTATTATGCGCCAGGAGCTGGCCGAATACAGCCGCATCACTGGCCGGCCTCCCTTTTCGTCGCGCGTCTTTACCGCCTCGTCACGTACGGTTCCGCTGACGTTGGCGCGCACCGAAACGCTCGCCGCCAACGTGGCCGATACGGTCTCATCGGAGGTGGGGCTGCCCGTGCGGTCGGTTGGATTGCTGGCCGACAGCGGCGTTCTTACGCTGCAACCGTTGCCAGACGATACGCGCTATGCAGGCCGGCGTTCGCTCGGTGATCTCAACATTGCCTATATGCAAGGCGTGGCGGACCATATCACCGTCGAAGGTGAACCGCTGGATGATGGCCAATCGGCTGATGCGCTGGCCGTGTGGATTCATAATGACCAGGCCGCCAAACTGGGTCTACAGTTGGGTGATGCCTTCACCCTCACCGGCCAGCAGGGGCAGGTCGCCATCCCCGTGCAGATAGCCGGCTTCTGGCAGGCCATCAACCCCCAAAGCCCGTTCTGGTTTAGCAACCCCGACCAGACGTTGCGCGAGAAGCTCTTTGTGCGCCGGGGCGATTACCTGAGCCATGTGGAGCCCCAGCTCGAACCCAAAGTGCGTTCCGTCACCTGGTATGTGGTGCTGGATGAGATGGCGGCCCGCCCCGCCGGCGCGCGCGCCTACGCCGATGGCTGGCAACAGGCCGCCGCCGTGGTCAAGCGCTATCTGCCCGAGGCCCAGTTGACATTGCCCTCGGTGCCCCTGGCCAATTTCGTCGGGCGGCAGACCACGTTGACCACCATTCTGCTCGGCTTTAACACCCCAGCCTTTGGCTTCTTGCTCTATTTCTTGATCCTGACCTCCGCTGTGATCGCCTACTGGCAGCGCCGCGAGACCGCAGTGCTCATCAGCCGCGGCATGACCCGCTGGGGCGTGCTCAGCTTTACGCTGGTTGAGGGAATTATCCTCTTTGTGATTGCCAGCCCCATCGGGTTGTTCTTTGGTATGGCGTTAGCGCGTCTGATGGGCTATACCGTCAGCTTCCTGACCTTCGAGCCGCGGGCGCCGCTGCCCGTCTCGTGGGACGGGTTCAACCTGCCGTTGCTGGCGGCCACCCTGGGCATCCTCTTGCTCGCCAAGTTGTGGACCGCCGCGCTCACCAGCAGCGAGACCGTGCTGACCCAAGAACGCGAGCACGCCCGCCCGCCGCGCGGCCCCTTCTGGCATCGCGCTTACCTGGATCTGTTGCTCATCATCCCAACTTGGTATGGCTACCAACAATTGGCCAACCGAGGGTCGTTGGGCGCGCTCGTGCGCGAACGACCAGAAGAACTCTACCAAGATCCGTTATTGGTGATCTTGCCCGCGCTCTTTGTGATTGTCGCCGCGCTGCTCGCTATGCGCCTCTTCCCGTGGATCATGCGCCTGCTCGATTGGCTGGCGCACAAGACGCCCTGGCTCATGCCCCACCTTGCGCTGCGCCAGCTGGGCCGGTATAGCCAAAACTATATCAATCCCCTGCTGCTGGTGATTGTCTCGCTGGCGCTGGGCGTCTACACGCTCTCCATGGCCGCCAGCCTTGACCAGTGGCTCATTGACCGCATTTATTATCGCACCGGGGCGGACCTGACCTTCCAACCCTATTCCGAAGTGGAGGCGCTGGCGCAGCGCACGGGCATGGACTGGGCGCCGCCCCCCGATGAATTCCGTGAGTTGCCCGGGGTGGTCGAGGCGGCGCGCGTGGGCGACTATGAGGCGTTTATTGCACTGGCCGCCGGCAGCGGGCAGCGCGTTCGCGGGCGATTTCTGGGCGTGGATCGCGTCGATTTCTCGCGCACTGCCTGGTTTCGCAATGACCTGGCGCGCGAATCACTCGGCGCGCTCATGAACCGGCTGGCCGCGCTGGACGACGGCATCCTCGTGTCGCAGGCGTTTCTGGACGAGAACCGGCTCAACATCAACGACCATCTGACCATTCAGGTGTTGGCCGACATTGGCGCTAGCGTCACCACCCAGTTCACCATTGTCGGCGTCTATGAGCACTTCCCCACCATCTATGAAGACAAAGTGACCGTCATCGGCAACCTTGAACACATCAACTCGTTCTTTGGCATCACCATGCCACACCGGGTTTGGCTGCGTCTTGAGATGGGGGTTGAGGGCGAAACCGTGCTGCCCGAAGTGCTTTCAACCGGCATCGCCACCCTTCGGGAACAGGACGCCGGCGCTACAATCACGACCGAGCAGGCCAAGATGGAGCGGGTGGGTGTCTTTGGCGCGCTCTCGGTGGGCTTTGTGGCGGCCGCATTTATGGCCGCGCTCGGCCTGCTCACCTATAGCTACTCGTCTCTGCATGAGCGCATGTTCATCTTTTCGGTCATGCGCGCGATTGGGTTAAAGCGACCGCAGATTCTGGGCCAGGTGACCCTAGAGTATCTGATCTTGACCGCCTATGGCGCGGCCGCCGGGGTGATCGTGGGGGTGATCGCTACCGCGCTCTTTGTTCCCCTCTTCCGCGTCACCGGCGAAGCCGGGACGCCGCTGCCCCCGCTGCTGCCCATCATCGCCGAAGAGCAGATCCTGCCCCTGGCGACGCTCTTCATTGGCCTGATGATCGCACTGGAACTGATCACCATCGCCGCCGCCATCTACCGCCGCCTCTCGACAGCGCTGCGGCTGGGGCATACGGGGTAGGTACGGCTGTATCAAATCCCCAGTAGCCGGGGAAACCGTTCATCTGCAAGCCAGCGGTCGCGTTCGGTGGTGAGCGAGGCCACGAACTCCTGCAACAGTTGCTCACGCTCCTGCAACAGTTGCTCCGTTTTCACCGCGTGCGCCGAAAGCCAGATCTTGCCCTGGGCGCGGGCCGCCGTTTTCTCCTTTTCCGCCGGGTCGTCGAGGGCGCCGATCTGCGCCTCTGTGGCCGCCGCCAGCGCATATTCTCCATTCACCTCTGGTCCAAAGCCGACCCGATCTATGACCTCGCTGGCGACAAAGAGGGGCGCATTGAGCCGAAGCGCCAGATTGATGGCGTCGCTGGGCCGGCAGTCGATTTCGGATGCGCTCCCGCCTACCTGGACGATCAGGTTGCCGTAGAAGGTGTTTTCATGGAGGCGTTGTACAACGGCTCGTTCAATCTTGATTTCTCCCAGCTCTAGCAGCGCTTTGGTCAGGTCGTAAGTCATGGGCCGCGGCAACTTGTGCTGTTGGAGCTGGAGCAAAACGCTCGTCGCCTCGTATGGCCCTACCCATATTGCAATGGCGCGCGGGCCATCCCGTTCCTTGAGTAGGATAATACGGTTGCCTGCAATCAGGTCGGCTAGGCGTGGCCGCGCCGGTTTAGAACCGTTGGCGTCAGGTTGTTGGATCTCAAGCAGGACATCGTGCACATTGACAGCAATCATGGTCTCCTCCTTTTGTCGCCTTGATAACGGTTGCGGAGCCACATCCGCCAGGGCAACCTGCAACCGCCGCCGCCCTCGATGCACCCGCACCTTGACGGCGCTCAGTGCGGCCCCTAGCTCCGCCGCCACTTCCTTTTGACTCATCCCTTCCAGATAGACCAACAGCACTGCCTCTTGCTCAGCCGGCGGCAGGTCGGCAATCGCCTGGCGCACCCGGCTCGTCAATTCGTTCCGGATCATCTGCTCTTCTGGCGACTGGGTAACGTTATTCTCGAACCTTAATGTATTGGCTACTGTATCAGATAGCTCCTCCCAGGCAAGCGTTCGTTTGCCCGTGGCGTAGCGCTGTGTGCGCGCCTGATTGGCCGCAATGGTGCAGAGCCAGGCGCCAAAGCGAGCCGGATCGCGCAACTGGTCCAGGTGAAAATAGGCGCGCAACAACGTCTCCTGCCACACGTCGTCGCGCAGGGCGCCGTCGGCCACCAACACCCGCAACAGGCGTTCGAGCCGGGCGCGGTGGCGCTCGATGAGGGCAGCAAAGGCCTCCCTATCCCCAGTCAGACAGCGATCGATCAGTTCGCCGTCCGCCGTTTGTTCATCCCTATGCCGATTTGGTTTCATACCCTTCACTCGTATAGACTATGAAGTTCTGTCATTGGTTACATGATAAACTCATGGTACGCAGCGCCTGACACAGCCCCAGCGGTGAGGATAGCGTTCAACTGCGAATGCAATTGCTCAAGGCTTGCGCACCATGAGAGATAAAGGAGAACCATGAACATCTCCCTTCAACAGTACCGGCGGCTGCTGGTGGATTATCTCCGCCCGCAGCGGGGCCGGGTTCTCTGGCTGGGGTTGCTTCTCGCGGCTAACATTGTGCTGCAACTGGTCAACCCGCAGTTGATGCGCAGCTTTCTCGACCAGGCGCTGGCCGGCGCGGCCATGAGCGCGCTCACCGCGCTGGCCCTCATCTTTATGGCCATCGCGCTGGCGCAACAACTGGTCGCGGTGGGCGCCACCTATCTGGGTGAAAATGTGGCGTGGACGGCCACCAATCTGCTGCGCAGCGATCTGGCGCGCCACTGCCTGCGGCTGGACATGGCCTTCCACACCGAACACACCCCCGGTGAAATGATCGAACGCATCGACGGCGATGTCAACGCGCTGGCGCTCTTCTTTTCGCAATTTGTGCTCCAGGTGTTGAGCAATGGAATTCTGCTTTTGGGCGTGCTGGCGCTGCTCTTTCGCGAGGCGCTCGGCGTGGGGCTGGCGCTGACCACCTTTGTAGCCGTCACGTTGCTGATCCTCAACCGGCTGCGCGATGCGGCCGTCCCCTACTGGAAACAGTCGCGCGCCGCCAGCGCCGACTATTTCGGCTTTGTCGAGGAACGGCTGGTCGGCATGGAGGATATCCGCGCCCTGGGCGCGCAGGCCTATGTGCTGCGCCGTTTCTACGCGCTGTTGCGCCGCTTCTGGCAGACCACCGTCAAGGCGCGGCTGTTGGGCTTTGCCCTGGTCAACACGGCGTGGGTGCTCTTCTCGGTCGGCACGGCGGTGGCCTTTGTCGCCGGCGCCCGACTCTACCAGCGCGGTGAACTGACCATTGGCGGCGTCTATCTCATCGTCCATTATACGGGCATGCTCTCCATGCCCATGCAGCGGATCATGCAGGAGATGGAGCGGCTGCAACAGGCCGGGGCCGGCGCGGCGCGCATCCACGAACTGCTGGCCGAAGCGAGCGCCATCGAACCGGAGCACGCATCTCCCAATGCACTGAGCGAAGCGACCCTGCCCGGTGGGCCGCTTGCCGTGGCGCTGGAACGAGTCTCGTTTGCCTATGAGGCCGTCGACGACGGCGCAGCGCAAGAATATGTGCTGGGCGACCTCTCCTTTGCGCTGGCGTCGGGCCGGGTACTGGGGTTGCTGGGGCGCACCGGCAGCGGTAAGACCACCATCGCGCGTCTGCTGGCGCGGCTCTATGACCCCTGGCAGGGCCGCGTCTGCCTCGGTGGCGTGGACCTGCGGCGTGCGCATCCCGCCCAGGTGCGCAGCCGGGTGGGCGTGGTGACGCAGCACGTGCAGCTCTTCCATGCCACCGTGCGCGACAACCTCACCTTCTTCGACGCCGGCGTGGCCGATGCACAAATCATTGCCCTGCTGGACGAGCTCGGTCTCTCCGCCTGGTATCGGTCGCTTGAATATGGTTTGGACACCATCCTTGAGGCCGATGGCGGCGGGCTGTCGGCGGGCGAGGCGCAACTGCTGGCCTTTGCGCGCATCTTTCTCAAAGACCCCGGGCTGGTGATCCTCGATGAGGCCTCGTCGCGGCTCGACCCGGCCACCGAGCACCTGATCGAGCGCGCCATCGACCGGCTGCTCCACAACCGCACGGCCATCATCATCGCTCACCGGCTGGCCACCGTCCACCGCGCCGATGAAATCCTGATCCTCGAAGGGGGGCGGATTCTGGAGCGCGGCGACCGCATTGCGCTGGCCGCCGACCCCGGCTCGCGTTTTGCCAGACTGTTGCAGACCGGCATCGAAGAGGTGCTGGCGTAAGAGAAAGTACAGCAGCAACACAGAGAGCACGGAGACTTTACCGAGCACACGGAGTTTTTTCTCTGTGCTCTCTGCGCCTCCTCTGTGTGCTCTGTGTTCCTTGTTGTTGTACCGTCCGGCTCAGTACTTTAGGAGACTGAACATGACCGTAGAACAGACCGTGGACAGGCCGCCGCTCTCCACCTGGCGCTACTGGTGGGCGTTGATCAAATGCCATCCGGGTCTCTACAGCGCCACCACGCTGCTGCGGATTGTGATCTTTGCCCTGGCCTTTCAGGCGTGGGGGTTGATCACCCGCTGGTTTTTTGATTCACTCACCAACGGCGCGCCCATGTCGTGGGGGCCAGAGAGCTGGGCCGCGCTGTTGGTGGCGGCTGCATTGGCGCGCAGCGGGCTGATCCTGGTCGACATGTATTGCTTTTTTGCCTGGGAATTTAGCAGCAGCGCCATCATGCGGCGCAACATGTTCGAGCGCATTCTGCAGCGGCCCGGCGCACGGGCGCTGCCCGGCTCCACGGGCGAGGCCATCAGCCGCTTCCGCGAGGACCCCGAAGAGGTGGGCAACTTCACGGCGTGGGCGCTCTTTCTGGTCGCCCAGTTGCTCTTTGCCGTGATTGCGGTGGCGGTGATGGTTCAGATCAACGTGCGCATCACCATCTTTGTCTTTGTCCCGCTGGTGTTGGTGGTCTTAATCGCCAACATGGCCATGACGCGGGTGCAAAAATATCGCGAGGCCAGCCGTGGGGCTACGGGCAACGTCACCGGCTTTATCGGCGAGATGTTCAACAGCGTGCAGGCGATCAAGCTGGCGGTGGCCGAGGAGCGGGTCTTGGGCCATTTCGAGACGCTCAACGAAGCGCGGCGCCACTCCTCGCTCAAAGACCGCCTTTTTACCGAGGTGCTCGGCTCGGTCTATCGCAACACGACCACGGTGGGCGCCGGGCTGATTAT
>JAHDWG010000123.1:9817-17710 GCA_023384495.1 Caldilineaceae bacterium
GGGATCGTTTACAGTGGGCGACTTTGCGCTCTTTGTCTTCTATCTCGGCTTTATCTCCGACTGGACGGCGTCGTTGGGTCTCTTCTTTCCGCGCTTGCGACAGGCCGCGGTGGCGTTGGGGCGGATGAACCGGCTGCTGCAGGGCGCGCCGCCCGAACAATTGGTGGCCAAACAGCCCACCTATCTGCGCGGCCCACTGCCCGCCGTGCCCTATATCGCCAAAACGCGGGAAGACAGGCTGGAGGCGTTGGAAGTCACCAACCTCAGCTATCACTTCCCCGGCAGCGAACAGGGCGTCACCGGCATCGACCTGCGCCTGCGCCGGGGAAGCTTCACGGTGATCACGGGCCGGGTGGGCGCGGGCAAGACGACGCTCCTCCGCACGCTGCTCGGCCTGTTGCCAAAAGACGCCGGCGCCATCCGCTGGAATGGCGCGGTGGTCGAGAACCCGGCCACCTTTATGGTTCCGCCGCGGGTGGCCTACACACCGCAACTGCCCGCGCTCTTTAGCGAAACGCTGCGCGACAACATCCTGGCCGGGTTGCCGCCCGACCAGGTCGACCTGGAAGGCGCGCTCTACGCCGCCGTGCTCGAACAGGACCTCCCCCACCTGGACCACGGGCTGGAGACGGTGATCGGGCCGCGGGGGGTGAAGCTGTCGGGCGGGCAGCGCCAACGCGCCGCTGCCGCGCGCATGTTTGTACGCACACCGGAGCTATACGTCTTCGATGATCTCTCCAGCGCGCTGGACGTCGAGACCGAGCGCAGGCTGTGGGAGCGGCTCTTCGCCCGCCCCGGCTTGACGTGCCTGGTGGTCTCGCATCGGCGCGCCGCCCTGCGCCGGGCCGACCACATCATCGTGCTGCGTGAAGGGCGCATCCACGACCAGGGCAGCCTGGAGGAGCTGCTTCAACGGTGCCCCGAAATGCAAGAACTGTGGCGTGGTGATGGCGAGCAGGATTAGAACCTATCTCAACATCGTACCCAACGGTTGTTACCCCTCTGTGACCCTCACTCCCTGGTGAGCATGGATCGCGCGGTTGAGCGCGCCGACCACGGCCTTGATCGAGGCGCGCTCGATATTTGTGTCGGTGGCGGCGCCAAAAAAGGTCTCGCCCGAAGGTGTGCGGATCTGGATATAGGCGATGGCCTCGGCGCGCGACCCTTCGCCCAGCGAGTGTTCGGCATAGGAGAGAATGTTGAAGTCGGCCACCAGTTCTTCTTTCATGGCGTTGACAAAGGCGTTGATGGGGCCGTTGCCCACCGCCGAGATTTCGTGGGGCGCGCCGTCGACCAGCACCCGCGCAACGCAGGTGACCGCTGAGGGCGAGGCATCGGCATCCTGGCTTGATTGGTCGTGGTGCATCAGGGTGCGAAACGCTTCCAGGCGGAAGGGCGTCTGCTGTTCAAGATAGGTCTGCTGAAATGCCTGATGGATCTGCGCCGGTGTCAGTTCGGCGCCATATTGGTCGGCAATATCGTTGATTACTTTGCCAAATTCGACCTGCATCGTCTTGGGCATTTGGATGCCATATTCCGATTCCAGCACGTAGGCCACGCCGCCCTTGCCCGACTGGGCGTTGATGCGGATGATTGCCTCATACGAGCGACCAATGTCCTTGGGGTCGATGGGCAGATAGGGCACCTGCCACAGCGCGCTGGGCATGGGGTCTTGTGCGGCCATGCCCTTGTTGATGGCGTCTTGGTGCGAGCCTGAAAAGGCGGTGAAGACCAGATCGCCGGCATAGGGATGGCGCGGATGCACATCCATCCTCGTGCAGCGCTCATAAATGGCGCGCACAGCGTTGATGTCGCTGAAATCCAGCTCCGGGTCCACCCCCTGCGTGTACAGGTTCAGCGCCAGCGTCACAATATCCACATTGCCCGTGCGCTCGCCGTTGCCAAAGAGCGTGCCTTCGACGCGTTGAGCGCCGGCCAGCAGCCCCAGTTCGGTGGCGGCCACCCCTGCCCCGCGGTCATTGTGGGTGTGCAGGCTGATGATGGCCCGGTCGCGATGGCGCAGATGACGACAGAACCACTCGATCTGGTCGGCGTGGACATTGGGGGTCGCCACTTCCACCGTGGCGGGCAAGTTGAGGATGATGGGGTCGGCGGCTGTGGGTTCCCACACCTCCATCACCGCCTCGCAGATCTCCAGCGAAAAGTCCAGCTCGGTGGCCGAGAAACTTTCGGGTGAATACTCGACGCGGATATGGGTGTCGGGCAGGGATGGCGCCAGCGCTTTGATCAGCGCCATGCCGCGCACGGCGATGTCGATGATTTCGGGGCGCGACATGCCAAAGACCACTCGCCGTTGCAGCGGTGAGGTAGAGTTGTACAGATGCACAATCGCCCGCGGGATGCCGTGTAACGCCTCAAAGGTGCGTTCGATCAGCGCCTCGCGCGCCTGCACCAGCACCTGCACGGTTACGTCATTGGGAATCAGATCTTCTTCCACCAGGCGACGCATAAAGTCGAATTCGATCTGTGACGCCGCTGGGAAGCCGACTTCGATCTCTTTGAAGCCCAGATCGACCAACAGCTTGAAAAATTCGATCTTCTCACCGACGCTCATGGGGATGGCGAGCGCCTGGTTGCCGTCGCGCAGGTCGACGCTACACCAGATGGGCGCGGCGGTGACCGCGCGCGAGGGCCATTGCCGGTCGGGCAGCTCGATCTGCGAGAAGGGTTGGTACTTGGTGATCGAGCCGCGCTGCATGCCGGCCTGGCGGAGAGCCAGCGCCTGCTTGGCTGAATAGGGCGCTTGGGATGCGCCTTTGGTGGTCGATTGGGTGGCAATCATCGGTTTTCTCCTCGTGCGTTTGGTGTTCCTTCGGTTGGACTTCCCATTAATGCTGGCACTGTCGATTACACTCGCAGATCATGCCACAAGACTTACGCAAGCCTTGACTGAGTGCATGACCATTAAGCGTGCATCCTCTCGTGGCATCCATCAGGCGCTGCCTAGTCACGCGCCAATCAAAAAAGCCCTCCCAGCGGGAAGGCTTTTCCATACAACCGTGCAGTCAGGCAGCTCGTGGCTAC
Organism: Caldilineaceae bacterium; assembly: GCA_023384495.1. Lineage (GTDB taxonomy): Bacteria > Chloroflexota > Anaerolineae > Caldilineales > Caldilineaceae > CFX5. The sequence continues at coordinate 12,863 of JAHDWG010000123.1, forward strand.
GCCTGGCGCCCCTCCCAGCAAAAAGCGCCCCTCACAAGGAGGAGCTCGCTAAGGAGGCTAAGGCGGGCGCTGGACACAGAAGCTATGGGAATCATGGGCGATAGCCTAGCACAGCGCAGCGCGATCTGCAAACCGACATTGGACGAATCAACCATTTGTAGCCCTACTCCAGATTGTAGGTAAACAGGTTGTTGAACGCCTCGGCCAGGCCCGGGTGGGGAAAGATAGCGTCGCGCAGAATGGGATAGGGCAATTTGCCCAACATGGCGATCTGCAACTGGGTCGCCAGTTCGCCCCCCTCCACCCCTAAAACAGCCGCACCGAGCAGTTGATCGCTCTCGGCGTCGACCACCACCTTGATCAGGCCACGCGTTTCGTCCATCTCCAGCGCACGGGCCACATGCGACATGGGCATCTTGGCGATGCGGACGCGCCGACCTTGCCGCCGCGCTTCCCTCTCAGTCAACCCAATGCGCCCCAGTTGCGGGTCGATAAAGACAGTGTACGGAACTTGGCGGCCCATTGTGACCGCGGGCAACGCATCGTTGCCGCGTTCAAGTAGGTTGTGGCGCAGGATGCGAAAATCGTCGTAGGCAATGTGCGTAAAGGCGGGGCCGCCATTGACATCGCCCGCCGCATAGACCCCCGGCGCGCTGGTCTCCAGCCGCTCGTTAACCTGGATAAAGCCCTTCGGCGTGGTATCGACCCCGGCGGTCGCCAGGTTGAGCGCCTCCACATTGGGGGTGCGACCAGTGGCCACCAGCAGATGGGAGCCGGCCAACGTGCGTTCACCGGCGGGCGTCTGGGCGGTCAGCGCGACCCCGCCGCCCGCCTGCGGCGCAACCCGCACAGTATTTGCCTGCAACAGCACCTCGATTCCATCCTCGCGCAGGATGGCGGCGACCGCATCGGCAATGTCTGCGTCCTCCCGCCCCAACAGTTGCCTTCCTCGATGCACGATGGTAACCTCAGCGCCAAACCGCCGGAACATTTGGCCAAACTCCAATCCAATGTACCCGCCGCCCAACACCAGCAGATGACGAGGCGTTTTGTCGAGTTCCATGATTGTGGTTGAATCGAGAAACGGAGCGGCGTCCAAACCAGGAATCGCCGGGATCATGGGCCGGGCGCCGCTGTTGATCACGATGTGGGGCGCCGAGAGGGTCTGTTCGCCCCCGTCACACAGGCGCGCTTCCACCGTCTGTGGCGCTACAAAGCGGGCCTCACCCTGGATGAAATCAATGTTTTCGTCTTCATCCATTGCGCGCTGGATCCGGTGGCGTGAATCCTCCACAAGCCGCGCCTTGCGACGGCGGACAACGGCCAGGTCCACACGGGCCGCGTTGTGCTCGACGCCATAATCCATTCCACGTCGGGCCAGATAGGCAACGCGCGCGCTGGCGATCATGGTTTTGGTGGGGGTGCAGCCGTCGTTGACGCAGGCGCCCCCCACATAGCGGCGTTCGATGACGGCTGTCTTCCAGCCGGCGCCAGCTAGCGCGCGCGCCAGCGAGTTGCCGGCCTGCCCCACCCCGATGATCAGGGCGTCATGCGTATGGCGATTGGTCATGGCAAATTGGCTCCTGACAAAGATGGACGATAGACGATGGCCGATGGGCCAGTGGTTGCGGCGCCCGCCCACAGTGTAACCGCTGCGACTGAGGAGACAAAATTACAGGGTCTGTCCGAAATTTGGGCAAGGCGCGCTGCTGCAATCGTTGCCCTTTTTCTGAACCCACTCAAATTACACGAGTTCGTGTTTTATGCGGTACAATGAGCTATAATAAGTGAGCTATAATCGAGGATCTGTGGTATCGGTGCTTGCATTGTGGGCCACACAGGTTGCGCACAGTTCATTGTAAGGAGACTACCCTGACGTGTTGTACTCGCTATTACTCAAACTGTCTGCATTGACGCTGACTGCTCATTTTTCGGCTCAGGCCCAGGCTGCGGCAGAGGGGCGTGGCCGCTGGTGGCTCTGGCTTTTGTTGCTTTTGATCTTTAGCCTGTTAGTGGCGTGGCTGCTTGGCCGTGAATCGGATCGGGGCCGCCTGGCGCCAGCTGCTGCGGTGCGCTCAGCCACTGAACCGCCCCCTGCACCGCCACCGGCGCACACGCTGCCCCCAACGCCCCCTGCCACTCACGAAGGAGATGCTGGCCGCGTTGGGGCGTCTACCGACCAGCCCGCCGAATCCCCCGCGACGCCGCCGCGTATCGAGCCGCCGCCCGCTTCACAAGCGGAGCCAGCGCCAGCGTCGGTGATCACGGAACCGGATGATCTCACCAAGATCGAGGGCATCGGCCCTAAGATCAAACAAGTGTTGCATGAAGCCGGTGTCCGCACCTTTTCCGATCTCGCTGGTTCCGACGTTTCGGCGCTGAAACAGGTCTTGGTCGATGCGGGGTTGCGCATCCACAACCCGGCCACGTGGCCCGAACAGGCCACCCTGGCCGCCGCGGGCAAGTGGGATGAACTCAAATCGCTCCAGAGCCAGTTGAGCGCAGGCCGGCGCGCCTAGTGCTTTTCATCGTGGCGACTTTGGTCGCTTTGCTACCGACACGGGCGGCTGAAGTCGCTACGACAACTATCGTTTTCTTTTCGCCATCGTGCACTGAGCCCCGGCGCAAGCGAGCAGAACGTGACAATCGCATTTTGGCGTGATGTAAGCGTGGTCTGGCTTTCACTTTTCTGTTTTTTGGGCCTGGCGATCCCTCTTGTGGCGCTCTACTTTGCGGTGCGCGGCCTGAACGCGGCGCATCGCAAAACCATATCCGGCCTGCGCCAGGCGCAACGCTATAGCCGGACTGTACAAGAGCAGAGCGATGTGCTTAGCCAGCGGGTAAGCGCGCCGCTGATCCGCGCCCACGGGCAGGCGACCCGGTGGCGTACGCTCGTAAGGCGGCTATGGCCTGGTTAACGTACATGGTTGGTGTTGACTTGTCCGATCATCATTACGGGGAGAATCGGGGATGACCTACAGGACCAAAAGCGTCTTGATTGGCTTGACCGCGGGCGCCATTTTGGGGGCTGCCTTTGCTTGGGTGGCCAGTGATGGCGAAGAGGGCGCCAATGAGCACGGGCAGCCTGTAGGGCTGGCTGCGTTGGGGCCGGGTGACTATTTTCAACTGGGCATCAGCATTCTCACCCTGGCGCGCCAGTTTAGCAGTATGTTGAAACGACAATAAATGCCGATCCGAAGAACGTTGCGGCCCCTTCGATTCGTAGGTGTCATTGTTGGCTCCGCAACGGTGATTCGGATGGGTTTTGAGAGCTAAACCGAGATTGCGCCGCGACCTACCGAGTGAACCAGGGCCTATCTCAATATCGCTTGCGACATGAGGTTCTGTTGACATTTGCTCTTAGCGACGGATAAATCCGGCTTCTGACAGTGCAGAGCGCCTTCAGGCGCGGAAAATCAAGTCGCTGAGGCGACGTTTCCTTGTCAGCGGGGGCCCTCTGGGCGCGGTTATATCCTTGCAAAAGTGAACCGTCAACAAAACCTGGCAGGTTGTAGAACAGAACAGGTGTGACACAGCGATCTTGAGATAATCCCTCGTGTGCTGGTTGAGACCGCAGCGGGATTCGGTGGGGCTCTAAAACGCGTCCGTGGGCGCGACAAGGAGCGTGATGTTGTGGATCGACCAGGCAGCAACGAACGGCCATTGCGGGTGGCGATTGTCGGCGCCGGGCCATCCGGTTTCTATGCAGCAGGCGCATTGCTAGCACAGCATGACTATCAAATCGAAGTCGACCTCTTTGACCGCCTTCCGGCGCCACATGGGCTGGTGCGGTATGGGGTGGCGCCCGATCACCAAAAGATCAAGACGGTCACCAAGGTCTTTGATCGCACGGCAGCCGCAGCGCGATTCCGCTTTTTTGGCAATGTTGACTTTGGCCGCGACCTGACCCACCTTGACCTGCGCCGCTGCTATGACGCCGTGATTTATGCGGTGGGCGCACAGGCCGACCGCCGGCTGGGCATCCCTGGCGAAGAGCTGGCTGGCAGCTTGTCGGCCACTGCTTTTGTGGCCTGGTACAACGGCCACCCCGACTATCGAGACCTCGACGTGGATCTGAGTGTGAAGAGCGCCGCGGTGGTGGGCGTGGGCAATGTGGCGCTCGATGTGGCGCGCATCCTGGCGCGCTCCCCTGCAGAGCTGGCTGTCACCGATATCGCACTGGACGCCGAAGCTGTGCTCGCCGCCAGCCAGATCACCGACATCTATGTGCTCGCCCGCCGCGGCCCCGCCCAGGTTCGCTTTACACCAATTGAGATTCGCGAGTTTGGCGAGTTGGCCGACGCCGACGTCTTTGTTGACCCTGCCGAGCTGGTGCTTGACTCAGACAGCGCCGCCGAAGCTGCGGCTGACCCTGAAACGCAGCGCAATTTGGCCGTGTTGCGCGACTTAGCGGCCACGCCACCCGCCGGCAAGCGCCGTCGCGTTCACTTCCGCTTTCTTGTCTCACCAGTGGAAATTTTGGGAGACGAGGGCGAGGTAACCGCCGTGCGCATTGAAAAAAACGTGCTGCGCCCCGCCGCCGACGGCTATCTCAACGCTGAGGGAACCGGCGAATTCGATACGATTCCTGCCGGGCTGGTGTTGCGCGCGGTCGGCTACCGCGGCATCCAACTGCCGGATGTGCCCTTTGACGAGCGCCGCGGGGTCATCCCCAATCAGAACGGTCGTGTGTGGAACCCTGCAACAAATAGCATCGCGCCCGGCGAATATGTGACGGGTTGGGCCAAGCGCGGCCCCACCGGCATCATCGGCACCAACCGCGCCGACGCCATCGAAACCGTCGAACAGTTGCTGGCTGACATCCCCACCCTCAAGCCCGCGCCCGAC
>JAHDWG010000124.1:0-3669 GCA_023384495.1 Caldilineaceae bacterium
CTGGCGCCAGTCCCGGATCTATGCGGGTGTGAGTGTAACCGGTCTCCCGGTGGGGGTCTGACCCGCGGGCAACTCGTGGAAAAACTGAGCCAGGTTCAGCCGCAGAGTGTGCTCCCGCCGCTCAATCTGACGCTGGCAGAGCGCCGGTGGCCAGTCCGGGCCGACCAGGCATGGGCGTCCGTGGACTGGTTAACCACGCGAATCAGGCCTATCTGGTGGGCCGCCAGGGTACGTGGATGATGCGGCTCAGCGAACAGATGATGACAGCAGCCTTAGGCCAGCGTGAAATCACTCCAGAGCTCATCGTCGATGTTGACCAGTTGCGCGCCATCGTCGGTCGCATTGCGGTCGAAGCTCAACGACCGGCCAGAGCGGCCAGCCAGATCGGCGAGATCACGATCCCGGCCCAACCGGGAATCGCGGTAGATGTTGAGGCGACGGTTCAGCATGTGCTGGCGGCGCTCCAACACCGCCACGCTGATCAGTCGCTCAATAAGTACGCGCATCTTGCGCGCCTCTTCGCGGATAGTTTGTAAATCCTAAATCTCGGCCACCTCATATTGCCGCGGCACGCTGCCGGCCAGTGGTCTCGTCCACACGACCGATCGACCACAGCAAAGGGATGGTCGGCCAGGGTCCAGGTTGCCGGCTGCTGCTGCAGGAACGCCCTCTCCAATGCCTGGCGTGCCAGAGGTGTCAGCCCCGTAACACGCATCGCATACGTTTCCCCTGTCCGAATCCGTAGCCCTTCGCGCCGGCTACGGGCATTGATCAATCCCGAACAGGTAATCAGCTTGGGTCCCTCGCCATCATGGAACGCCGCGCCGAGCGCCGGGTCGATAGCTTACAGAGCGGCCAATGTAGCTGCATAGTTGGCCCGCCCCAGGTGCGCCGCTAAGGTGGCGGCAGTGGGAGTGGTCAGGGTCATAACAAGGGAGATGAGCATACAGTTCTTTCGGGATGACAGGATGTTTTCGATCACAACACCCAAGTCTTATGTCAGAAAATCTGTACCGTGTTGATAAATCCCACCCAGGCAGCGCAATCAAAGCCAGGCAGACAGCTCATCCAACAGCGATCATCGGGATAGCGAATAGCTGAAATTGGCTACGATCATATGCATTAAGGAATAGCCGCCTGGTGCGTTCCTCGGCTGAGAGTCTGATCAGTTGGCTAAGACTCGTTTCAGTCTCGATTCTGGTCTCCAAATCTATATCGGTGATCAAAGTATGAAAGATGCGGTCGATCCCGCAGCGTTGGGCAGCAAGTAGGGTCAGCGCTGCCATTGTCTGGCGTCCCCCAGAAAGAGAAAGCGCAAGCTCGCGTTCGGGATATTTTTCACGCAGTTCATAAACTGCCGTAAGCAAACGATGCAGGAAATCAGAACAAGCCGCTTCCGAATCAATATCTGTACAGTCTGAGACGGAATATTCACAGAACTCGAAGTCGGGTCCTTCACCGGAATGGCGCGCAGCGGCACTGGCAGTGACTGGTGGAGGAGGGCATCTTCTCGGATGAGACCATCATCGAAGACCGGGATCACCTCCCGGCGCCACTCACGCACCCGGCGTTGCAGCGTCCGCAACAGATTGCCCGGATAGCGACCTGGATAGCGAGCCTGCAACTCTTGAAGCAGACACTTGACTGGGCGATCAGGGGCGGCCAGGAACCGCCGGTGTAGTTCGCTCCTCACGGCCTCAAAGGGATCCGGGTGCGTGCGATAGGTGCGCGGCCCGAGCGACTTCTGTGTGCGCCGGTACTTGCGTTTCTGCACGCCGACGGTTGTCTCTGCTGACCCCAGATGAACCAGATAAAGTCACCCTAGCAGTCATGGATGACCTGGCCAACGATGAACGAGTGCTGGATGTGCGCGCCTCCAAATTCCTGGCTCAATCTCTAGAGAGACTCTCTTATTAATCGTCCGTGTACTGAATGAGGCCCAGGGATTTATTGCGTTGCAATCACCGGCAGATGGACCCGGTTGTCCCCTGTCGCTAGATTGATGTCCATTTCCTGGGCAAGGGTTTCTGTAATCGGTGTTTGCGTGGCCTCCGCTGGCTGATCGATAGGCGGATGCAGATCCGTAGTGCTTCGGCCGGTCGTTTCGGTTAAAAAGGATGAGTCGTCGCGCGGCGTAACCCGCTCGCGGGCTGCTTCGATTACGACGGCATTAGCGGTCGCATTGACCGTCGCTTGCGCAGTAATGAGCGGTAGATAGAGCAGATTCGTCTGTTCGGGATCACCCACCGACGCGGCGCCGGCGCCACTGGTCACAAAGCTGCTGTCGAGGGTAAGCTTAACCTGAGCACCGCTGCTGACCCACTTGGCCAGGAACGCGCCAGTGGCATTGACCGCCTGGTCGAGTTGGATCGTGCCGTTCGGGGCTAGAATGTTGACGTTCAGTGTACTCTGCTGACCAATGACAACGCTCTTCGGTGCTTCATTGAGTCCGCCGTTGGTGCCATTCTTGCCGGCCACAAAGAAGACGACCTCACTTGCTTTCAACGTGGGGGCATTCGTTGCCGGGCCAATCGTGACTGCCTGCCTCACGTTGAGCCGACCAGCAATGCGGATCTCCGTAGCGGCCTGGAAGCTGATCTTCGCCTGCTGGTTGATCGACCAGTCGGTGAAGTGATAAACACCCCCGGTAAACGTAACCGTCCCTTGCTGACCAACCGTGAGCGCGCCATAGCTACCGGGATTGAGTGTGAGCGACTTCTGCTGGGCGACTGTCAGGTTCTGCGCGCCCACTGTGATAGTCGGTAGACCAGAGAGAGCCGGGATCAGTTCTACGTCGAGCGGCGTGGCGGTGATGCCACGCACCGTGGCATTCTGGTTGGTCCAGCTGTTGTAGCTGGGATTATAGAGACTCGCCTGTTGTTGGATGAAGAGCGTATCCCCCAGCAAATGACTGGTGGCCTCCAGCAATCGAGCCTGTTGACCGATGCTCACCTCGGCATTGTTCGCCAGGAACGGCCCGTTGCTGGCAGCTCGCGCACCGACGCTACCACTGTTGACCGTGGCCTGCTGACCGAGCGCCACCCCTTCCTGTGCTAGCACCACAAACTTGTTCAGGTTGTAGGTGACGGTATACACAGCGCTGATTTCAGTGCTGATATTGCCTGCCTTGTCGGTGGCCGATCCACAGCGCACCGTGAAGTGGCCGACGCTATGCGCATTGCCGCCGCTGACATTGCCGGTGGCGGCACTATCCACACCAGCGGTGGCGTCGCTGCTGGCGCAACTGGCCGTAGGCACACTACCCAGCGGATAGGTCGCACCGTTTGCCACGCCACTCACTGTTACTACCGGCGGTGTGCGGTCAATGTTGATCGCCTGACTCCGTAGTGTTTCGCGATTGCCCTGCTGGTCGCGACTGGCGGCGTAGAGCGTGTGATTCCCATCGCTGGTGATTTCGTCACCGGCCCCGCTGAAGGCGCAACCAGTGGGCAGATCGTCAAAACTCAGTGGCGCGGTGGCCGGGTTGAGCACACAGCGCGTCTCCGCCACGCCAGAGGCATTGGGGTCGCTGCCATCGCTGGCTGTCACCGTCACGTGGACGGCGGTGTTGTACCAGTCATTTTGTCCGGTCGGCGTGGCAGGGTTCAACGCAATCGTCGTCACCGGTGCGCTGCCCGACGGCCCGCGGCGCGTGGACCCCGCGCACCT
>JAHDWG010000124.1:3679-11540 GCA_023384495.1 Caldilineaceae bacterium
TCGCTGGCCGCCACGTGAATCGTGACCGTGGCCGGGGCGGACTCCAGCAGCCCATCGCTGGCGACAAAGCTGAAACTGTCTTCGCCAACAAAGCCAGAATCGGGCAGGTAGTGCAAGGTCGGTGCAACGCCGACCAACACGCCATGCATTGGCGGGTTGAGCACTTGATAGGTAAGCGCATCTACATCGTTGGCTGTCAGCACGATGTCGAGCGCTGTATCCGTCTCCGTGGTCAACGTCTGGGTCGCCGCCACCGGCGCGGCATTGATGATCACCCAATCATAGCGCGCCGCTGCCCCGGTTTGATCGCCGTTGCGCGCACGTACGGCGAAGGTGTGATTGCCGTAGGGCAGGTTGCTGTAGGTCATCGGCGCGGTGCAGGCGACAAAGGCCGTCCCATCCAGGCTGCACTCGAAGCTGCTGCCAGTCCCCGTGAAACCAAAGCTGGCGATGCGGTTGCTCGTCGGGTTGGCGGGGTTGGAAGTGATCGTCGCATCCAGCGCACTGGCATTCACCGTCCAGGTGAAGCTGGCCGATGTGAGATCCACATTGCCCACCGCATCGATGGCCCGCACACGGAAAGTGTGTTCACCTTTGCTTAGGTCGTCGAGTGTCCACGGGCTGGTGCAAGGGGCGTAGGCGCTGTCATCCAACTGACAGTCGAATGCGACTGCGTTCTCACTCCCGGTAAACTCGAAGGTCGCCGTGTTCACCGGGCTAGGGTGCGCCGGGCTGCTAATGATCATCGTGTCTGGTGCGGTGGGCGACGACAAGTCAGTGTTGATCGCTTGTGTCACCGTGCTGATGCGACCGGCACGGTCGATGGCGCGCACCGTGATGTTCAATGTGCGTCCTTCGGGGTCGGTCACCGGCAGGGCGGTTTGCCAGATGCCGTTGCCAAACCCGGCATCGACAAACGGGTTGTTTCCTTCGCGAATCTGCACTGCCGCTAACCCCACCGCATCATTCACCGCGCCCTTGAAGCGTAACACACCGCTGCCCGGTTGCCAGGTGTCGGCATTGGTCAACGTAGCTGGGTCAATCGTAACCGTGGGCGGTTGCGTATCCAGTGTAAAGGTCACGGGGTCGCCGGTGTTCAATGTGCCGCCAGCCCAGTGGGTGGCGCTGACGGTGAGTGTATGTTCGCCCTGGCCGACGCCGCTCAAGGGGATGGTGCGCCAGATGCTGGTGATGGCGTCGCTCTGCGCAAAGGTCAGCGTTTGCACGACTTGACCATCCAGCCGGATCGTCACCTCTTTGATCAACTGGGCAGATTCGGCGGCCACGGTCACCTGGATGTCTCCGTTGCTGGCGACAAAGCTGCCTGTGGTCGGGGCAATGATCAACGCTTGCGAGGTTGTGCCCATTGTACTGGCCGCCTGCACCGACGCTTGATCACCCGACTGCCGCGGACTGATGGACTCAGCGCAGTGGCCGTAGATGTCGCAAGCACGCACGGTCGCATTTTCCAGCGGGCTGATGGACCACCAGGCCGCGCTGTTGGTCATCTCATTGCGAATGGTGCGGTCTGGGAAGAGCGCCTGCATGGCCGCGCCCTGAGCGCCCCCGGTGTCAAAGTCGCGCACCGGTGGTCGTATGACATCGGCTGGACAACTGAAACGAGTATCGTCCAGATAGCGATCCGTGGCCGTGCAACGGATGTCGAGATAATAGACCCACCCCGTGCCGCTGGCAAAGAAATCCTTCTCTTGATTGGTGCGGGTGATGGAGAGGCGTGGGGCCAGCGTATCGATCACACCGCGCCAGACGTTGTCGCTGTGCAGGACATTACCTAGCCGATCCGTGGCGCGCAGGTCGATCTGGTATTCGTTTTCCAGTCCCGTAGGAATGGTGAAATTCCAGCCGCTGACAGGCGCGCCCGGTTGGGCGACGGTGACGGGCAACCAGATGCGGTTGATCTGAACATCAGCCTCGTTTCCGGTCGTGTTGGCTGGTAGGGCAGCGAGTTGCTCTAGCGCGACAAAGGCAAGTTCGAGTTTGTCGACGCCCGCGTCGCCTGTATCCGTGATCACACCGCTGATGGTCAGCGTGTCGCTGATCACTTGCCGCACTGCATCCACCTGGCTGAAGCTCGCCACAGGGCCAGTCACGTCCAGGCGCAGGATGCCCGTCGCCGCGTTGTCTGCTGTTTGGTTGCTCGCGTTGTCGATGGCGCGCACGCTCACAGTATAAATGCCGGTGGGGTCCGTCAGCCCAGCGTCAAATAGATAAGCGATGCTCCAGTTGTTGCCATTGCGCGTGGCGGTCTGCCAGCCGTTGCCTTGGCCTTGCAGCAGCACTTGCACGCTTTGCACGCCACTATCGGCATCGCTGACCGCGCCGCCCAGCGTGGTTTGCCACGGGCCGTCGCCGATCCGGGTTGGTTTGATCGGCGTGGCCGGAATCGTGTTGAGGGCAACGGTCGGCGCGGTGCTGTCCGTGCGCAGGGTGATGGCAGCGGCGGGAGTTTCCACATTACCGACATTGTCCGTAGCCCGCGTTTGGATCGTATACGAGCCGCTGGTGGCGTTCAGGGTATACGACCAGGCTCCGGCCCCGTTGACAGGTTGCCAGCCACTGTTGTTTACGTTGATTTCTACCTGGGCAACGCCAGAAGTGGCATCGTTGGCGGCGCCGCCGATGGTGTGAACCGTGTTGCCGCGGATGAACTGGTTGTTCGTCAGACCGACGAGGGCCGAGGTGGGTTTGTCGGCATCGATGGTGACGGTCATACCACCGCTGGCCGTGATCTTACCGCCGCGGGGATCGACCTCGCTGATGCTGAGTTTGGCCCACTGCGGCAGGGATTGATGGCCCCTGGCCGCCACACAATAGGCTTGCAGGGTGTTGTTGTAGAGACCCTGAACCGTTGCGCTGTCCAAGGCGGTTTTGTAGATCTGAAGCTGATCGAGATCGCCCACATTGCCACCGGCGCGCAGGGTGGCGCCGGGCACGAGCGGCTGGATGTTGGTTGCGCTGATTGGGAGCGCGGCGCCGTTGAGATAGAGGCCGTGCGCACCACTCGTTTTGTCACGCGTTGCCACAATAAAGTGCCAGTCGCCGTCATTCAGATTGCCAGCGTACGAATACCACTTGCCGTTGATAAAGAAGTTCAGCGCGCCATTCGATTCGGGCGTGATATTGAGGCTCATGGAACTCGCACTATCGCCCACGACAAAGGCGCCGTTGTTGCTGCCGGCCTGGGCGCGATACCAGTAGGCGATACTGTAGCTATCGTTCGTCAGATCGATGGGCGACGGGAAGCTGATCTGCTGGTCATAATTGGTAAACGACAGACCATAGTCGGAAGCTGGCCCCTGCACGCCGCCGCCAATCGGGTTGCCAGCGGCATTGGTGGCGCCAGCCGCACCGGCAACCGGACACGTGTTGCCCGAACAAGTGGCGTTGAAGCCACCCACACGGCTGGCAAAGCTCGTCGCCCCTGGCAACTCCTCAAAGCGGAAATCCGCAATGGGGCGCACCATGATGGCATTGGCCGGGCAGGCCAGATCGCTTATGCCGTCGACGTTTGCCGTGGGGTAGAGGACCCGAATATCCGCCAGCCGCCGACCGTCGAGCGCCGGTTTCCAGAGCATGAACTGTAATTCATCTGTGGGCAGCGTTTGGATCAGCCAGCCATCGGCCAGGGCATTGTAAGCGGCGCGCGGCACTTCACCGCTCCAAAGCTTTATCTGCGAACCGGGGATATAGTCGATGTTGCCCAGCCAGTCATCGCGTAACCACGGGTTTAGGTCTGCACCCTGAAAGAGCACGCGCCGTACATCGCCATTCGGATAGATATAGAGCAACAAGGTGCGGTTGTTGACCGGGTCATGGGCCAGTGCGGGGGCGCCGGTCTCCGTTTCTAAGGCTTCTGCGGCCACGCTGGTCATCAGCGAATCGAGCGGCGCACCCGTGCGATCCAAGTCGCCCACATAGATTTGCGGGAAGGGGCGGAATCCTCTGGCGCGGATAAACTTCCAGGCGAGACGATAACGGTCGCCAATCCAGACCAAGTCCATCGCCACGCTCGGTTGATTGAACGCAGCCACGCGCGGGGATTCGATCTGCTGCGTGTGGCTAGCGATGAGGGCGCCGGTGGCGCTGTACTGCACCAGCATGAGCCGCGTAGTTGGTGCTACCTGGCCGGCTAGCTCAAAGGCAACCACAAAATCAGTTCCGTCACTTGCCACCACCGGTCGGAAGGCCCAACCACCGGCAATCCAGTAAATGGGGAATGACCCACTTACTTGACCATCCGGACTGAGGAAGGCGCCAGCGATCATGGTCAATTCCTGTGTGCCGATGCGCTGTTCCCACACGACCAGACAATCGCCGTTTGTGGTGCAGGCTACATCGGAACGGCTGTTGAGCATGTGGATATCGGGTAGTCCGGTGGCGGTGTTCAAGATGGTTTGGGGGCCGCTGGGCAGTGGATGGGTGCGTAGCGTTCCCGCGCCGTTGTTGTCTGTATTCAAGCTGGTCATCAGATAGTTGTCCAGCCCGTTGCGCCCGGTGTGGGCAGCGCCCATCGACCGGGTCGGTTGCCCTTGATTGCCCAACGATTGAAAATTGATCGAATCCCAAGCTAGGCCGCCGGAACCGGTGGGGGCAAGGCGTGTGCGCACGTTGCTGGTCAGCGGCACAGCTTGTGTATTCAGACCCGCCTGTGCGCTCAATGCGGTCTGTTGCGTCAGAATTTGCGAGCCGTCGAAGGTGGCCGGGTTGAAATTCAGCGGATAGGATGTGCGCACGTTGCCCAGTTGCGCGGGGGCGAACACATCCAGCACGCCGGGCGCCATGGCTGCGTTGGCAATCACGGTCGTCGTGTAGACCAGGCTGCCACCGGGGGCGACATAGGGTTTGTCGGTCTCGGTGTAGACGGAGACCGGCGGAGCGTTGACCACCAGCGGGTGATAGGGTCGATTTTGGCTGTCGAGTTGCCCGGCCAGTTGGTATTCGGCCAGGTCGCTCACCCCGTCGCCGTCGCTGTCGTGCAACAGTGGATCGGACGACACGCGGATGGTGAAGGGCGTGGTGGCGTTGATCGTCACCTCCCAGCCGCCGCTCCAGGCGTCCGTCGGCTGACAATTGCTGTCGTAGACGCGATGCCACACTTCTTCGGCGTCGGTTAAGCCGTCATTGTCGCTGTCGGGATTGGCCGGGTTCGTGCCGAGTTGCGCTTCCTGGGCATCGGTGAGGCCGTCGTTGTCGGTGTCGCACGCCAATGGCGAATAGGGTTTGCCCGCGGCGCGCTGTTCCAGTTCATAGGCATCGGACAGCCCATCATTGTCCGTATCCCAGCGGGTGTCATCGGGGTCAAGCCCGCCAAAGTTGCCCGCAATCAGGCCGTCGCCGTCGGCATCGCGCAGCGCGGGGAAGGCTGGATCCCAGGCCAGCCCCATGCCACCACTCTTGGGGCCGAGCGCCATAAAGCCGTCAATTGTGTTGGGGAAGATGTCATAGCGCAGTGTTTCGATCTTGTTCGAGTTGTGGCTAGAAAAGGTGCGCGTGTAACAGACCGGCACCGGATAGAAGATGACGGGGATCACCCAACATTCATAGGCAGGCAAGGCGTAACCCATGTTGAGATAGAACGACGCGGGCCGATTCAGCCCCGGTTGCAGATTGAAGCCACCCACCGTGTAGCTGTTTTGGGTATAACCGCCGTACATGGGCGTGCGCACATATTTGTGATCCTCGGCCACATTTTGCCAGGCGCCGGTCATGGTGTCTCGACTGGCCGGTACATCCTGGGGGCCGGGTTGGGTCAAACTGTAATTGAAGGTGCTGGAACGCAGGTTCTCTTTGGAGAAGAGATAGAGATAGAAATTGATGATGATGCCCGCGGCCGGGTTCGGATTTTTATGCACCACGTGCGTCGTGATCGGCAGCGTAATCGAGAATTCGTTGCCCGTCACAAACCCCTTATTCGGGTTTGCCAATTGCGTTTTCGGCGCACCAGGGGCGACGAGGTCATTGCGTCCAGTGTCGATCATCAAGTCGTAGTTGTAGAGCAGGCGTGTGATAACTTTGGTGGCCGCGGCGCCCAACGTAAAACAAGCCCCGCCCAGCCCGGGCACCGAGCGCAGATCATCCACGCCCAGTTCGCAGACCGCGGTGAGGATGGCGTCGATCACCGCGATCACGCCGACGATGATCAGCCCGACCACGGTGCTCGCCAGCACGGCCAGCAGCACAATGTAGATGGTGGCGGCGACTGTTTCGGCCAGTGCAGCGTTAAAGTCGGCGCTAAAGGCCGAAACTTTGTTGCTGACCATGCTGTAAATAAAGAAGCCCCACACGATGGAGATGGTAATCACCGCGCCGATGGCATTGGCGACGCGCGAAACGCCGATCAATTCAGTCTGTGCGGTCAAGATCGACGCAGAAGAGCCCAACGCGGCGCGCCAGGCGTTGACCGCGCTAACGGGGCCATAGATGCTGAGGATAACCTGGGCGCTGATGACAAAGGCGCGAATGGCGATTGCTGCGCCATATTCGCCGCGATTTTGAAAGTAGGCCGCCGTAGTCAAACCACCCAGCACCACGAGTGCGGTGATGGCCACACCGGTGCCCTTGAGTTTGTTGTTGCGCAGGTCACCCTTGAGGGCCTTGATGGCCGCTTTGGCGTTTTGCACCTTGCCTTTGGGCAGGGTTTTGACTGCTTCACCGAAGTATTGCGCTGCTCTGGACGCTTCATCAAAGCTGCGCATGATCAGAAAATCGGCCACGACTACGACCAATTTTGAACCGGACGCGGCCAGGCGAACGTCGCTCGCCAGTTCGGTGTCGGTGGGCTGTGAATACTGGCTGGAGATCAACTGATTGTCGCGCTGCACGGCGCGTTGAATGCCTTGCGCCAGCGTCAGGTCGAGCAATTGCAGCGAGAAAAGACGCCCCGCAGCCACGTCTGCGCCCAGAGGACCCCCGACTGGGTCGCCGGGGAGCGTGGCAAAGGCCGCGTAGCGATTTTCCAATTCATTCCAATAGGTATCAGCGGCGCAGACCGCCCAGGCAGCGTTGCTGTCGCTGCGACAATAGTGGGTCCATTTCAGGCCCGCAATGGTGTTGAGCGATGCTTGGGGTTGGCCCGCCGGCTGCATGTTGACGGTGATGTTGTTGCCGTTGAGCGTCACATAGCGATTGTTGGTGCGAATGTCATCCAATCCCACGCTGCGTGACAGTTGCTCGTAGGCGTAGGCGATGGTCGGCTTGATGCTATTGTCATTGGCCCACACCGCGTTAAATTGTGTTGCCAGCAGCTTCACCGTATCCGTCATCGCCATAAACATGGTGGCCTGGTCAAAGGTGGCATAATCGTGGCGCTCGACTTTGAGAACGTTGCGTTCATTGTCCAGCCCCCATCGTTCATCGGACGAGACGGCGCTGTTGCCGGTGTGGTCAAAGCGGCGAGCGATCTCGTCGATTGTCACATCGCGTTGACCATTGCCATCCGCATCGCGCCCGGCCAGGAACGAACTGTCCAACCCATAGGCCAGTGTAGCCAGCGCTTCGTCATCCTTGAGATTGGGATCGACCGCCGGGTCTTCGTAGATCAGCGCAGTTTTGGCGCCGTGCTGTTCGCTGACGTTGAGGCCGGTCAGCGTAAAATCGTCATAATAACTTTGCAACACTTGCGGCGCGTTGTGGATGTAATTATCCGCCGCGCAGCCGTTGGCGACATCCTGCGGGTCGCTGTGGTTGCAGGGAATATCGGTCAACGCCTGCACCACCCAGGCCAGGCGGACGTCGTGCGGGGTGGGCCAGCCGCCGCTCGGCAGATAGCGCATCCGCCCGCTAAAGGCGACGCGCGCACCGGTCTGTTCATCCGTCACCAGGCTCAACGGGACATAGACAA
>JAHDWG010000124.1:11550-17599 GCA_023384495.1 Caldilineaceae bacterium
ATCATTGGTGAGGTTGTTGACGCTGATATTGTAGGGCGTCAGATCGCTCTGCGGCGGCAGATTGGCGCCATTGGCCGGCAGGCGGATCTCCAACATGGGGATGAGCTTCAGGTCGCCAAAGGATTCGTTGAGCGCGGCGGTGCGACCCTGGGCTGCGGCCAGATCGGCAAACGTCTTGCCGTCCACATCCTGCATCTGACCTTGATGGTCGTTACGCGGCCAGTCCAACACGTTGAAGGCATACCACAAATGATTGGGGTCGGTCGGCCTGAGCTGGAAATCGACCAACGTGGGTCTATTTGCGCTCAAATTGTCGAGCGTCAGGCGCAGCGGATTGGCCTCGCTGAAGGTCGCCGTGCTCCGGCTAAACGGGGCCAGGTCGTGCCGATCCGGCACGCCATCGCCATCGTTATCATCGTCAAACAGGTCGGGAATGCCGTCGCCGTCGGTGTCATCAGGGATGTCGTCGCCATCGTTGCTCCACTCTTGCCCGTCGCCCAGGCCATCATGGTTGCTATCGAACTCCGTTGGGTTCGGAAACCAGGTTTTGCCGCCTAGTTGAAAGCCTTTGACCTCTTGCGCATCGGTCAGCCCATCCCCATCGGTATCGATGAGAAAAATACTGGCGCCGACGCGTTCTTCCACAAAATCGGTGAGGCCGTCGCCGTCGGTGTCCGTGCCGGGGTCGGTGGTTTGGAAGGAAGGCGATTGGAGATTGAGCGACTGGGGAGATTGGAAGGGGGAGATCCCGTAACCCATATTCTCTATCCCGGATTCCTTGCTTGCTACGGGGTTCAAATGAGGATCAAACTCAACCGCACCCAAGGCGTCGCGTAGGTCGCGTTGGGCATCGAGCGCGGCTTGTTCTTCTGCTTGGGCGGCGGCTTTGGCGGATTGGGTGGCGAAGAAGGCGTTGATCTGCCAGTTACTCAGGAGTGGCCCAACCACCAGGCTGAGGATCACCGTGATAGCAACGGCCGTTTGCAACCGCCGCGCCCGCCGAAAATAAAGCAGCACAGCCGCCAGCGCACTCATGCTAAACAGCGTGAAGAAAGGTGCGAAGTCCAAAATCCGAAGTCCGAAGTTGATGTCCCATCGACTCAGTGCTCCCGCCTCAAGATTCCCGATTCTCTGCCCAAAATGCGAAAAATCTACCACGATCTGAGCATGTACGGTCTGGTCTTGCTGCTCGGGGAAATTGAGGTTCAGAATCTGACGCAAGGGGAAACCATCGTCCCTGACCCAGAGTTCGCCGTCGCCGGTCATGTCGCGATAATAGGACGGCGCCTCTAAGGTAACACCCGCTGGCAATTCACCGCGGGCGCGGGCGGCGGTCTCCATCTGGTCACGGACAAAGGCGGCGAAGGTTGGACCGTCCAGCGCAAAGCTGTAACGGGTAAATGTGATGCCGCGCCCAGAGGGCCCCCGGGTTTCAGGCGGGTTGGACTTGACTTCGCGTACGGCCTGCAAATAGGCCAGGAAGTCACCCTGCGGCGCAATGCCATCAAGCACGCCGGTGCGCTCTTGCCATTCACCACCCGCCTGCCGGACATAGCTTTTGCCATTTTCCACCTTGATGGCGAGCGCGCCTTCCCCTTGCACCAGGCTGCCCGTGTCCGACCAGAGTTGCAACTCTAGCCGGTTGTCGTGCAGATTCGTTGTGCCTTCCAAATGCACTTGATCCGTACGGCTGGGGCGACCCACGTTGGTCACTTTGGCGACGGGTATGGTAAGTTGTGTAATGTCGCTAGCAAATTGATACGATCCTGCTGCCTGCGCTTTTTCCCACGCCAGTGTGATCGGATCGGGCTGGGTGGCGCGGACAACATGCTGCGCGCCAAACCCGCTGATTGCCAGCAAGACCAGCGCGGTTAGGATTGTTCGACGGTGAACAAACACATTCATCGTGGCATCTCCTCTTGATCGGATTCTGTTTGCGCCGACAAGAACGCAAAGAGTTCCTCCAAACTGGCAAATAGATATTTCTCTCCCGTACGGACACACTGTGCCGAAGCGCGCCACGGCTTCTGCGCACCGTCTTGCCACAGGCGTAGCAAGTATGCAGTATAATTGGAAAACAATTTCAACTCTTCAGGTTGTGCTGTCATGGCTGGTTTGCTTGGGTCTGATCCGCTTGTGGCAGCGATGTTGCCACGTTGATGCCAGCATAGCAGGCGGGCGTATCAAACTTATTACAAACAGGGGGGCGTAGCATTACATGGACGGGCAATTTATGAAACCTCGTCCAAACACAGAATGTATTTGCTGCTATTCGCTGCTGTCACCCCGCAAATGCGCCAATGAGTGGCCTATTTTTTTCGGGCCAGAACACCACTTTAAGTAAGACTATCTTTGCAATTTTTTCGCGGCAGAGCGAAAGCAAGCGCAGAGAGCACAGAGACTACCGAGAAAAGCAAGGCTACTCGGCAGGTTCTCTATACGCTCTAACTCTTCTCTGCGTCCTCTGTGAACCACTCTTATTCATTTCCGTCAAATGTTTTAAGCCAATCATGACTACACTTACCATTCGTTGTCTGGGGTTGCTGGAAGTTACTCTCAATGGCGTGAGCGTTGCCTTTCCCACCGATAAGGTTCAGGCGCTGTGTGCTTATCTGGCGCTGGAATCGCATCGACCTCACCCGCGTGATACGATTGCCGGCTTGCTCTGGCCGGAGATCGCCCACTCAGCCGCACAGAACAATGTACGCGTGACCCTTTTTCGGCTGCGCGAGGCACTGGATAAGCTTCAGCCTGGCGCAAGCAACAGACTGTTCCTCAACACGCGGCAAAACGTGCAATTGAACCCTGCGGCCCTCAGTGTGGATGCGGTTACCTTTCAATCGCTCTTGACCGCGGGCATCACCCACACCCATGCGGCATTGCACAGCTGCAATGAATGTCTGGCCCGCCTTGCCCAGGCCGTGACTCTCTATCAAGATGAACTCATGGCTGGCTTTGGGTTGGCGGATGCGCCCGCTTTTGAGGAGTGGCTTTTGCTGCGTCGCGAGACGTTGCATCAGCAAGCCCTGGCCGCGCTGCACAGCTTAGTCTTGGCCTATGAGCAGCGGGGGGAGGACCCACAAGCACACCTATACGCGAGTCGTCAGTTGGTGTTGGACCCCTATCGCGAGGAAGCACATCGCCAGTTGATGCGGATTCTCGTCCGACGTGGGCTATACGCCGAAGCCCTGGCTCAGTTTGATGCTTGTCGTCGCCTGCTGCGCGCCGACCTGGGCGTGGAGCCCGATGTAGAAACGGTTGCCCTCTATGAGCAGATTCGCACCGGTGCGTTTGATAAGCAGACCCATCTTCCTGCCGTCACTTTGTCATCAAGCCCACCTGTCAACCCACCATCTCCGCATGGCTGGGATGATGCACCCGACGTTGCAAAGGTTTATGGCCGGCAAACAGAGCTGACCCAACTCGAAAGCTGGCTGGCGCAAGATCGCTGCCGAATCATCGCACTATTGGGGATCGGTGGCGTCGGCAAGACGACGTTGGCCGCAACCGTGGCGAAAGCTGTCGCCCCACGCTTTGATCGGCTGGTTTGGCGTTCACTGCTCAATGCACCACCGTTGGAAGAGCTATTGCGCAGCATCCTACAACATCTTTCTGCGCAAAACTTAACCAAGCTTCCCGCTAGTTTGGATGAACAACTGACCTTGCTGATCGGATATCTGCGCCAGCAGCGCTGCTTACTGGTGCTGGACAACCTGGAAAGTATTTTGCAGGCCGACCAGCCCGGCCATTTTCTGCCAGGGTATGGTGAGTATGCCCAACTGCTACAGTGGATGGCCGAGCGCAACCATCAGAGCTGTCTATTGTTGACCAGTCGCGAGCGGCCCCAGGGGTTGGCCCGGCGCGAAGAAGATTCCCCCTTGGTGCGCACTTTGACTTTAGAAGGGCTTGACGCGCTCGCCGGACAAGCCATGTTGGCAGAGCGTGGGCTGCAAGCGCCCGCCGTTGACGCCACTGCTCTCGTGCAACGCTATTCGGGTAACCCGTTGGCGCTCAAACTGGTGGCGCAGACGGTCCAAGAGGTGTTCGGTGGTGACATTGCTGCTTTTCTCGCCACTGAAGCGCCGATCTTTGACGACATTCGCACCGTGCTTGATCAGCAATTCGTCCGTCTTTCACCCCTAGAGCAAGAGATCCTGCTCTGGTTGGCGGTCGAACGTGAACCTGTGGCGGCTCTGGCCTTGCGCACCAACCTGATCGAC
This sequence comes from Caldilineaceae bacterium, assembly GCA_023384495.1. Classification (GTDB taxonomy): domain Bacteria; phylum Chloroflexota; class Anaerolineae; order Caldilineales; family Caldilineaceae; genus CFX5. The sequence continues at coordinate 15,771 of JAHDWG010000124.1, forward strand.
CCTGGTTCGCCGCGTGCTTTTATCGAGACCTTGCGCGCCTTGCAACGTCGCTCGCTGCTAGGGCAGGGTGCGCAAAATATCGTTTTGCAAAATGTCGTCACCGAATACTTGACCGATCACTTAGTCGAGCAGGTCTGCCAAGAGATTTTGGATTTTAGCTTTTTGGTTGCGAATTTTGGCTCGACGCCTGACACAGAATTCCAAAATCCAACATCCAAAATCCTAAACCGGTATGCCTTGCTCAAAGCCACGGCCAAAGAATATGTGCGCGCCAGCCAGGTGCGGCTTATTGTACAGCCGATCCTCAATCGATTGTTGACCAGGTTGGGGCGTGAAGGCCTGGTTGCCCGACTCAACCAGATCCTCGCCGACCTGCGCACCCAAGCCATCCCCCCACCGGGCTATGCCGCGGGCAACCTGCTCAATCTACTACTCCAACTGGGTGTTGATGTGCGTGGGTATGACTTTTCGCGACTGCATGTGCGGCAGGCCTATTTACAGGGAGCGCTGCTGCCCGAAGTCAATTTCGCCGGTTCCAATCTGGCCCACTCGGTCTTTACCTATGTCTTTGGTGACATTTTAGCCATTCAATTTGACGGCGATGGGCAACTGATTGTCGCTGGCGCTGTGCAAGGCAAACTTTGTGTGTGGCAGGCAGACGATGGACAGCTTCGCCATGAACATCAAGCGTTTGGCGCGGGCGCCTCGCTGGCTGGATTCAGCCCAAACAGCCGTCTGTTGGCAAGCGGCGATACGGATGGCAAGGTGCGTTTGTGGGATGTGGAGCAGGGTCGTCTGCTGCATGTACTGCCAGGCCACTCCGCCACCCCGTGGAGTGTGACCATCAGCGCGGATGGCCGCTGGCTAGCCAGCGGCGGAGTCGATGGCGCAATTTTTGTGTGGGAGGCGCAAAGCGGACGCCTACATCGGACATTGCAGGGCCATGCTTATTCCGTGCCTGCTCTGGCGATCAGCGCCGACAGCCAGCTTTTGGCAAGCGGAGATATTGAAGGAATCGTCTGTCTTTGGCAGCTTGATGCGCCATTGGCCGAGAAGGAACAGCCGAAGCCGCTGTCTAGCTGGCGAGCACACGAGCTTGAAGTCCATGCGCTCGCTTTTGATAACAGTGGCACACTGTTGGTGACGAGCAGCCATGATTGCACGGCGCGCATTTGGAGTGTACAGAGCGCCGACCTGCTGCACACGCTCCACATGCACCACGAGATGATCCGTACACTGGCGATAAGCCCCGACGGGCATACGCTTGCCAGCGGTGGGCAGGACACCTTTGTCTGTCTGTGGGACGCCCATACTGGTCAATTGCTCCACATCCTGTGGGACCTTCCTCAGCGCACCGCCTACCTCGCCTTTCGTATGGATGGTCGTATCCTGGCCACGGTGGGCGCCGATGCTGACAAAACGATCTGTCTGTGGGAAGTCGCAACGGGGGAGCGGCTCGATACCTTGCAAGTGTATAACAATTTCCTCTTTGCATTGGATTTTATGTCGGATGGACGGAAACTGGCGACTGGTGGGAAAGATGGAATGATACGTGTTTGGGAGATGAGCAACGGGGGGCAGCTGGTGCGGGCATGGCAAGGCCATACGCATTGGATTTATGCACTGGCGTTTTGCCCAGCCCCGGTCGACGGCTTAGAAATCTTGGCAAGCGCTGGCCGTGACGCAAAGATTCGACTGTGGGACGCACACACCAACCAACTGATTCGCACCCTGCACGGCCACACCAATGACGTGGAGGCGCTTCAGTTTAGCGATGATGGTCAACTGCTCGTCAGCGCCAGTCGCGATCAAACGGTGCGCGTCTGGCA
>JAHDWG010000125.1 GCA_023384495.1 Caldilineaceae bacterium
GTTTTTAAAAAAAAATTAATTTTGTGTGTTTTAATTTTTTTTGAAATTTTTGTGGCGGGGGGGGGGGGGCCCGCCCCCCCCCCCACGACGGGTCACCGACCCGTCTTGAGCGGAAATCGTGAAGTACTGAAATTAAATGAAGTTATGGTCAGTCCCCCGGCTGCACGCAAACTCAACCCACCGGGATCAATTCCTCTTCTTCTTCCGGCTCAGGGATCTCGATCCGCAAAATCTGACCATCTTGCAGGTGCAAGATCTGGTCGACGTAGTCATTGACGAGGCTATCGTGCGTGGCCATGAGCATGGCAATCTGCCGTTCGCGGATGATGTTGCGGAAGATTCCAAGCACCTCGCGGCCCGTCTTGCTGTCGAGGTCACCGGTCGGCTCGTCGGCGATGATCACCTTGGGGTTGTTGGCCAGGGCGCGGGCAATCGCCACACGCTGCTGTTGGCCGCCCGAAAGCTCGTAGGGGCGGTGATCCATCCATTTAGCCAGGCCGACCAGATTGAGGCAATCAACCGTCATCCGGTAGCGCTCTTTGGCGCTAACCCCGTTCATCCGCATGATCAGTTCCACATTTTCGTACGCCGACAGCGCGGGGAGCAGCCCAAGTGACTGAAAGATAAAGCCCACCTGCTGCCGACGCCAGGTGGTCAATTTGGCTTCGCTCCACCCGCCAATTTCCTCACCAAAAATGATCACCTTGCCCGCAGTGGGCTGGTCGAGGCCGCCAATACAGTTGAGCAGCGTCGTCTTGCCGCTACCCGAGCGGCCCTTGAGCGCCACAAACTGCCCTGGCTCCAACTGGAGGTTTACCCCGCGCAGCGCGTGCACTTCCTGGTCGCCCAGTTTGTAGACACGTGTGAGTCCCACTGTTTCGATTGCATAGCGGCTCTGTGCGCCGTTGTTGCTTGCCAACGTGTGTTCCTTATGGTCTATCGCTAGTCTTTATTTCTTCCGTTTGAAGCCAAACTTCCCCAGCAGGCTCCGCACGCCACCGTTTTGGTCGGCGCCTTCAATATGGATCTTGCGCGGGATCTCCTGCTCCACTCGCGTCACATCGCTGGGGCGGATCAGAATCCCTTCATCGGTCAACTCCAGTTGGGCGCGCCCTTTGATATTGAACTGTTGCAACAATTCTTGCGGCACGTGTAGGCGGCCGGCGCGATCGACCACCACCAATTCCTGAAAATGGTCTGTATGGGTTGCTTGTTCTTCGTCGGCATGGCCATTCACCCCGCTTACCCCGTTGGCGTAATCCGCTATCGGGCGCGACTGGCGAATCGTCTCGCTCGCCAACATGCCATCACGAATGGCGACCACGCGCTGCACCTGTTTGGCTACACCAGGGTCGTGACTGACGATGATGGTGGTGATGCCCATTTCACCGGTCAACGTGCGGAAGGTGTCATAGATTGCATCGGCGGTGGTCGAGTCCACCTCGCCGGTGGGCTCGTCGGCCAGAAGCAGGGTCGGGTTATTGGCAAGCGCCACGGCAATGGCCACCCGCTGCTGTTCGCCACCCGACAGTTCCGGCAAGTGGTGCCGCATACGATCTTGCAGCCCCACAAGGGCCAGCAGGCCTTCGGCGCGTGTCTGCTTTGCCTTCCCGGTGGCGCCGGCCAGCGTCATGGGCAACATGACATTGTCGATTGCATTGAGATAGGGGACGAGGTTGCGGGCGCTCTGTTGCCAGACGAAACCAACCTTTTCGCGCCGATACTTGTTCAATTGCCGGTCTGAGAGCTTGAGCAGGTCAAAACCGTCGACCTGGACGCGCCCGGCCGACGGGCGATCCAGCCCGCCCAAGATGTTCATGAGCGTGCTCTTCCCGCTGCCGCTGGAACCGACAATCGCCACCAACTCCCCCTTGTCAATCGTCAGGTTGAGCTCGCGCAGCGCCACCATCTCCAGTTCTGCGACCTGATAGATTTTGACCAGGCCGTCACACAAAATAAACGGATCACTCATTAGAAATCCTTGTAAATTGTCACTGGTTAACTGTCAGTTGTCAATGGTCAAGTCAGTGGTCAAGTCAATGGCCAACGAAGAACTCTCACGCCAATGACGCGTCGTTCACCGTTGAGCATTGACCGTTGACCATTGACCATTGACCATTGACCGCTAGACCGTTTCACCTAGCTTGATCGCCTGGAAGATCTTCATCCGCAGCAACAGGGCGACGAGAACGCCAAGCGCCACCACAAAGAGCAGGGCAAAGAGCACATAGATGCGCGTAATCGCTTGCCAGGCGATCTCGACCTGGAAGGGCGGCGTCATCGACTGGACGTCGGCGCCGATCTGCAAATAGGGGATGAAGACCTGACTGATCAGTGCCCCGAGATAGGTTCCAGCCCCCAATCCCAAGATAATGAGAAAGGCCAATTCCCAGGCCAGGAAGGTGGTCATCTGCCCGGGTGAGAGGCCAATCGCGCGCAGGGTGCCCAGCTCGATAAAGCGACGGCGGAATGAGAAGAGCGCATAGAGAAAGAAGCCCAACACCGTCAGAAAGGCGGCGGCCAAAAACCCCACCGAGAGCACGCCGAAAAGCCCCTGGCGTTCGGGCCGCTGCTGCTCGTTGGCAATGCGCACGGGCGCAGACTGGTAATCCACGACCACAATGTCGAGCTGCGCCAGATTGCGCACCATCTGCTGATAGTCGATGCCTGGCTGTGTCTTTACCCAGACATCATATGGCATCTCACCGCCGGCCACCTCGTGGATGTAATCGAGGTTGCCCACAACGAGTGGCGAGAAGCGCGCCGGGTCGCTTTCGGGATACCAGGTGGGGAAGTAGTCCAGTTCGCCCACCACCTTGGCCGTGATCTCGGCCCGTTGCCCATAGTTGCTAATGCGCATCTGGATTTCGTCGCCGACGCGAATGCGGTTCTCGGCCATATAATCACGGCGGAGGAGAATGCCTTCGGGCGCAACGGCCAGCGCGTTCATCAGCGCGCCCAGGCTGGCCGGCGCAAAGTCGCGCCGCCAAAAGGCCACCTTGGGGAAGTCGATACGGTCCACCCCAAAGAGGGTCGCCTCGCGCCACTGGCCCTGCACCTGCAAGCTTGCCCCATACTTGCCGACCCGCGCCGCGGCCTCGATGCCCGGCGCCTTCAGGTGCTCATCCACCGGCACAAAGACCCAGCGCGGGCCGGTGATCAGCTCGGGGCCGCTGGTTGTGGTCTGCGTCGCGCCGCCTTCGCCGCCAGCCGCCGCCCCTGCGCCGGTTTCGGTGCTGCGCCCCAGCTCAATCAGCCGGGTGTCGGCGCCGATGCGATAATAGCTCTGGTCGTGGAGATGATTGTCCAGCGTCTGCGCCAGCGACGCAGTGAACGCCGAAAGACTCAAGGTGAGAATCAAGAGGATCAGCGGCGCGGTGTAAAAGCCAGGGTCGCGTGATAGATAGCGGGTGGCGAGCAGGAAGCCCACACTATTTGTGCGCGACGCAACCCAGGCAAAGCCCATCATCAAGAGCGGGAGAATACGCAAGACGAGCAGCGTGAGCGCCAGCGCGCCCAATGAGGGCACCAAGAAAAGCAGCGGATTGTCGAAGACCCCGCCCGAACCCGAAGCCCCAGGCATGACGATGCTGCCCTGCTGCTGGAGCAGATAGGCGCCATAACCGGCGGGGATCAGCAGCAACACATCCAGCCAGGCGCGCTGCCACCAGGGGGGCCGCACTGTGCGCGCCGACTCCTGTTTGTAGCTGATAATCGTATGGCGCGCCGCGCCGAGCGACGGCACCACCTGGGCAATCAGCGTCACCCCCAGCGCCGCCAGGCCAAACTGGAGGGTTGACACAGTCATGGCTACACGAAGATCGGATTGGACCGTAAAATTGAGAAAGCTGCGCGTAGCGCCAATCGCGCGTGAGATCAGCTCGCTGACAGGGATGCCCAAGCCCAGCGCCACTGCGCCCAAGAGCAGCGATTCGAGCAGCGCAATACCCATAATTTGCAGGGCAGTGGCGCCGCGGCTGCGCAACACGGCAATTTCGTTGCGCTGGCGATTGACCGAGAGGCCCACCACCAACCCAATAAAGGCAATCAGCAGGCCGATGATGGGGATGCTAAAGGCATAGAGCAGCACATTGAGGAGCCGTGACTGGACGCGGTAGCGATTGAGCGCATCATAAGGAGAAATTTCGAGGCGCGTATTAGCCAGCAGTGTCGCGGCTCGCTGCTGCACTACCTCAATGCGCGCCACCAGCCACCCCACGTCGTTAGCGTGGATGCTGTCGCCATCCATGACCAAATACCAGAGGGCTTGGGCCACCTCGTCTGTCAGCAATGGTGAAACGCGACCTTGGAAGCTGGCTTCGGGCACAAAAAGCTGATTGTCAAAGACGCTCAGCCGGTAGAACCAAAATTCGCTGGTTGGGTCGGTCGCCGTCCAGATTCCAGCCACCACCACCGGGATCTGCACCACGCGCTGGCCGGTCTCGGTATCCATACGGCGGAAGGTCATAAACGGCTCGCCGATCTGGAGCCCCAGTTGGTCGGCCATGGCTTCCGTCACCGCCACTTCCATTGGGTCTGCCGGGTCTGAACTGGCTACAACAGGCATGCCCCCTTCGAGAAAGGTGACATGTTGATCCATCTCGCTGATAAAGGCGAAATTGACCCAAGCCAGCGGGTCGCGCACGTCTGCATAGGCAACCTGGTCGGTGGGGAACAGGCGAAAATTGTCTGTCTTTGCATAGCGGACCGAGAAGAGATGGGGCAGCCCCAACTCGCCAACCGCTTCACCCGACAGATAGCTGTCCACCGCCTCGATATCGTCCCACTCTTTAAGGCCGTAGAGCGAGCCAACGTAACGAAACATAAAGGCAAACGGCGGGCGGCGCAATGCCGTCTGGTCGGTTCCCTGGCTTAGTTCCTTCTTGAGCACCTCATAGTAGACGGCGTCTGTGTAGAGCGGGACGCTCATCACCAGCGCGATGGAGGCCACCAGGCCAATCGCTGTGGCCAGCGCCAGCCCGCGCTGCGACAAGAGCCGGCGCGTAGCCACCGCAAAGATGGCAAACGTTCGTGCTAGAAAATCCATCATGTTATTGCCCAACGACGGTCTGGCCGAGCGCCAGGCCCTCTTTGATCTCTACTCGTTCTTGCGTCTGAATCCCGACCAGCACATCGACGCGGCGCTGCACCTCGCCATCCTGCACCACTGCAAAGCGCCGGCCATCGAAGACGCGCAGCGCCTGGGGCGGCAGCCACAGCACATCCTGTTTGCGCTCCAGCTCAGCCGTCACCCGCACGAGATCGCCCAACTGGAAGCCAAGCTCTTGGGCGTCGTCGTCAAGCGTAAAGCGGGTCGATTTATCCTGATCTTCGATGCTAAGACCGCGGCCACCGCTGCCATACGGATAGGGCAATTGGCGGATGACGCCGGTGAGCACTTCGCCGGGCCGGCTGACTAACGTCACCTTCACGGGCATCCCCTCCACCAACTGCGACATTTGGTCGCTCAGCAGATCGGCGCTCACTTCCATCTCGTTGACGTCGGCAATCGAAATCACCTTTTGGAAGCCGTCCACTGCCTGCCCGGGCGTGAGCGAGACCGACAAGAGGCGACCATCAAACGGCGCATGGATCTGTGAATCTCGGATTGCGGCCTCGAGTTTCTCCACATTGAGCTTGGCGCGCTCATAGTTGTTGACCAGATTGGCGTTGACGCCCTCTTGCATGCGGTCGTAGGCGATGCGCGCCAGTTCCACCTGTTTTTGCTGAAGCGCGATTGCAGCCGGGTCTGGCGGAGTTTTTGACTGGAGATCATCCAGGCGAATCTGCTGCATGTCCACATTAATCTGCGCCACGCGCAGATCGTAGTCGAGGTCGCGCTGAGCGGCTTCGAGCACGCTCGTGGCCTGCTCGAGTTCGAGTGTTGCCGACGCCAGCTCGCGCTCCAGCAGGTCGATCTCATACTCGGCCAGCAGATCGCCCTGCTGAACCATGTCATTGCGCCGGACATAGACGGCGCGGATGCGGCCACTGGCGCGGAAGAACAACTGCTCTTCAATGACCGGCGAGATACGACCGCTAAAGGTCAATTCTTTCACAACCTCGCCCGTCTGAACAGTATAGGTCGGTCGACGCGGCACAATCGCGGTGGGGATTGGCGTTGGTGTGGGCGCTTCGTCAGCAATGCGCTGGGATCGACCAGCCGGCAGCAGCGCGCAGCCACTTACGATGGCGGCTGCCAGCACACCCAGTAGCAAAATACGGAAAGTGTTTCGGCGAATCAACTCGTTTACTCCTCGAACATGAACACTTCAAACTGGAAAACTTGGAAAACTTTAGACAGGGTTACAAGCGATGCTAAACATCAAAAGAACGATTAGTCCAACGAATTAACCCCATTGTACGCCAAAATCCACATACAGACAAGTAGATTCCGCCATCACCGCCGGAAGCGAAGCGCCTGACCGGGCAGCGGCGTGGCGACCATATCCACCGGCGCGGCGTCTTGCACGATCAGCGCGCCATTCACCACCACATGCTCAACCCCAATCGAAAGCGCGTGGGGTTGCGTATAAGTGGCTTGGTCTTGTATTTGCTGGGGGTCAAAAACGACCACGTCGGCGAACGCTCCCTCGCGCAAATAGCCTCGGTTGCGCAACCCAAACCGCGCCGCAGGATAGCCGGTGAGCTTGAAGACCGCCTCTTCGAGTGAAAACAGGCCCTGGTCGCGCACGCAGGCGCCCAATATCCGCGCCACCGATCCATATTGGCGCGGGTGAATGACGCCATCCTCATGATAGATGCCGTCGGTGCCCATCATATAGAGCCGGTGCGACAGAAATGGAGAAATCACGGCGTCATCACCCTGGTGAAACACCAACAGCACCGCCAGGTTCTCTTCAATGAGCAGGTTGCAAAGCGCGTCCTCCGCAGGCAGCCCCTGTTCGCGCACATAATCGGCCACACTTTTGCCCTGGTGATGGCTGTTCTCTTTGCTTTGCACCCAGGCAATGTGGATGTCTTCCAGTTTCATTGCGTGCAGGTGATGGGCAAAGCGAGTGCGCACCGCGGGCTGACGTAGCCTGGGCAAAACACCCAGCGGCCCATCTTCCCATACATCATAGGGGAGCAGATAGTTGAGCATGGTCGAACCGGGCAGATATGGATAGACGTCAAAGGAGAAGTCCACCTCGTTGACCGCGACCTTGTCAATGTAGTCCAGCACCTCTTCCGCCTGCGACTCGGACGCCGCCTTCAGGTGCGAGATATGGACGGGCACCCCCGCGCGGCGGCCGATGTAGACGGCCTCTTGCAGGGCGGGCAGCAACCCCAGCTTGTAGCGCATGTGCGTCACATAAAGCCCCTGCTCGGGCGCCATGATCTTGCACGCTTCCACCAGTTCATCGGCCGAGGCAAAACATTGCGCCACATAGTCAAGACCGGTAGAGACGCCGACCGCGCCCGCTTCCATTCCCCGTGCGATCTCCTCGCGGATGATGCGCATCTGATAGTCATCAGGCGGGCGACTGCCAAAGCCACAGGCCAAGGTTCGCACATTGGCATAGGGGATGTGCGCAATCGTGTTTTGCACATTGTGCCCATTGAGCAGCGCCATGTAGTCGGCCAGGCTGGACCACCCCTCGTACTCGTCGAAGCGCAGCCCGTTCAGCGCCCGCAGGTAGTAGATCCACTCATAGACGGTGTGCTGATTGACCGGCGCATACGAGATGCCGTCGGCCATAATCACCTCGGTGGTGAAGCCCTGACTTGTTTTGGAAAAGAAGTGAGGCGTCTTCAGGAGCCAGGCGTCTGAGTGATTGTGAACATCGATAAAGCCGGGTGCGACGATCATGCCGCGCGCGTCGACCGTCTGCCGGGCGTCTTCATCGTCAATCAGACCGATCTGCACAATGCGGTCGCCCTGAATTCCTACATCCGCCTGGAATCGCTTCGTCTTGACACCATCGACGACAATACCGTTCCTGATCACCAGATCCAACATAGGGCTATCACTTTACCTATTGATTAGGACGTTCGCAAGCCTTGACTGAAGGTATGGTTGTTGACAAGGTTGCCTCTCCTGATACCTTTCAGGCGCTGCGTGCGTCATGTGACCACGCATGAGATCACAAACCGGGCAGCGGGGGGTGCCCAATCGTCCACCCCCCGTCCACGGCCAGGTTCTGGCCCGTGATGTACGATGACTCGTCCGACACCAGAAAGAGCGCGGCGGCGGCCACCTCGTCGGGCCGACCGAGCCGGTCGAGCACGGTCATATCGCGCCACCACTGAATGTGCGCAGCGTTCTCTTTGTAGCGTTTGATGTCGGGGCGGCCCGAGTCGATGATGCCGGGGCTGATGGCATTGACGCGAATATTGTGCCGGCCAAAGTCAATCGCCATCGATTTGGTCAAGCCCAACAGCGCGCTCTTGCCCGTTACATAGGCAGCGTGGCCGGCGACCCCGGTCATGCCCTCGACCGAAGCAATATGCACGATGGCCCCACCCCCGCGTTGAAGCATAGCCTGCGCCCCATATTTGGAACAGTGATAGACGCCGTCCAACGTGACGCTGAGCACGCTCCGCCACTCGGCCTCAGGCATGGTGGCGACACTGTTGTAGCCACCCAGATGCGCCGCACAGTTGACCAGGATATCAAGACCGCCAAAGCACTCGACAACCTGCTGCATGGTATGCGCCACCAGCCCCGCATGGGCCACATCGCATTCGAAATAGCGGCCACCGTAGGCAGCGGCGACATCCCTTCCCTCCACCGCGTTGATGTCCAGCACGGCCACGCGCGCGCCTTCGTGGGCAAAGCGCGCGACAATCGCGCGCCCGATGCCTGTAGCGCCACCCGTCACCACAGCCACCTTCTGCGACAGGCGGCCCCGATTGGTCGTTTGCTCACTCATACGGTGTGGTTGTCTATGCCGGTTCTTTACACCGGCCAAGAAAAAGGACGTAGCACGCTACGTCCTGTGCATTGCAGGCGCGAAGACCTGGGTTTACTCACTCACCCCTATACTGAGCTCTATTTGAAAACCGGAGTCTTCTATCGAGTTCTATAGAGGTCGCAATCTCGCAAATTCCAGTTTTCAAAACAACCGCATTTATAGATTATAAAGAACTTTGTAGAGGCCGTCAACAAAGGTAGCTTAAAGTTTCCTAAGAGTTATCACCCCAAGGCTTCTCATACGTCGCTGATTATCGTCAGCCTCTGACTTCTGGGAGGTGGCCATTCAGGGTCTCTGTCTGTAAGATGTTCGCCGGCCACGGGGGCCCGTGGGCGCGGAAGTCTCCACCCGGCGACGTTTGAGAGGCCCTGGTCACCGCCGTGAGGCCAATTGCCCAACGTCGCCACGCGTGATATACTTGTCCTACGATTCCCACACGACTTGCGCAGCGCCGGATGCTCGTCAGCACAGCAAAGGCCGCGCGCAAAGGTCCTTTCGCAAGGAGCGCATGATGTCAATCGCCATTGCCCCAGCCGCGCCCGGCTATGACACAACGGGCGCCGGCCCGCACTCATCAGAACGCGTCTTCGACTACGGCGAGATCGCCGCCTACCCCGCTGACCTCTACCACTGTCAACAACAGGCCGTGGGCGTAGAAGGCTTTGCGGGGGTAACCGACGCCGCAATCGCCCAGTTTCACACCGAGGGCTATCTGGTCGTTCACCATGCCTTTACATCGGCAGAGGTGCAAGACGCGCTGGATGGGTTGCTCTTTCTGCTGTCTGGCCAGCACCCAACGTTTCGTGGCGTCATGTATGAACACGGGGCCAAAGGCGTCGATGTGGCCAATCTGAGCGCCGAAGCGCGCCAGGATTATGTGCGCAAGTTTATGTGGTTCGTCGACTATGATGAGCGCCTCAGGGTGATGGCGCACCACCCACACCTGGTGACATTGCTCACTCGCCTGCTTGGCGAGCCGCCCGCGCTCTTTCAGGATATGGCGCTGATCAAGCCGCCGCATATCGGCCGCGAAAAGCCCTGGCATCAAGACCACGCCTACTTCGACCTGCCTCTCTCGACTACCGTAGTGGGCGTCTGGGTTGCACTGGATGGGGCCACCACAGAGAATGGCTGCATGGTCATCTATCCTGGCTCACACCGACAGGGGCCAGTGGTTCACTTCAAACGCCGCGACTGGCAGATCTGTGACACCTATCAACGCGTCGACCCTGCGCTGGCGGTTCCGCTGGAGCCAGGTGGGGCGCTCTTCTTTCATAGCCTGCTCCAACATGGCACGCCCGCCAATCGCTCGCAGCACCGCCGGCGCGCCGTTCAGTTTCACTATGCCCCCGCCAGCGCCCAAAAGACCAGCAGCGAAGAACGACTCGCCATCTTTGGCGAAGAAGGCAAAGATGTGACCTGCTAACTATGACCAAAACCCGCATCGCACTCTTTTCCGACACGCATCTCTGGCCCGGCGCCGAGCAGCGCTTTGGCAACGCCAATTCACAAATGCAGCCGTGGTCAAGCGAGATCCGCGACGTGCTGCTGGCTGATCTGGCCTCCAGCCGGCCCGATCTCCTGTTCCACCTGGGCGATTTGACATGCGGCGGCGGCTCGTTCGCCATGCCCGACGACCTTTTCTATACGACGCTGCGCGACTTTGTGGCCCAACTCAATCGGTTGCCCGGTGCGTTCTATGGGCTGCCGGGCAATCACGACGCCCCGCTTGGCCAACCGTGGACATTCGCCGAAGAGCAGCTCGGTCTGGCGCCGGGCCAGGGTCACACCCTCGACACCCCCCACGCACGGCTGATTTTGCTCAACGCACAGGGCCACGACCAGGCGCAGATCGACGCAGCCGCGCCCAATGACCCCGTCTCGGGCTTTGTTGCCGCCCATGAATTGGCGCGGCTGGAGCGCGACCTCGCCGGCGCCGCCGATCGACCCGTGTTGCTCTTCATGCACCAGTTGTTGCAGCCGTGGGCCGGCGATCAGCCGTGGGCCGACCTTTATGGCGTGGAAAACGGTTCCGCGGTGCGCGACTTGCTTGCGCGCCATGGCAATGTACGCGCCGTCTTCCAGGCGCACGCGCATCGGCTGGATCTGCAACCGGTGACGCTCGGCGCGGGAACCTGCTGGTTTGTTGTGCTGCCCGCCGTGATCGAATACCCCATGGCGTGGATGGAGCTGGTGTTGGATGAGGAGCACGCCCACCTGACGATGCGGCGCCTGCCGCTGCGCGACCTGGCCGAACAGAGCCGGCGCAGCGGCGACATCGACTGGCGCGCCGGGCGGCCTGAATGGCGCAACGCCCGGTTCCCCCTGCGCAATCTTTAGTCGCCGGCCCCCGCGTTTTATGACGAAAGGAACCATGATGCAGCTCACAGGTCTTCACCACATGACGGCCGTTACCGGCCAGGCTGCCCAGAATCTTGCATTCTACACTCAGGTCTTGGGCCTGCGGCTGGTCAAAAAGACGGTCAATCAGGACGATGTCTCGGCCTATCATCTTTTCTATGCCGATGGCGAAGGCAACGCGGGAACCGAGGTGACCTTCTTTGACTGGCCGCACGCCGCCAAAAACATCAACGGGGCAGGGAGCATCGCGCGCACAGCCCTGCGTGCGCCCAGCCGCGCAGCGCTGGATTGGTGGGCGGCGCGGCTGACCGCCGCCGGCGTATCTCACACGGGGGTGTTCGAAGTGGACAGTCAGGCGCTGATCCATTTTACCGACCCCGAAGGTCAGTCGCTTGCGCTGGTCAACGACAACGGCGCGCCCGGGGGCCAGCCGTGGGCGCACAGTCCCGTCCCCGTCGAGATGGGCATCCGCGGGCTGCATGCAGTCACCTTGAAGGTGCGCGACCTCAGGCCGACGGCGTGGGTGCTGACCGAAGTGCTCGGTTTTGAGCGCGCGCGAGAGTACCCAGCCGCTGCGGACTCGCCCCACCGCGTGGTGGTCTTTGCCACAGCAGGGGGCGGCCCCGGCACAGAGGTGCATGTCGAGGCCGGCGCCCATTTGACGCCGGGGCGGCTAGGGCGCGGCGGCGTACATCACATCGCGTTTCGCACCCCCAATGACGAGGAGCATCGGGCCTGGCAGGCTCGGATCGCGCGCATGGGGCTGAATGTGACGCCGGTCATCGACCGCTACTACTTCAAGTCCATCTATTTCCGCGAGCCGGGTGGCATTCTCTATGAGATCGCCACCGACGGCCCCGGGTTCGCCACCGACGAGCCAATGGATCGCCTGGGCGAACGACTGGCGTTGCCCCCTTTCTTGGAGCCGCGGCGCGCCGAGATCGAAGCGGGGCTCCGTCCCCTTCACGTGGAGCCGCCGCTGTAACGCGTGCAATGCCCTTCTGCGCGGACGACATCCACGGGAATTGAAGGACACGGGAATTGACGGATGGTTCGATTTTCCAGCCACCTTTTTGCGCGACGCCGAGTGCTGGCCGTGGGCTTGATGACAATCGGGCTGGTGCTGGTGTTGGTGTTTGGCGCGCGCTCGTTGCGCTCCTACCACCAGCTCCGCTATATCCGTGAACAGGGCCTGGACCAGGGCATCGCCTCGGTGCGCGCCATCCAACCGTGGATGACCATCCGCTATGTGGCCGTGGCCTATGCTGTGCCCGAAGAGTATCTCTTTGCCCAACTGGAGATTCCCTTTGACCGGCGCAACAGCAACGTTCCCCTGGGTCGGCTAGAGCGAGAGTACGATCTTGGCCCGCCGGAGCCGGGCGCGGCGCCTGTGCTCTTCGAGCGACTTACAGCGGCCATTCTTGCCTATCGAGAAAATCCGGTTGCCACTGGCCTAAACGACATCCGCCCATGGATGAGCATCCGCTACATCGCCAACAGCACTGGCGTCCGCGAGAGCGAGCTCTTGGGGGCGCTTGGCATCACCTCGGCCGACAATCAGGCTGTGCTCTCGCTGGATCAACTGGCAACGCAGGTCCAATACCCCGATGGCCTGCACGGGCTGATCGAAGCGATCAGATCGTTCCTCCATGAACAGGAGGAGGGGCCGTGACCTTCTCGCTGGCCGAACTGCCGGATCTCATCCTGAGTTGGCTGATCATTTATGGGCCACTGGTTATTCTGGCAACGCTCTTTTTTGGGGCAATTGGCGCGCCGTTGCCCGGCACATTGCTCGTGTTGGCGGCGGGGGCGTTTGTGCGTCAAGAGGTGCTGGAACTTGAAGCTGCGCTGCTGAGCGCGTGGCTGGGCGTCTGTCTGGGCGATGCAATCAGCTTTGGTCTGGGACGATATTCGCGCAGTTACATCACACGGTGGTATGGCGCTTCGCCCCTGTGGGCGCAGGCTGAAGCGCAACTCATGCAACGAGGGGGGATTGCAGTCTATTTGACACGCTGGCTGCTGACGCCCATCGCCGTGCCGGTCAATCTAGTGGCGGGGAGCACGGGCTACCCTTTTGCGCGCTTTATGTGGTTTAGCCTTACCGGCGAACTGACGTGGCTGCTGCTCTATGGCGCGCTGGGCTATGCCTTTAGTAGCCAGTGGGAAGCCATCAGCGAACTGGTAGGCAACGTCAGCGGCCTGCTCGTTGGTCTGGCTGCCTTGGCAATCGGCGCCTACATCCTCTATCGCAGCCGGCAAAGCCGCCAGGCGCTCGTCGAAGAAACCTCCAACGGTTTTTGACGACAGACGATGTTTCGCTGTCATCATCCCCCATCCATCGTCTATCGTCCACCGTCTATCGTCCACCGTCTATCGTCCACCGTCTATCGTCCACCGTCTATCGTCTATCGTCTATCGTCCACCATCTACTCACGTCCACTCAATCCTCAAACAGCGCCGGATTGAGCACATCGGGTGGCCGCTCGCCCCGGAAAAAGGCCAGCACGCGTTCGACCGCCATCGACTCGATGCGGGCGCGGCCTTCGACCGTGACGCCAGCAGCGTGCGGCGTGGCGATGACCAGCGGATGGTTGCGCAGCGGTGAGTCCACCGGCGGCGGCTCGGGGTCGAAAACATCCAGCCCGGCGCCGGCCAGCTTGCCGCTTTCGAGCGCCGCCAGCAGCGCCTCAGGGTCGACCAGCGGACCGCGCGCCATGTTGAGCACATACGCGCCCGTTTTCATCTTGGCGATCCCCTCACGCCCCACCAGGTGATAGGTCTGCGACGTAGCCGGTACATGGACGCTGAGAAAATCGGCCTGCGCCAGCACATCGTCCAGTTCAGCCCAGGTGACGCCGAGTTCGGCGGCCTGCGCCGGCGTGACATAGGGGTCGTAGGCCATCACCCGCATATCCAGGCCCAGGCGGCAGATCTGCGCCACGCGCTTGCCAATCCGCCCCAACCCTACTAACCCCAAGGTTTTATCGCGCACCTCAACCCCGACCAAAGGGTGTTCACGCGGCCCCCACTTGCCGGCGGCCAGGTTGTCGTTGCCCTGTTTGAGCCGCTTGGCCAACGCCAGCAACATGGCGACGGTGTGCTCAGCGGTGGACTCGGTGGGGCCGTCTGGCGTGTTGGTGACAACGATGCCGCGTGCGGTGGCGTCGTCAACCACGACGTTGTCGTAGCCAATGCCGGTGCGGGCGATCATGCGCAGGTTGGGCAGCCGATCCATGAGCTTGCCATCATAGCGAATGAGCGAAGAAGCCAGGATCGCCTGCGCCGGCGTGGCATTGGCAAGCGGTTCATCCGGTGGCGATGCAGGAAAGAGCACGGTCACATGGGCCGGGAACCGGTCGAGCGAATCGGACAAAAAGGGTGCTTCGACCCAGACATGGGTCAGTTCGGTCAAGGACATGTCAATGTCTCCATGCGCCCTATGCCGCCATCTGGGGAATGGGAGGCTGGGCAGTGATTATATCGGTGAAAAACGCCAGGTCAGGGTGGGTGCGCACAAGCGTGATGGGGTAATCCACATCGTCGCCATCGGTCGTGTAAGGGCTGCCAAAGAGCGCCATGCGCAGCGCTGTCCGCTGCCAGACGCCCCCCTGGCAATAGAAGCGGAGCCGGCGGGCGGCCAACAGATCAGCCATGCCCAGTGTGATGGCCATAGGCGGCAGGGCGGCAAAGTTTCCGCTGGCGGCGCGGCTGGCATTCATGACCACCGTCTCAGGCGCCAGTTGCACCAGACGCGTCTTGCTCGCCTTGAATTCGGCGGGGGTGACCCGAAACCAGCGGCTAATCGGGGGTTCATTGAAGGCGATGTGTCCATGGATGCCAACGCCGCCGTAGCATGTATCGACGCCGCCCACCGCGGCGATCTGCCGGCTGGTCTCATCCACCTGTGTGGGGTCGGGGAAATGCACCTGCGCCGGTGGCGGCGCCAGCTCTGGATGGAGCGCGTCGAGCAGCGCCCGCTGCACAAAGCCGGCAAAGCTCAACGGATGCGCAGGGGGAACGCGTCGCCCCTGCCAATCGCAATACTCGTCCATAAAGAATAGATGCACATTGCGCCAGGCGACGCCCTCCCGGTTGCAGACCGCAACCAGGGGCGAGTATTGGCCAACCGGCCCTACCGGCAAGATCAATCGCGTCGGTTCGCCACGGGCATTGTGGGTGGCGATCTCATCGGCGATTGCGCGTGCAAAGTGTGCAAAGAGCGCGGGTAGATCGGGCAAGATAGTAACCGGCAGCGGGCTTTGCGCGGCCAGATCAGCAGCAGGTATCAGGTAGCTTGGCGGCAGTGGCGTCATTGGTCGAGCATCTCACGAACTTTCGCCTGGAGGATGTCAGGGGTGTAGGGCTTTGGCAGCAAGGTGATGCCTGGGGCCAGAATGCCGCGCGGCGCCAGTTCCGCCGCCGGGTATCCAGAGACAAAGAGCACCTTGAGGTCGGGCCGCATAGCCAGCAGACGGTCGCTCAGTTGCCGGCCATTCATACCCGGCATGACGACGTCGCTCACCAGCAGATCGATTGGGCCGGCATGTTCGGCGACAACACGCAGCGCGGCTTGCCCATTGGCGGCGGGAAGCACCGTGTAGCCATTGGCGGTTAATGCTGCACAGGCCAGATCGCGAATCTGATCATCATCTTCCACGAGCAGGATCGTCTCGGCGTTGGCGGCCTGGGCGCGGTCGCCATTGGTTGCCGGCGGCGGCTGCGGCAGTTGCTCGTCGGTGGCGGGCAGCAGCACCTTGAAAATCGCCCCCCGCCCAACCTCACTATAGAGATCGATCACACCGCCATTTTGTTGGATGATGCCATAGGTTGTAGCAAGGCCGAGTCCCGTCCCTTTGCCGGCGCCTTTGGTTGTGAAGAAGGGTTCAAAGATGTGTGCTTGTGTTTCAGCATCCATGCCGTGGCCGGTGTCAGCGACCGTTAACATCACATAGAGGCCGGCGGCGAGCGACGGATAGCGGTTGATGTCATTGGAGCTAAGCTGGACATTGGCCGTTGTGATCGTGAGGCGCCCCCCCTCGGGCATGGCGTCACGCGCATTCGCCACCAGGTTGAGGAGCACCTGTTCCATCTGGCTGGGGTCCGCCTTGATTGGGCCAGGCGCCGGCGATAGTACTGCCGAGACATGAATGTGCTCACCAACCAGACGCGAGAGCATCTTTTCCAGGTCGGCAACCAACACATTGAGGTCGAAGACGCTAGGCGCAATCACTTGCCGGCGGCCAAAGGCAAGCAACTGACGCGTGAGGCCGGCCGCGCGCTCACCGGCCGCGCGAATCTGTTCCACACGGGGGCGCATTGGGTCGGCGGGGTGCATTTGGCGAACCAGCAAGTCGCTATAGCCGTTGATCACGGTGAGGAGGTTATTGAAGTCATGGGCAAGCCCGCCGGCCAGCCGGCCAATCGCCTCCATTTTTTGCGCCTGGCGCAACTGCGTCTCCAACTGCTTCACATCGGTAATGTTTTGGACGACGGCGGTCATCAGCCAGGGCTGCCCGGTATCGTTGCGCAGCAGCTGAACCGCAAGCCGCACCCACACCGTGGAGCCATCACGGTGCAGATAGCGTTTTTCAAACCAGGGCCGCAACGCGCCGCCATCTTCCGTGCGGGCGCGCTGCACATGTTGCATTTCGTTTGCGCGCTCATCGGGGTGCGTGATGGTGAGAAAGTGGACGCCAACCAGGTCATCTGGCCGATAGCCCAGCATCTGGGCGAAGGCCTCGTTGACCTCCAGAATCGTTCCATCGCCGTCGGTCAGCGCAATCCCCGCGTTGGCGGTTTCAAAAATCGCCCGATAGCGACGGTTGCTCTCGTTGAGCGCCTGTTCCGCCTGCTTCAAATCTGTGATGTCCAGAACTAACCCATCCCAAATCATGCGTCCATCGGGGAGCGGGGGGCGGTGGGCGGCGCGCAGGTGCGACCAGCGCAGCTCGCCCGAACGCACGCGCCGCTGAAACTGTATATCGAGGGTGGCGCCTGTGGTCATCGCCTGACTGGTGAGGCGGGCAAAACGCTCAACATCCTCTGCGGGCAGTTGCGCCAGCAATGCAGTCGGGTCACGCAGCAGCGTGTTGGGGTGGATGCCCGTCACGCGTTCGACGCCGGCGCTGACATGGGTGTACCGTTCAGGCCCATGAGGCCCAGTCACTAGCTGATAGAGAAAGCCGTTCGGCAGGTTATCGCCCAGTGTGCGCAACATCGACTCGCGTTCGGCCAGCGCCTCTTCCCAGCGGCGACGCTCTGAGATAT
>JAHDWG010000126.1 GCA_023384495.1 Caldilineaceae bacterium
TCCAATTGTGGGTTACGCTGGCGGACGGGCCAGCCTGGACTTGGCGTTATCGCAGAACTCTAGACAGTAGGATATGACCATGAAAAACACGAATCCACGCCGTAACCGGCCATCGGTCCATCCGGGCAAGCTGCTCCTCACGCTCGGTCGCCTGCTCCTTCTCGTAGCAAGTGTGGCCATGCTTGCGGCTGTCGCCTCCGTGTCCGTTGTAGGACACTGGCCACTCTTGCCCCCAGTGGCAATTGGGGCCGCCGCACCTTACACCCACGTGATGACCGGCCGCGCCGTGAGCGAACAAACGACGCAGACCGCAGCCTCGGCCTATCCCATCCAGCTCCATTTTGATGGATATGGCGCGATCGAGCTTAGCCCTAGTGGGCCCTATACCAGCAATGATATTATTATCGCCAAAGCGGACCCCGCCCCAGGGTATCAGTTTGACCACTGGAGCGGCGTGCTCAGCGGCAATCAGAACCCTATCACCTTTTCGATCGATGGGCCAGCTCACCTTACCGCAACCTTTTCCCTGAAATCTGTGCTGGGCCCCTACGATATCTCGACCGATGTGGTCGGCGGCGGTCGCATTGAAACTACGCCCGCTGGCCCCTTCGCCGATGGCCAGGTCGCCACCCTCACCGCTGTCCCCGATGCGGGGTGGCGCTTTGTGCGGTGGAGCGGGGATATCGGCGGTTGGGAGAACCCGCGCCAACACACGCTGCTTGAGGATACCTACGTCATTGCCGTTTTTGCCCTGGAAGAGGAGCCGCCCGCCATCAACTTGCCCCCCATTAACTTGATGGTCGCGATTGATGGGCATGGCGCAGTGATGACGACCCCCAATGGCCCCTTCACGGCAGGGCAGGCCATCACGATCACCGCGATCGCCGCCGATGGATGGCATTTTGATGGGTGGGAAGGGCGCGTAAAGGCCGCCGGCAATCCCTATGTGATGACGATCCTCACCGATACGGTATTGGCCGCCCGATTCCTGCCCGACGTCGCTTCGCCGCCACTGAGTTTGACCGTAAACGTGCAAGGGGAAGGAGAGGTACTGGCCGAGCCTGCTGGCCCCTACGAGGTCGATCAGCCGGTGACCCTCTCTGTCGTCCCACAGAGCGGCTGGCGTTTTGCCGGTTGGAGCGGGGCAACCGACGGAAGCGCCAGCCCGCAGACCTTCGCGATTGCGGGCAACGCAGCCATCACGGCCACGTTTGTGCCCGAGGCTTCGCTATCCACCGCGCGCCTGGACGTGCACGTGATTGGCCTGGGCGATGTACAGGCCACCCCATCCCCCCCCTACTATCTGGGCCAGGCGATCACCTTAACTGCGCAGCCGGTGATCGGGTGGCATTTCAAGGGATGGAATGAAAATGTCGATCCCACCGCCAACCTACACACATTTGTCATCACCGGCGATACATCCATCACCGCGACTTTTACGACGGAGGCAACGCCGCCTGAAGACATGTTACAGCCGCAGCCCACATTGGTCGTTCATGTGGCCGGCGCCGGCGTCGTGATGACCGATGCACAGCCGCCTTATCACAACGGCCAAACGGTCACCGTAACCGCAGAACCGGAAGCCGGTTGGCGCTTTGCCGGCTGGGATGGCGCATTCGCCGGGCTAGAAAACCCAATCACGCTGACACTCACCGGCAATGTTGAGGTAACGGCCACCTTTGCTCCGTTGCCCACCAGCGCTGCACATGTAGTTACGGTGGCGGTCAGCGGCGCAGGCAAGGCCATTCTCGCCCCCGATGGCCCTTATAAAACAGGGGATGTTGTTGTGTTGGCGGCCATGCCTGACCAGGCGTATTGCTTTCAGGGTTGGCAGGGCCACCTGACCGGCGCCGATAACCCCGTCGCAATCGAGGTAACGCAAGACCTCAATGTCACGGCGCAATTTGGCCCTTGCCCGCTCCTCTTGCCCATGGTGGCCGGGCGTTAGCGACCTTTGTCAAATTACACCTGTGGGTCGCCTATGGCTTTGCCGGGGCGGCCCACATCCGCTGCAATCACTCAAACTCGCCAATCACGCCCTGTTCCTCTCTGCATAGTGCATCTTAGACAGAGTGACTTTGCAGATCGACAGGTGGTAAGAGCACCAATCGTCACACAACTGGGTTGTCAAGAAAGTAATAGGCAGCCAGCAAGGCGCGGTGGGCCGCCACCTGATGCAGATACTTGTGACGCAACTCAGCATCCTCCATCAACGCCGCGCGCGCGTACAGCCGGTTGACTGCATCGGCCAAGACAGCGCCTGCCCGCCCATCATTCGCCGCACGCAAGACCGTAAAGCAGGTGTGATCGATCTGATAGGGCGTAGTAAGCGCCTCCAATCCTCCGTCCGCCAAAGCCGGCAGGATGACATCGACCTGGGCGAGAGCGCCCGCAACATCCCCTTCGGCCAACGCCACATCGGCCAGCCCGGCCAACACTTCCATTGCCTGCGTCGCTTGCCCCAAGGCGCGCCGAATGGTAAGCGCCTCTTCATAGGCGGCGCGCGCATCGGCAAAGCGGCCCAGCCGGTATGCGGCTCGCCCCAACTTGAGCAAAATCTTGCCCTGATTGTCGCGGTGGCCCACTTCTTGGGCAATGGTCAGCGCTGCCTGGATCCGCTCATAGACCTGATCGACCATGCCCTCTTCGAGATCGATCTCAGCCAGGATCGCCAGCGCCAGGCTGTCGTAGCCACGGCTGCCAATGGCGCGGCAATAGTCCAACGCCGTGGTGAACTCGCGGCGCGCCTCACCAAAATCATCAAACTCCAGCGCAATCGCGCCCAGATTGGCGTGGGCAATCATCATGCCAAAGCGGTCCGAGAGTTCGTGAAATAGCCGCAGTGCTTGCTGCTGGGTGTTGGTGGCGCGCAGATAATCGCCCATTCGCTGGTATGAGATACCCAAGTTGCTCAACGCAATTGCCTGGCGCAGCCGGTCACCCATCTCCTGATAGAGCGCCAGCGCACGTTGCAGATTGACCAGCGCGCCTGTGTGATCCCCTCGGCTTTGTTGGATCAGCCCCAGGTTTTGCAGCACCGGCCCCTGAAAAAGCGGCTTACCTATTTCAGCATAGATGGGCAATGTCTGTTCATAGAACGCCTGCGCCTGCTCGTAGTCGCCCATAAACCAGCGCAAGATGCCCAGGATCACCAAGGCGTCGGCCTCTTGTTCACGCCAGTTGTGGCTGCGCGCCAGTTGCAGCGCCGTGTCGATGTGGGGCTCGGCGGCCTGGTATTGGCCCTGTCGCCACAGCGCACGCCCCAAGTGTTGATGGGCCTGGACGCGCCGCAGGTCGTCATCCGCAACATCAGCAAAGGCTAGCGCCGACTCCGCCGCCGCAATCGCCGCCGGGTAGTCGCTTGTGTTCTCGGCAAACTCGGCGCGGGCGAGGGCTGCCGCGGCCTGACGTATCGGGTCGGCCAGCGCATCGGCAAGGGCGGCCATCATCTGCAGATCGGCTTCTTGCGCGGCGCGATCGCCCTGCACCTGAAGAACACGCAGACGCGTCGCCAGTAGTTCGAAGCGACCGATGACATCGTTGATGGGGGTTAATTCAAGCGCCCGCCCCAGGTGCGCAATCGCCTTGTCATTGGAAAATTGTTCGGCGGCGCGCTCGCCAGCCAGCCGGGCATAGCAGCGTTCCAGTTCGGGCGCATCGGCCTGGTGATAGTGATGCGCCAATTCTGCATAGTGGGGCGCGAGATCGGCCTGATAGACCTCAGCAATCGAGTCGCCCGCCAGACGGTGCAGGCTGCGCAGGCGCGCCCGTAGTTGCATTTCGTATGCAGCCTCGCGCAGAAGGGTATGGCGAAAGAGATAGCGCAATTCGCTCAAGGCTGACCAGATGGCCTCTCCCTCGGCGCTCTTCAGGTTGTCGTTGAAATGTGACGGCGCTGCGTCTGCGTCACTCAACATGTGTGAAAGCACCTGGACCTCAAACTCGCGGCCCAACACCGCCGCCGTCTGTACAACCTCCTTCACCACCTGCGCCAAACGATCCAGGCGGGCTACCAGGATCGTTTGTACGGCGGCGGGCAGTTGCATGGCCGTGGCCGCCGGCGCCGCCCCTGCCACAGTCTCGATGAGTTGGCCTTGTTCTTGCAGATAAAGTAATATCTGTTCAGCAAAGAAAGGATTCCCCTCGCTCTGTGTCTGCAACAACTCGATCAGAGCGGGGGCCGCGGGGCGCGCCAGCCGCTGCTCGGCCAATTGCTCCATCGCGCCTGGCCCCAGCGGACCCAGTGTGATTTGCTGCGGCTGGACGGCGTCGGCAAACGAACCAACCGCCGGCGCCTCCCGACTGGTGGCGATGACCATGAATGGCTCGGCTGCCGTATCGCGCAGCAAACGGTGCAAGAAATGCTGCGAGTCGCCATCGAGCCAGTGTAGGTCTTCGATCTCGATGGCGAGAGGCTGACGGCGGCTCTCGGCCAAGAAGAAAGTCTTGAGCGCCCTCACTGTGTTCTCAAAACGCAATGCGGGGTCAACCTGAAAATAGATCGAATCCGACCAAAACAGGTCGACCAGCGCGGCCAGGAAGGGCCGTGTACGGACTAGCTCGTGCCGGAGCAGTTCATCGCTAGTCTGATCGACCAGCGCGTTGAAGCTCCGGTCAAACTGGGTGCGATTGACAGATTCCGTCTGTGTGCGCGTTTGGCGGAAGTAGTTGCGCAGAAGGTGGCGAAACGGGTTGAGCGAGCGACGCAAGATTTCGTCCGCGGGGCAGTGGAACCACTGTATCGGCGCGGGCGCATCTGGCGCGGTGAGCTGCTGGCGCAATTCATAGAGCAGGCGACTCTTGCCGATGCCGGCCTCTCCCACCACGATCACCATCCCGCCACAACGCCCCGCCAACAGGGGTTGGGCGGCGGCTCGTAGTTGCGCCAGTTCTTGCCCTCGGCCAATCATCGCGTGCTGATAGGCGGTCGTCTCCATCTGCTCGCTACGGCCACGCAGGATGAAGACAGACTGGTCCGCATCGAAACCCTTGAAGCGATAGGCGCCGCCCTGGGTGACCGTAAAGCCGCTTGCAAACCGCGCCGTTTCGGCGTCGAGCCAGATCTCCCCCCAACCTGCCCTCACCATCTGGCGAGCCGCTAGATTGACGCTGATGCCATAACAGGTGTACTCCTCGCGATTGGGCGCGCCAATAAAGCCTGCATAGCCCACCCCCGAGGTGACGCCCACCCGCATAGGAAGTCCGACCTGGTCGCGCAGCTCGAGCAAAAAGTCGAGCGCCCGTTGCAGGTCGTTCTCATGGCTGGTGGGCGCGCCCCAGAAGAGCAAGAACGTATTTCCCCGATCGCTGGCCCCGACACGCCCGACCCGACACAGATAGCCGCCGTATTGGTGCAACAGGCGGAAGAAAAGGGGCATCACCGTGTCGGCTGTGTGTGGCGCGCTCAACTCCTGTATGCTGAGAAAGACCGAAACGACCCGTCGAAATTCGCCTTGCGTCGTGGCCTCCAACAGATCAGCGGGGAAGAAGCGGTCGGCGCCGGCGAGCGGAGCGGGATCAGCGAGCGGCTGGGGGGCTGGGAGTGGGCCACTCAGGACCTGGACGCGCAGATAGTCGCCGATTTCGGTTCCCTGGGCAACGATCGCGTCTGTCGCCAATACGCCGGGCCATTGGGCCCGGAGCCGGTCGGCGACGGCGCGCGTGATCACCATGTCTCCGGCTTCGGCAAGCGCATCGCCCTGTACAGCCTGGTCAATCGCTGGCCCAAAAAAGCTGTACACATGGGATTGTGTGACAGGGGCGCTGCCCGTATGCGACCAGATGGCCCAGTCTACCAAATCATCGGCCATGCTGGTGCGCACGGCAAAGTCAAAGTCACCGTAGGGGGTGGGGTGGCTTGGGTGCGCAGCCAGGTGGCGGCGGATCTGCTGCGCCGCGGCCAGCGCCCGCAGGGGGGCGTCGGGCTGCTCCAAAGGGAAGATTGCCTTGAACGCGTCGCCGGCGAAACCGGCGATGAATCCTCCCTGCTCGTAAACACTTTGGATCAGTGGGCCAAACACAGATAACAGAATATCCGCCAAAACTTCCGCCCCCTCAGCGCCGTGCGCCATGAGCTGAGAGGTCAAGGGGGTGAAGCCGGATGTGTCGACAAAGAGCACGATGGCGGCGAACTGCCCTCTGTGCTGCCCATCAGCCAACCGTTCTAGGATGAAGCGGGGTGTCAAGCTATGCATAGGGCGTCTGTAACAAACATGACTTACGCAGCGCCTGATGCTTGTCAGGAGAAACAAGTCGGTCAACGAACAAACCTTCGGTGAAGGCTTGCGTAAGTCGGAACAAAGTAACGTGCAAACCGACTGGTGGTGCGAGCAGTGAGTAGGTAGATGGGTGGTTTCCCGTTGGGGCGCATCATACCATAAGGTTTGGCCTCGGTGGCAACCCCGCGCGCTACGATTCAAACGTAAGTTCGGTTTGCGATTACGAATTGGGGTACGAATTTGAGGCTCGTCGGTTATATCGGGGAATACGCCGGAGTGAATTCATGGGATAGGCCCCTTTTTTACAGTTGCGATGTCGGCGCAAAACGGTTATGATAGGGATTGCAGGTCTATCATAGGTCCCCAGAGGTCAGATCCAGCAAACCGAATGTCAACCTAATGAGACTGCCCACAGACTCGGGCGCTATAGACACACGGAGGAGTGCACCATGATTGCCAGACATCAGTTGAGCAGGCGGCAGTTTTTGGCCCTCAGCGGCAGCGTGAGCGCAGCGGCGCTTTTGGCGGCGTGTGCGCCGGCAGCGGCGCCAACGGGGGGCGAGGCGCCTGCCGGCCAGGCCACAACCACGATCCTTGCCTGGTTCACCGACCGCAGCACGATCAACCGCATGACCGAGAACGAGGCGATCCCGGACTTTGAGGCGGACAACCCCACCATCAAGGTTGAGATGCAGTTTGTGCCCGAAAGCGAGATCCAACAAAAGCTGCTCACGGCCAAGGCCGCCGGTAACTCGCCCGATGTCTCCTCGATCGACGAAACCTTCCTCGACACGCTGACCAAAGAGAACGTCCTGTTGCCGATCCCCGACGAGGTGCTCAACGTGCGCGAGGAGATGGGCGAGCTGACCGCCGAACTCTATCGCATCCCCCACGGGGTGGACGACGCCCGTTATTACGGTTTGCCCAATGGTGTTTTTGCCAGCGCGCTCTACTACAACGCCGGCCTCCTCGATGAGTTGGGCTACACCCCCGACGACATCCCTGATCAGTGGGACGACTTTATCATTTGGGCCAAAGATGTCACCCAGTGGGATGGGGACACGCTCGAAGTCTCGGGCTTGAGCTTCTACGCCAACGAGTTTTCCATGTACGAGGACCTGCGCTATCAAATTGGCGGGCCGATTGACGGCAACTTCTTCCCCACCAAAGAAAGTGTCACGCACGCCGACGAGACAGGCATCAAGGCGTGGGAATTTATTATGGACCTGTACAAGGTCCACCAACTGGACAGCATCGAAGAAGGGTTCAACTCGCGCGACCGGTTTGGCAATGGCCGGGCCGTCACGCTCTATAACTGGACCTGGTTCAATGGCTTTATGGACACCCAATATCCCGATGTGGACTGGGGGCTGAAGATTCCACCCGTCATGAGCGGTGCGCCCGTCTATGGGCGGCGTGGGCCCGATGTGGGCTTTACCTTGACCACCCAAAAGGATGAGCACCTGGACGCGTCGATCAAGTTCTTCCGTTATTTGGTGAGTCCAGCCTATCTGGCCAAGTATTGCAAGCTGCGCGGCATCCAGCCCAGCCTAAAGAGCATGTGGGACGACCCCAACTTCTCGGCCGAGTCGGGCCCTCGCTGGGCGGCCATCGCCGTCAAAAATCGGCCCGAAAACAGCGTCGACCCGGGTTTCTGGCCCATCGAACTGGTGGACATCAACAATCGCATTTTGCCGTCGATTCGCGACGAAGGCGAGGATATTGCCGCCGTGCTCTTGCGCGCCGAAGAGGCGGGCACGGCCTATCTGCAGGCCAATCCGCAGTGGAGCATCCTGACCGGCGCCGACTACGCCGCCAACCCGCAATGGTTGACGGCAGCAGGCTAACACAAAATGCTCAATGGTTAATGCTCAATGGTTAATGATTAACGGTTAGTATGCAACCGGTCATGGAGCCAGCGAGTGAAAGCGAGAGTTCTATTAACCATTGAGCATTAACCATTAACCATTATGTACACCGAATCCTGGCTACCCAAACATACCATGGGGCGTGTAGTGCTGGCGCTATCACTGCTCTTCATTGTGGGGCTGATGTGGTTCCCAATTGTGGAGATGTTCTACTGGAGCGTCTTTGACAAGCGGCCCGGCATCTACACCTACACCGGGCTGGAGAATTACCGCAAGCTTCTTGGCGATGAGATCTTCTGGAAGTCACTGCGCGTCACCTTCAACTTTGCCTTTATGGTAGTGCCGGGGGTGACGATCCTGGGGTTGCTGCTGGCGCTGGCCGTCAACTCGATCCGCAACCTGACGCTACGGGGCATCTTCACGGTCTCGTTCTTCACCGCCTATGTGGTGCCGCTGGTGGCGATTGCCCTGGTCTGGCGCTATATCTATCTGCCGGGCCGTCAGGGGCTGCTCAATGTCATCTTGGGTGAATTTGGCATCAGCCCCATTCGCTGGCTGACGACGAGCGAATGGGCGCTGCGTTCCATCGCCATCTTGCGCATGTGGAAGGAGGCGGGCTACGCCATGGTGCTCTTCCTGGCCGGCCTGCAGGCGATACCGGCCATCTATTACGAGGCAGCGCAGGTGGACGGGGCCAACGGCTGGCGGCGTTTCTGGCATATTACCGTGCCGCTGCTCATGCCGACCCTGGCCTTTGTCGTCATCGTCACCACCCTGAGCGCCTTTCTCGCCTTTACCGAGGTCTATGTCATGACGGCGGAGGCGGGCAGCGGCAGCCGCGGCGGCCCCAACTTTGCCACCAATCTCATGGCCTTTCACATCTTCAACACGGCCATCGCCTACAACAACGAAGGCTATGGCAGCGCCATGGCCGCCATCTACTTTGTAATCATGGTGGGGGTGGGCTATGGGCAATATCGGTTTATCCGGGCAACGTATGAGTATTGAATCCAACTGGCGCGAACACGGGGTGCGCGTGATCAAGGGCGACGCGCTCGACTTCAACACGCCACAGACGCCGGGCATGACGCGCGCTGCGGCCATCAACCGGGCGACGGCGGGGGCCAACAAGCTCTGGGCCGGCGCGGTCACCATCCATCCCGACGCCAAGACCGGCGCACACCATCACGGCGAGCTCGAGAGCGTGATCTACGTGGTCAAGGGCCGGGCGCGCATGCGCTGGGGCGAGCGGCTGGAATATGTGGCCGAGGCCGGGCCGGGTGATTTTATCTATGTGCCCCCCTTTGTGCCCCACCAGGAGATCAACGCCCTGCCCGACGAGGAACTTCATTGCGTGCTCGTGCGCAGCGACCAGGAACCGGTGGTGGTGAACCTGGACATTCCGGTCATCGAAGAATCAGCTACCGAGTGGATTGATCCTATCCACCCCGCCCGGGCAAACCGGTCAGAATGAGGAGCAACAGATGCAGACAGCTACGCTACATGGCAGCAGCGCGATGAGCCGCCCGCTTGCCATCACAGCCGAACAACAACGCCAGTTTGACGAGGATGGCTTCTTTTTAATGGAGGATGCACTCTCGCCCGCCGAGGTCGAAGAACTCATCGACGTCGTCGATGAACTCTACGCCAAATATCGCAAAGAGCGCGGTCTGGGGCAGCACGACCCTTTCCAGATCCGCAACATTGTCGCCATCCATCCCCGCTTCCGGGCGATGATTGACCACCCCAAGATCTTGCCCCTCGTGGTCGACGTGATGGGCTATAACATCCAGATCCGCACGTCGCACATGGACGTGCGCCCGCCCATGCGCCCCGAGGACACCCAAAAGGGGCTTGGCGCCAAAGACAGCTTCTTCCCCTGGCACTCGGATGCGCCCAACTTTGGCTGGCCGACGGTGGACGGGGTAATCCCCTTGATGGAGATGAAGGTCGGCTACTACCTGACCGATCTCACCCAGCACAACAGCGGCGCCATCTGCGTGGTGCGCGGCAGCCATCGTCGCCGGCAGAAGGATGGCGACGGCAACTACATCGTCGACCCGGCGGACATCGTCGAGGTCAATGTGCGCCCTGGCGCGGCCCTGGTCTGGCGCACGGCGCTGCTCCACGCGGTGACGCCCAATCTGGCGAGCCACGCGCGCAAATGTCTTTACTACGGCTACAACCACCGGTGGATTCGCCCGTCGGACTATGACCATCAGGAGCCGTCGGTATTGGAAGGATGCACGCCCGTTCAACTGCAATTGCTGGGCGAACTGGGCACAGGCAGCACACTCTACAACGGCGAGGACCCGCTTGTTCACCCGGTGTCGCGCTACTGGCGGCCCAGCGACGAGGAGATCCCCCTCAAGGCATGGGCAGAGGAACAGGCTGGCCAGTGACGCCGGTCACGTCGAAACCATGAACCGCGTGCGCGTGGCAACTGAGTGTGTCGCACCCCACGGTTCACTGTGGCGCTAGCCTAATGTCGATTGTAGCCGAGAACCATTGTGGTTGGGAGCATGGTATGGAGAGCACAACCCAACTTGATGCACCACAGCGTGCGGTTGCACACCCTATCAGTGGCGCGCGCCTGCAACACATCGTAGCGCGGATTGCCCTGTACACTGTTTTGGTGCTGGCGGCGGTGATCTTCTTTGTCCCCTTCTATTGGGTAGTGACCGCTTCGCTCAAGACCTCCGCCGAGCTGCGCGCCATCCCACCCACCTGGTGGCCGCAAGAATTTACCCTGGCCAATTACCCGTTGGTTTGGGACGCCAAATTTGCCCGCTACTTTCTCAACTCCTTTATCTACTCAGGCGGCACCACGGTGGTGGTGGTTTTTACCAGCTCGCTGCTTGGTTATGTCATTGTCAAAGACGCCTCGCGGCTGGGTAACATGATCTTCTGGTTTTTGCTGGCGGCATCGATGGTGCCCTTTGTGACTTATCTGTTGCCCCTCTTCAACATGTTGCTGCGGCTGCAAGATTGGCTGCGCATCCCCATGGTCAACACCTATTGGGGCATGATTCTGCCGTGGGTGATCTTCCCGTTTGGCGTCTTTCTCATGCGGCAGGCAATGTTTAGCGTACCTAACGACCTGCTCGACGCCGCCCGCATCGACGGCGCCAGCGAGTTTGGCATCTTCTCGCGCATCGTCATGCCGCTCACCCGTCACAACGTGGCGGCGTTGGCGATCATCGTCTTCATCTTCAAGTATGATGATCTCATCTGGCCGCTGGTGGTGGCGCAGCGCACTGAGATGTATCCGGTGACGGTGGGCCTGGTGGAGTATGTGGGGCAATTCTTCGTCGAGTATCATCTCTACACCACGGCGTCGGTGCTGGTGATGCTGCCCATCTTTGTGCTCTATCTCTTCTTGCAGCGCTATATCATCGAAGGGATCGCGACGCAGGGGCTTAAAGGATAACGATAATCCATTCTTACACGAGAACCGGTTGAACAGAGAAATACGGTATAACTGTGTATGATCGAAAATGCCCGTGAACATGCTCGCATTGTCAAAATTGAAGGGGCGCTGCTGATAGGGAAGCGTCCTCGTCACGCCGGCTGCAATGCCCGGCTCGGTGAACACGGGGTTACCGTCCGCACGCCCATTGTTCGCCTTACAACCGAGGACGGGGCCACCGGCTTTGGTCGCAGCGTCGCCACCATCGGGCAGGCCCGGTCAATCTTGGGCGCCCAGTTGGGGGAATTGTTTTCCCCTCAGCAGGGCGCTACCGAACGAGGACTGCCCTTTGATTACCCGCTGTGGGACTTGGTCGGCCAGCGCGCCGGTCAGCCTGTCTACGAACTTGTTGCAGCGGCCAGCGGCCAGCCTGTCGAGGCCCCCTTGCGGACGCCCTGTTACGATACATCGCTTTACATCGACGATCTGCACCTGACGGATGATGACGAAGCCGCGGCGCTGATCGCGGCTGAAGCGCGTGAAGGCTATGCGCGCGGCCATCGCGCCTTCAAGATCAAGGTTGGCCGCGGCGCTCGCCACATGCCGTTGGAGGCAGGGACGCGCCGCGATATTACCGTCATTCACGCTGTGCGCAATGCCGTGGGGCCGCAGGCGACGATCATGCTCGACGCCAACAATGGCTATAATCTAAACCTTACCAAACAGGTGCTGGCCGAAACAGCCGATTGCCGCATCTTTTGGATGGAGGAGGCCTTTCACGAAGACCGAGTCCTCTACGAAGATCTCAAGACCTGGTTGCAGGCCAATCAGCTTCCTGTCTTGATCGCCGACGGTGAGGGCCAGGCGTCACCATCGTTGCTCGAATGGGCGCAATCGGGCATGGTCGATGTCATCCAATACGACGTGTTTAGCTATGGCTTTACCCCCTGGCTACACTTGGGGGAGCGTTTGGATGGCTGGGGCGTCGTCACTGCGCCGCATCACTATGGCGGCTTCTATGGCAACTATGCGGCTTGCCACCTTTCGGCTGCAATCGAACGCTTTGCCTTTGCCGAGTGGGACGAGGCAGCCGCGCCAGGCATTGACACCTCGGGCTACAGCATTCATGAAGGCTATGTGGTGACGCCCAATCTACCGGGTTTTGGTTTGACACTGGACACTGAACGCTTCCAGCATGCCGTGGACACCGATGGTTATCAAGTCGCCCTGTAGCATCGGCTGCATCCAACCCGTTCCCAACCTGCCTGCTGGGTGACCAGCCACCCGAACCAAGATAGGAGTTTCTGTGGGTATTGCTATCATGTTCGAAGGCCAGAACGGCCTCAACTGGCCTCGCTTCCAGTGCATCGCGCGCCGTCGAAGATCTGGGCTTTGCCGGCCTCTACCGCTCCGACCACTTTACCAATACCGAGCCGCCCGACATCGACTCGTTGGAGCTATGGGTCTCGCTCACCTGGCTGGCCATACTAGCCGGATCGAATTTGCGCCCTTGGTGACGCCGGTCTCGTTCCGCAACTCGGTCTTTACGCCGCGGATGGCCAAAGATGTGGATGACCTCGACGGATTGAAGGCGCTGGCGAAGGTGGCGCCGTAGTTCCTTCTGTCAACGGATTCTGAGAACGGATTGAACGGATAGCAATCTGGACCATCCGCTCCCAGCGATTGCCGGTGGAACGGATTCTGACTGCCATATCCGTTGACAGTGTTTTGCCTGCACCCATTTGCTCACCACATATCAGCATCAATTTGGGAAGATAGGAGACACCCGATGCAAGTTGCACCCGGCATCCATCGCATCGAAGCGCCGTTGGGCGAGCGCTTTATCGCCCTGCATCTGCTGGTGGGGGATGAGTGCGCACTGCTCATCGACACGGGCATGGATAACATGCCGCGCGACTATATTCTCCCCTATCTCAATGAGATCGGCCTGGCGCCGGGCCAGGTGCGCTATGTGTTGACCAGCCACGCCGACTTCGACCACAGCGCCGGCAACGCCTCAATGAAGGAGATCGCACCGCAGGCCCTCTTCCTCTGCCACGAGCTCGACCAGCCCATGATCGAGGATGTCGAGGTGATGATCCGCGACCGCTACGGCGAGTTCGCCGCCGACCACGCCATCGACGAGACCGACAAGAGCAAGCAGTACATCCGTGAAAACTCGCGCCACATCCCAGTCGATGTGACGCTCAGCGGCGGCGAGACCATCCGCCTGGGCGCGGATTGGCAGGTGGAAGTGCTCCACACGCCCGGTCACAGCCGCGGCCACCTGACCGTCTGGGACCCGCGCAGCCGCACGCTGGTCCTCTGCGACGCCACGCTCTTCAACGCCGTACTCTTCAAAAACGGCAAACCGGCCTTCCCACCCACCTATCGCTACGTGGACAGCTATGTGGCGACCATGCAGCGCTTCGCCGGCATGAAGGCCGACCTCATGCTCACCTGCCATTACCCCATCTACCGGGGCGCCGAGATCGATGCCTTCCTTGCTGAGAGCCGCGCCTATGTGGATCGGGTGGATGATGCCCTGCTGGCTCTCTTGGCCGATGGTGAGCCGCGCACCATGCGCACCATCATCGACGCACTCAACACCAGCCTGGGCGAATGGCCAGAAAGCGCCGGCATCTACCTCGTGCATCCGCTGGCCGGGCACCTGGAGCGGCTGGTGCAGTATGGTGTGCTGGAAACTGCCCGGCAGGATGGCTTGCTCACCTATCGATTGCCTCAGCAGCCATGAGTAGCTTGTACCCTACCCCAACGCACGAGCGCGCCGCTGAGGCCATCTGCGACTTTTTTGTGGGAAAACCGCAAGTTGAAGCCATCTTGTTGGTGAATTCCGTGGCGCGTGGACAGGCCACGCCCGACAGCGACCTCGACATGGCTGTGCTCGTCTCGCCGGCCATGTCTCAGGACGAGCGGATGCAACTGGAACAGCAGTGGCAGAGCCACCGCGCCGCCGACGATCTCTTGTCGCAGCTACAACAGGCCGGGCGCTTTACCAATATCCATCTCGACCTGGTGGACGGGTAGTTTGTCGCCCATGCTTGGGATGATGGCGGCGGGCCGGACAGTTTTGAGATCGAGATCGGTAATCTGCTCGCCTATAGCCACCGCTTGTGGGAAGGTGGGGCGGCGCTTGCCCAACTCAAGGCGCGTTGGCTTCCCTATTATGCCGATGATCTGCGCCGGGAGCGCCTGGTCATGGTGCGCAACGCCTGCCTGTACGACTTGGAACACGTCCCGTTTTATGTCGGGCGCACTCTCTACTTTCAGGCCTTTGACCGGCTCTACAAGGCGTTTCAGGAGTTTTTGCAGGCGCTCTTCATTAGCCGGCGCACCTATCCGCTGGCCTACAACAAGTGGATTCGTCAGCAGGTGGTGGAGTGGCTGAAGCTGCCCCGATTGTATCCCCAATTGCCACTACTCCTGTCGGTTACCAAATTTGAGAGCGACGAGTTGGTCGCGAAAGCCCATGATCTTCAAAAGCTGGTTGATCGCTATACGGTGGAGGAACCATGAGCAAAAAAGTACGCCTCGGCTTTATCGGCGCCGGGTGGTGGGCCACGTGGAACCATATGCCCATCCTGGCCAAACAACCGGATGTAGAACTGGTGGGCGTCTGCCGCCTGGGCCAGACCATGTTGCAGACGGTGAAGGAGAATTTTGGCTTTTCGTTTGCCTCGGAGGATTATCGCGAACTGCTGGCGCAAGAGCTCGACGGTGTGGTCGTCACCTCGCCCCATCACCTGCATTACGAACATGCCAAAGCCGCGTTGGAAGCGGGCTGCCATGTCATGGTCGAGAAGCCAATGACGCTCAACGCCGGTCAAGCCTGGGAGTTAGTCAACCTGGCGCAGGCCAGGAATTTGCAGATCCTCGTGCCCTATGGCTGGCACTACAAACCCTTTGTGCAAGAGGCGAAACGGCTGATGGACGACGGTGTGGTCGGCAACATTGAGTACGTGCTCTGCCACATGGCCTCACCCACCAAGAGCCTCTTTGCCGGCGCTGGCGAACCACCATCCGAGCAGGCCCCCACCATCGCCGCGCCCGACCCGCGCACCTGGCAGGCGCCCGAACAGGGCGGCGGCTATGCCCACGGCCAGGTCACCCACTCGTCGGCGCTCATGTTCTGGCTGACGGGCCTGCGCGCTCAAGAGGTCGCTTGCCGGATGACGCGCCCCAACGCCGAGGTCGATCTCTACAATGCAGCATCCGTCACTTTTACCAATGGCGCGCTGGGTACTGTCTCCGGCGCCGCCACGTTGCCCGACGGCTCGAAGTTTCAAGTCGATGTGCGCATCTTTGGCGACGAAGGCGTCTTGCTCGTCGATGTGGAGCGCGAACGAGTCGAGTTGCGTCGCCACGACGGGCGCATCCTCGACCTGAAGATCGCCGCTAACGCCGGCGCCTACGACTGCGACACGCCGCCGGTGCGCTTTGTCCAGTTGATCCAGGGCCAGGGGTCGAACGATTCGCCCGGCGAGGTGGCGGCGCGCTCGGTGGAGCTGATCGACGCCATGTTCCGCTCGGCGGCGGAAGGCGGGAGGCCAGTGGCGGTGTAGCATGTGAGGCAATCATATGATCCCTTCACTCCCTCGCCAGCCGCTGCGCTGCCAGATGCCAGAACAGCCCTACAATGATCAGGCCCAGACCCACCAGCCAGATCTGCCAATCCACCCAAAAGGCCAGAAAGAGACAGGCAACCAGGCCGGTCCAGGCGATCCAACGTGGATAGAGCCGCTCGGCGGGCGGCAGACGGAGCGCCGCCAGGTTGGTGAGCGCATAGTAGATCAGCACGGTAAAGGCGCTAAACGACCAGGTTGTCCGCACGTTGCCGATGAGCGCCAGCCCGGCAATGGCGACGCCGACCACGATCACCGCCGCGGTTGGCGTGGCGCCCGCCGCATTGAGGCGACCCAAAATGCGCGGCATGTCCCCCCGCCGGCCCATGGCCAACAAGACGCGTGACAAACCGAGCAGCAGATTGAGCAACACGCCCAACATGGCCGTGATAGCGCCAATCGCCAGGATTTGGGCGCTGCCCGGGAAGGCAAAGCTGCGCGCCGCCGTCACCAGCGGTGCGGCCTGTTGCGTGGCCGCTTCACTGAGCGTTGCCGCACCCACCGAGCCGATCCCCACGACGGCCACGGCGGTGTAGAGCAGCATGGTCAAACCCATCGTGATGATGATAGCGCGCGGGATGATGCGGCGTGGTTCGCGCACCTCCTCGCCCATGGTGGCGATGCGCCCGTAGCCGGTGTAGGCAACAAACATGAGCGCACTGGCGTGGAGCAGCGCCTGCCAGGGATTGCCATCGTTCTCCGCCGGGCTGTGGAAGAAGGGAGTAAAGTTCGCCCCGCCGTGGGCCACAACCACCGGCAGACCGGCCAACACAAAGAAGGTCAGTGCGCCCAACGTGACCGAAACGATCACGATATTGGTCAAGTTGGAACGGCGGATGCCGCTGAGCACAATGAGCGTCAGCACCCCCACCGCAACCAGTGCAATCCCAACCAGCCAGCGCTGCCCGTCCCCGTCAAAGGCGTTGATCAGATAGCCGGCAAAACCCAACGCCGCCGTGGCAGCCGAAGCCGACTTGGCCAACAGAAACATCCAACCGGCGGTAAAGCCCAACCAGGGGTTCAGGTAACGATAGCCATACTCGTACGTTCCGCCACTGACGGCATGGCTGGCCGCCAGTTGGGCGCTGCTCAAGCCGTTGCAGGCTGCCACCAGCGCCGCCACCACCACCGCCACGATCACCGCCGGCCCGGCCACCCCGGCGGCAATGCCGATGCTCACAAAGACGCCCGTCCCCACGATAGAGCCCATGCCCATCATGATCGCGCCCCACAGCCCCAGTTCCCGTTGTAGCAGGGCCGGTCTTGTCTGTGTACTCATGCGCTGCCCTTTTCTACTGGCCCCTCTCTACTGGATAGCCCGCCGCTTCCCAGCCT
>JAHDWG010000127.1 GCA_023384495.1 Caldilineaceae bacterium
AGGACGCCCAGATCGCCGCGATTGCGCTGGCGCACCGGATGCCGTTGGCCACGCGCAACACCCCTGACTTCGAGTTGATTGACGGCCTTGCGGTTGTCAACCCCTGGACCGACGGCGCGTAGCCACCCGCGCCTCTGAAAGCAGCGGATTCATGACGAAGACCGTAGAGGAAATCCTCGCGCCAAAGCCGGAAGCCCGGCCGCGCATCTACGCCTACTCAATTGACGACACGGCGCACAAGGGTCTCCTCAAGGTGGGCCAAACCACACGCGACGTAAAGCAACGCGTCGCCGAGCAGCTCAGGACCGCCGCCATCAAGAACTACCGCATCGAACTTGACGAATGCGCCGAACGCCACGACGGCGCACTCTTCACCGACCACGAGGTGCGCGCGGCACTCGCCAAGAAGGGTTTCGAGAACGTCGAGCTAGAGTGGATGCGCTGCACGGTCGCAGACTTGAAAACCGTGCTCGCCGAACTGCGCACCGGCCAGCGGTTCACCGGCATACATCACGAGACCTTCGCCATGCGCCGCGAGCAGGCCGAGGCGGTGAACAAGACGCACGCCTACTTCCACTCGATCTGGCAGGAGGATATGCACGCCGTCCCGCGCTTCCTCTGGAACGCAAAGATGCGCTTTGGCAAGACCTTTACCACCTACCAGCTCGCCAAGAAGCTGGGGGCCAAGCGCGTGCTCGTGGTCACTTTCAAGCCCGCCGTCGAAGACGCGTGGCAGACAGACCTCGAATCCCACGTGGATTTCGACGGGTGGCAGTACCTCTCCCGCAACTCGGACAGAGATCCGACGCAGATCAATCCCCGCCAGCCGGTTGTCTATTTCGGCTCCTTCCAGGACCTGCTCGGACGCGATGCGGCGGGGAACATCAAGCCCAAGAACGAATGGCTCCACACGGTAAACTGGGATCTCGTGGTCTTCGACGAATACCACTTCGGCGCATGGCGCGACACCGCCAAGGAACTCTTCGAGGGTGAGGAGGCGGCGGTCGCCCTCAAGGAGACCAGGCTGGAGTACGGCAGCGGCCTCGTCAACGTGAACGAAGACCTCAGCGAACTCTCGGCCAAGGAAGCCGAGTTCCTGCCCATCACGACCAAGGCCTACCTCTACCTCTCCGGCACGCCCTTCAGGGCGCTGGCCACGGGCGAGTTCATCGAGGAGCAGATCTTCAACTGGACCTACACCGACGAACAGCGCGCCAAGGAGGAGTTTGCGACGGAGCGCCCAAGCCAGCCGAATCCCTACGGGGCCTTGCCCCAAATGCGCCTGCTGACCTATCAGATGCCGGACGAGCTGCTGGCCATCGCCAGCGCCGGCGAGTTCGATGAGTTTGACCTCAATGCGTTCTTCGACGCAGCGGGCACGGGCGCAAAGGCGCACTTCAAACACAAGAACGACGTGCAGAAGTGGCTGGACATCATCCGCGGCGGGTACACGCCCAAGTCGGTCGAACATCTGAAGACGGGCACGCGGCCGCCCTTTCCCTATTCGGATGTACGTCTGCTACCCTACCTGCAGCACTCGTTCTGGTTCCTGCCCAACGTTGCGGCCTGTCACGCCATGGCCAACCTGCTGGCCGAGAAACACAATACCTTCTGGCATGACTACAAGGTCGTCGTCGCCGCCGGCGTCACGGCAGGCATTGGACTCAATGCGTTGCCGCCTGTGCGCAAGGCCATCGGCAGTGGCTTCGACACCAAGACCATCACGCTCTCGTGCGGCAAGCTCACCACCGGCGTCACCGTGCCCCAGTGGTCATCCATCCTCATGCTGCGCAACCTCAAGTCGCCCGAAACCTACTTTCAGGCCGCCTTCCGCGTACAGTCGCCCTGGTCCATCAAAAACCCCAACGGCGACAACCCCAACGAGGAGGAGATCCTCAAGCCCGTCTGCTTTGTCTTCGACTTTGCGCCCACCCGCGCCCTGCGCCAGCTCTCCGAGTACGGCATCGGCCTGTCGCCCAACGAGCCGAACCCAGAGAACGCCGTCAAGGACCTCGTCTCGTTCCTGCCCGTGCTGGCCTACGACGGCGCAAATATGACGCAGATCGACGCTGGCGGCATCCTCGACATCGCCATGGCCGGCACCTCGGCCACGCTGCTGGCCCGCAAATGGGAGAGCGCGCTGCTCGTCAACGTAGACAACGACACCCTGCGCCGCATCCTCGACAACCCCGAGGCGATGGCCGCAGTTGAGCGCATCGAAGGCTGGCGCTCACTGGGCGACAACATCATCGAGACCATCATCAACAAGAGCGAGAAGGTAAAGGATCTCAAAAACAAGGCCAAAGACAAAGAGCTGACCCCCGCGCAGAAGCAGGAGCTCAGCGACGAGGAAAAGGAGTACAAGTCCCGGCGCAAACTCGTCCAGGAAAAGCTCATCAAGTTCGCCACGCGCATCCCCGCCTTCATGTACCTCACCGACTTCCGTGAGAACACCCTACAAGATGTCATCACAAAGCTGGAACCGGACCTATTCCTGGCCGTCACCGGCCTCACGGTCAAAGACTTCCACCTGCTCGTACAGCTCAAGGTATTCAACACCGAGCAAATGAACCAGGCTGTCTTCGCATTCCGGCGCTACGAAGACGCATCACTCCGCTACACCGGCATCGATAGCCACCCCGGACTCACCCATTACGGGCTGTACGACACCGTCGTAGCCAGAGAATAAAAACGCCCAACAGCCCGCGCTGACGCAATGCACAGATAGCAGGAGCATACGCACTTCTACTATCATTTGGCATCTACTTTTAAGCAAGCTGAGTGGGTTAAGGCTAGGCCCGAAGATCACGCGCTGGGCTTTGATTCGATTCTTGGGGTGGATGAATGAGGACATTAAAGACATCAAAAAAGTCACAAGCTCCAGTTATCCATCGGGCTATGCTTGACCCGGGCATCGATCTCCTGCTCGGCGAGGTGCTATGGGCGCATCGCCGTTGCGCTCGACACCCCGGCCATGCGCATTCCTTACCCGCTGCGCTGGACGCGGGTGAAGCGGTAGATATAGCTCGCCTGCACGATCAGCCACAGCAGGCCGCGGCCCGCAGGAACGCCCGGTTTGGGAAATCACGCATTGCATAGAATCCGTTGATCCGCTAGAATAGTCGGATTGTAGACAAAGTCAACTCACCGAAGGACTATGCCATGCACTTCGATCTCTTAATCAAAGGTGGCGACGTCATTGACCCCGGCGGCCACCACCAGGGCCGGCTCGATGTGGCGATCAAACGCAACCGCATCGCCGCCGTCGAGGCCAACATCCCGTCGGCGGCGGCCAACCGGGTGATCGACGCCACGGGGCAGATCGTCACGCCCGGCCTGGTGGACCTGCACACCCATGTCTATCACAGCGTCACCTGCTGGGGCATCCATGCCGACCCGGTGGCGGCGCGCAGCGGGGTCACCACCTGGCTCGATGTAGGCTCCGCCGGGGCGTACAACCTCATGGGCTTTCGCGAGTTTATCGCCAAGCCGGCCAACGCCCGTCTCTATGCGCTGCTCAACATCTCGTCGATTGGGCTGACCGCCTC
Source organism: Caldilineaceae bacterium (assembly GCA_023384495.1). Lineage (GTDB taxonomy): Bacteria > Chloroflexota > Anaerolineae > Caldilineales > Caldilineaceae > CFX5. Next base: position 3,549 of record JAHDWG010000127.1, read on the forward strand.
CACCTGGGAGCTGGCGAACCTCAACCACTGCGACGTCGATCTCTGCACCCGGCTCATCGAGCTCAACCGCGACCTGGTGTTGGGCGTCAAGGTGCGCATCGATGTCAACACCACCAGCGGCACGGGCGTCGAGCCGCTGCGTCGCGGTCAAGAAGCCGCCAAGCGCACGGGGTTGCCCATGATGGTGCATATCGGCAAGGGGCCGCCCGAGCTGGACGAGGTGCTGCCCTATCTGCGCCCCGGCGACATCTTGACCCACTGTTTCACCGGCCAGTCCATGCGCATCGTCGACCCGAAAGGGCAACTCTTCGACGGCGTGCGCACGGCGTGGGAAAACGGCGTGGTGATGGACATCGGCCATGGCGCGGGGTCGTTCTCGTTCGAGACCGCGGAAGCGCTGCTGACCCACGGCTACAAGCCCGATGTGATCTCGTCGGACATTCACCAGTTCAGCATCCACGGCCCGCTCTTTGATCTGCCTACCTGCATGAGCAAGTTTCTGGCCCTGGGCATGAGCCTTACCGATGTGGTGGCGGCGGCCACCGTCAACCCTGCCGGTGTGCTGGGCATGCAACAGGAAATCGGTACGCTGCGCCCCGGCGCGCTGGCCGATGTGGCGCTCTTCCGCATCGAGCGGGGTAACTTTACCTTTTACGATGTCCACATGAACGAGCGCAAGGGCAAGGAATTGCTGCGCAACACGCTCACGATTGTCAACGGTCGCGAACTGCCGCATCTCTCCGACCCGCCGCCCGCGCCGTGGATCGAGCCGACCGACTTCCAGCGCGAGCTGGCCGAACGCGGCCTGACGCCCGCGGCCATGGTCGCAAAAAACTGACAACGAATTTCGGGAGCAGATTGAATGGCTTCGTAATGGGTTCTCGAATCTGCTCCCGGTATCTTGGAACGGATTGATGGACCGCGGATACAATCCGCTCAATCCGTTCCCCGAATCCGGTGACAGCACCCGCCAACGAAAGGAAACCAGAATGCGTTTTGGCATGAGCGGCTGTTTTCTGCCCGCCGATATGAATGACCTCACGCCGGAGATGTGCCGGCGGGCGCGCGAACTGGGCTTTAGCGGCATCTTCACCCGCTTCCGCGCCAACGACCCACACACCACGCCCAAGGCGCAGGCGCAGCGCGCGCGCGACGTAATCGAGGGGGAGGGCATCCGCCTCTATCAGGCCACCGGCTATTGGCAAAATATGGTGACGCCCGACGAGACGCTGCGCAAAGACGCCGTGCGCACGGTGCAGGCGGCGCTGCGGCTGGCCGGCTGGCTGGGCGCGCGCGGCATCGACACCGGCCCCGGCTCCATGAACCCGGATGGCCCCTGGTTCCCCCACCCCTACAACTACACCGAACAGGCCAAGCAACAGCTGATCAAGACGCTCAAAGAATGCACCCAGGCCGCCGAAGACAACGGCGTCTTTCTCAGCCTGGAGTGCCACCAACTGGTTACGCTCAAGACGCCCGAGATCGCCCGCGAGGTGCTCGATGCGGTTGATTCGCGCTGGGTGCGCTGCGACTATGACTCGGCCAACTGGATCACGCTGGAAGATATCTATGATACGGGGCGGGCGCTCAACCATCACTTTGACACGGTGGGCAAGCACATTGTCAGTTGCCACGCCAAAGACATCTGGATCGAGAACCGGCTGACGCTCCATCTGCAAGATGGCTGCCCCGGCAAAGGGCTGATGGATTTCAAGACGCTCTTCCGCCGCATGGAGGCGCTCGACCCCGACTACCCCGTGATCGCCGAGGGCAACAAGACCGAGGAGTTGCCCTTTGTGAGCAAGCTCTTTCACGACACGGCCAATGAACTGGGCATCCGCGTGCTGGGGGCGGATGAATGAGCGCGGCGCAACCGGCCAGCCGCAGCCGCGCCTTTTTTAACGAGCCGCATGTGGCCGGCTTCACCCATCGCGCCTTTGCCAAGGCCATGGGCTTTGACGACGCCGACCTGGCGCGCCCGGTGATCGGCATTTGCAACACCTATAGCGAGTTCAACAACTGCCACGCCCACCTGCGCGAGCTGGCCGAGGCTGCCAAGCGCGGCGTCTGGCAAGCGGGCGGCTTCCCGCTGGAATTCCCCACCATTTCGCTGGGCGAGATCTTCCTCAGCCCCACCTCCATGCTCCACCGCAACCTGGCGGCCATGGACACCGAAGAGATGATCCGCAGCAACCCCATGGATGGGGTGGTGTTGCTCACCGGCTGCGACAAGACAACGCCCGCCGCGCTCATGGGCGCGTTCAGCGCCGACCTGCCCTGCATCCACCTATCAGGCGGGCCGGCGCTCAACGGCCACTGGCGCGGACAGACGCTGGGCGCCTGCACCGACTGCCGCCGCATGACGGCCGAATATACGGCGGGGACCATCTCCGCCGAAACCTATCGCGAGATCGAGGAGAATGTCTTCCGCAGCCGCGGCCACTGCATGGTCATGGGTACGGCCTCGACCATGAATTCGCTCACCGAGGCGCTGGGCATTGCGCTGCCCGGCAACGGCGCCACCCCGGCCACCGACGCCGCCCGCCTGCGTCTGGCCGAACAGACGGGCCGCCGGATCGTTGCGCTGGCGCAGGCCGGCCTCCGCCCATCGTCACTCGTCACCCGCCACGCGTTTGAAAACGCCATCACGCTGCTGGCGGCGCTGGGGGGCAGCACCAACGCCGTCGTCCACCTGCCGGCAATGGCGGGGCGGCTGGGTATCGAGCTGCCGCTCGAGCTGTTCGACCAGATCAGCCGGCGCACGCCGCTGATCGCCAACCTGCGCCCCAGCGGCCAATACCAGATGGAAGACCTGCACTTTGCCGGCGGCATCCCCGCGGTGCTCAAGGAGTTGTTGCCGCTGCTCCACGGTGACGCCATGACGGTGAGCGGGCGCACGCTGGCCGAGATGGCGCAGGCCGCCGAGGTGCATGACCGCGATGTAATCCGCCCGCTTGGCGAGCCGCTCCAGCCCGAAGGGGGATTGGCGATCCTGCGCGGCAACCTGGCGCCGGATGGGGCGGTGATCAAACAAGCGGCGGCCACACCGGCGCTGTTGCGCCACCGGGGCAGGGCGGTTGTCTTCAAGAACTTTGCGGATGTACGCGCCCGCATCGACGACCCCGACCTGCCGGTGACGCCCGAGAGCGTGCTTGTGCTGCAAAATTCAGGGCCGGTGGGCGGGCCAGGCATGCCCGAAATCGGCATCTTGCCCATCCCGCAGAAGCTGCTGCGGGCGGGCGTGCGCGACATGGTGCGCATCTCGGATGCGCGCATGAGTGGCACGGCCTATGGGACGATTGTGCTGCATATCGCGCCGGAGAGCGCGGTGGGCGGTCCACTGGCGCTGGTGGAGGATGGCGACGAGATCGAGCTGGATGTGGCCAACCGGCGGCTCGATCTACACGTGAGCGAGGATGAACTGGCGCGGCGCCGGGCAGCGTGGCAGCCGCCCGCGCCGGCCTATGTGCGGGGCTATGGGCGGCTCTACCTTCAGCATGTCACCCAGGCGCCCGATGGGGCTGACTTTGACTTTCTGCGTGGCCGTGACCCGGCCCAGGCAACGCCGCAGCCCAAATTCTAGCCCGACAAGAAAATCTCCGGGAGGTGACCAGCGAGTTTCGGCTTATGTGCTTGGCTCTGGTCACCTCCCGGAGGCTGGCTACCTACGGCTGCATATAGTTATAGAACGATTTGCGGACGCGGCGTCCCTTGACATCCCAGATAATGATCTGGCCCTGCTGGATGAAGTAGCTGTCGCCGGGGCGGAAGGTGTGGGTCTGGCCGCTCTCATCGGTCAGGGTGACTTCGCCTTCGATGATGGTGGCGTGCTCGGTGAAGGGGAAGTTGATCCGCACCTTGCCGGTTGTTGCCTCGAAGATACCGGCCATAAAGCCGTTCTGGCTGAAGTCGATGCGGGCGGAAATTTTGGGTGAGCCTTCGAGCACTTCCCCACCAAGGTCGGCGGGGTCGCCCAGGTCCATCAGCTCCTCATCGGCGACGCGCATGCGACAGGGGTAGACCAGCATCTGCGTGGCGACGGCGGTGTCCATCATTGTGGCAATCATGTTTTTTCTCCTATGTGATAAACGATATAGGGTTATAGTTTGAACTTTACTCGTTGAACTTTACCTGCATGGATACCGTAGTAAGATACCGTACTTGAATATGCTGTGCTGAGACCAGCATACCACCGCATCGCCCCCGCCACGTCCACCAATGCGTCCCAATATGCGTCCAACTTGCTCATCGCGAGTGCAACTCGGCACAAACCCATTCGCTCAGCCCGATGTATGCCTGGACGCGGGATGCAGCGTCCCCACGCCAGAGCAAATCGTAGCTTCCGGCAAAGTTTGCCGGAAGGCGCGGCAGCGTTGGCGTCAACAGATAGGCCAGCTTGGAGGCTGGAATGGGTGAGGTATTGGCCAGCCAGAGGCCACAGAGCAGCTCCCACGTGTTGGTGGCGATGAGAAAGCTCGTGTAAGCTTCGTTACCGACTTGCCAGGCCTCGGCGACCTTGCGCCGCGCCGACTCGATCCAGTGCAACGTAGAGTGCGCCTCCTGGGGATCGGGACGGTATTGGTCGAGCGTCTGCTGCGCAAAACGTACAAGCGCCTTCGTCACCGCCGGGTCACCCCACAGATGTTCGGCGCGCACCCAAGAGTGCGCCCAGGCCGGCCGCGCCGCGATCTTGTTGCGGACCTCGGTTGGCGTCGCCGTGCGGATTTCTACGGTATAGCCGTGCAACATTTGTGTGAAAGAGCCGCTGATGCCTTCCACCGGTGCGCCATAGATGGCGTGGATATCGACATCGGCATGTGGACGTCCACTTTCCATTCACCAGATGTTCCCCACCGTGCGTCCGACAGGTTCGGCAACCCATCCCGTGATTAAAATTGCAATTTCTAGAAATGTCAGATACGATTACAGGCGCGCCCACTGCCCTACAACCAAAATGGAGAAGGACGTGGCCCACCTCGAACTCTACCTGTTTGGCCCACCCCGCCTGCTACGCGATGGCCGCACATTGGAAGTCAGTTTGCGCAAGGTGTTGGCGCTCTTTGCATACCTGGCAATCACCAAACAGCCGCACAGCCGTGACGCCCTGGCAACCCTCCTGTGGCCCGAAACCGGCCAACGCGAGGCGCGCGCCAGCTTGCGGCGCACGCTCTACCGGCTCAACGAAACGCTGGGCGAAGATCTGTTGATCACCAGTGCGGACACGGTTTGCCTGCACCCCCAAGTGGACTTGCAGATCGATGTCGAGCAGTTTCTCGAATTGAGCACTCCCATTGATGGGCCGGAACAGAGCGGGCTGGAACAGTGGATCGCCGCCGCCGACCTCTACCGCGACGATTTCATGGCCGGCTTCAGCCTGCCCGACAGCCCTACCTTTGACGATTGGCAGTTTTTCCAGCGCGAGGAGCTGCGACGCCGCCTGGCGGCCCTCCTCGAAAAGTTGGCGCACGCCTTTCAGCGCCACGGCGATTTTGACCAGGCCATCCTCTATGCCCGGCGCTGGCTGCAACTGGATACGCTCAATGAGGCGGTTCACCGCCAGTTGATGCAGTTGTACGTGTGGGCCGGCCAACATACCGCCGCGCAACGACAGTACGCCGAGTGCGTGCGCATTCTCGACGAAGAATTGGGCGCCCCACCCGATGCAGAGACACAGGCGCTTTTTGAGGCCATCCGCACCAAACGTTTGCCGCCCCCCGCTGCCCCCCGCCCGCCCGGCGATGCTCAGCCGATGACGCCGCGCCCGATTGCCCCGGCGCAGACCACACGTCCACCCCATAATTTGCCGGCGCAGGTCACCCCGTTTGTTGGCCGCACTGACGCGCTGGCTGAGATCAGCGAGCGGCTCTGCAATCCAGCCTGCCGCTTGTTGACGTTGGTCGGGCCTGGCGGTGTCGGCAAAACGCGCCTGGCCCTTCAGGCCGCCCAACAGTTGTACGACGCCGAGCCAGACCAGCATCGCTTTGCCGACGGCGTCTTTTGGGTGGCGTTGGCGCCCATTCCCACCAGCGGAGGCATGGCCCCGGCCATGGCAGAGGCAATCGGGTGGGTGGGGCACAACGACCGCCCCATTCTGGAACAACTGGTGATCCATCTGCGCGACAAGCGGATGCTGCTCGTGCTTGATAACGTTGAACATCTGCTCGACGGCGCCGAGCAACTCTCCGCGATCCTCTCGGCTGCGCAGGGGGTTAAGCTGTTGGTCACCTCACGTGAGGCGCTCAATCTGACCGAAGAGTGGTTTCACCCGGTCATGGGCATGGCGTTTCCGCTCGGTGAAGAAGAAGATTTTGAAGACATAGAAGGGGGCCGACCCTATGACGCCGTGCGCCTGTTTGAACAGTGCGCGCTGCGCGCAGATTGGGGTTTCGCGCTGGCCGCCCATCAGCGCGACGTCGTGCGCATTTGCCGCCTGGTGGACGGGATGCCGCTGGCGTTGGAACTGGCGGCTAGTTGGCTCAAAACCTTGCCGCCCGGCCCTATCGCCGACGAGATTGAGCGCAACATCGATATCTTGACCGCACAGCAGCGCAACATCCCGCAGCGTCATCGCAGCATGCGCGCAGTGCTGGAACAGACCTGGGCAATGCTCGCGCCCAAGGAACGCGCCGTGCTCATGCGACTATCACTCTTCCGGGGGGGCTTTCGCCAGGATGCGGCTGCACAGGTTGCCGGCGCATCGTTGCTGACGCTGGCCGGGTTGGTGGAGCGATCATTGGTGCGCACAACCCCAACCGGACGTTATCAGATGCATGAACTGCTGCGTCAGTTTGCCGCTGAGCAGTTGCTCGCCCATCCCGAAGCCACGCAAGAAACGCGCAGGCGTCATGCTCGCTACTACCTCCAATTCATGGCAGACCACGACACACAGCTTCTGAGTAAACACCAACCGCAAGCTTTGGAACGGGTCAATGAAGAGGTGGAAAACATCCGCCTTGCGCTTGCGTCTGCGATTGGCCATGATGAGCTTGGCGCCCTCCACGAAGCATTGGAGCCGCTCTGGTGGTTCTTTTGGACGCGCAGCCGCGTCCGCGAGTGTGTCGACTTGTACGGCCAGATGCGGACTGAATTGCAGGCGCTTGACAGCGAGGACGCAGCGACGGAGCGCTTGCCGCGCGACCGGGTGTTCCAACGACTTAGCCAACACTTGGGGCTATTCCATTTTTTCTTGGGCAACTACGAACAGGCCGAGCGCGACCTGATGGCGTCACTGATGCTCTGTCGTCGTTTGGAGTTGCCCAAACAGCTTGCCGATACGCTGGTGGTGTTGGGTGCGATCGCTGTGTGGCAAGGGGAACGTACAACCGCGCAGGAACGGCTGGCCGAATGCCAGGCGCTCTACGAACAGTTGGGCGACCAGCACGGGCTGGCCGATGTGGTTCAAGAACGAGCTATGCTCCATGCACAGTTTGGCGACTTTGACGAGGCGCGGCGTCTGGCGCATGAGACGCTGGCCATCAGCCGTGATCTGGAGCGCGTCGACTGGATCGCATGGGGGCACGATGCCGCCGGCTGGGCGAGCTTCTTGCTGGGCGACTTTGACGCCGCGGCAACCCACTACCGCTCGGCGCTGGCCGGCTTTGAACAGTTGAACCATGACCGAGGGCGCTCACTGGCGCTGGGTGGGCTGGGCATGGTGGCCTGGGCCGACGGCGATCCGATCAAGGCACAGAGCCTCAATGAACAGAGCCTGGCGCTCTGTCGCAAGATAGGGCTACGCCTGCATATTGCCAGTCGCCTCAGCTTTTTGGGATTGATTCTCAATGAGTTGGGCGATCATCAGGGCGCGCAGGCATTGGCGCACGAGGGGCTGACGATCGCGTCGGAGCTGAACAGCCGCAACTTTATGGCGTACAATCTTATCTGTCTTGCTGAGGCGGCCTATGGTCAGCGGAATTTCGCCTTGGCGCGCAGTCATCTGCGTGAAGTGCTGTCTCTCACGGCGCAACTGGGCCTCCTGCCCGCCCAGTTGATGGGGCTGTATTTTGTCGGTGATCTGTTGTTGCAAGAGGCAACTCATGCCCAGGCGCGGCAGGCCGCGCCGCTGTTGAGGCTTGTGGCCCTGCACCCCGCCTCGTGGGCGATCTTCCGGCAACGAAGCCAGCGATTGCTGACCAAGTGTGAATTCACAGAGACGAGAGCCATCCAGCCTGCTGACCTGTCCGCGACCGTAGATAGTCTGATCGCTGCACTGTAATCAATATTATATCTCCAGGTACGTTTACCTTATCCGGCCTGTTTTTACGGGGAGGCGCGTATGGCGTCGTTTGCACTGCATCTGTTTGGGCCACCCCGCCTGCTGCACGAGGGGCAGCCGGTCAATTTCTCTTTACGGCGGTCGCTGGCGCTTTTCATCTATTTGGCCGTTACAAAACAGCCTCACAGCCGCGACGCGCTGGCGACATTGTTTTGGCCAACAAATGAAGCGCGCGAGGCGCGCACAAGTCTGCGACGGACCCTTCATCGCTTGACTACAACCCTGGGCAGCGAGATCTTCGATAGCAGCCCAGAGACGATTGCAATCGCCCCCAATGCCGATCTCTGGCTCGACGTGGAGCAGTTTCGGCAACAGATCGCCCCTTGTTTGCCGCCCCAGCCGGGCAACATCCGGCTAGAATCGGCGTGTGTTCAAGTTCTGTGCGAAGCCATCACGCTCTACACAGACGATTTCCTTGCTGGCTTTACCCTGCCCGACAGCCCCGGCTTTGATGATTGGCAATTCTTCCATCGCGAAGAACTGCGCCAGATGCTGGCCGGGGCGTTGGAAGCGCTGGCGCATACGCACGAACGGCGCGGAGAGCTTGAGCCGGCCATTGAGTATGCTCGGCGCTGGCTCAAGCTCGACCCATTGCACGAGCCAGTCCACCGCTACTTGATGCGGTTGTATGCATGGAGCAATCAATATGCGGCTGCCCATCGCCAATATGCTGAGTGTGTCCGGCTTCTGGATGAGGAGTTGGGCGCGCCACCGGAAGAGGAGACGCAGCAACTCCATGCTGCAATTCGGGTGAAAGAACTGCCTCTGCCCCCTCATCTCACCGACACAAAGACCGGTGCGGCGCCCGCAGTCACGCCCCCCCCCTCGCGTGAGACAGCCCGCCCCTTGGCTGTTCCGGCGCCATCCACACCAGCCGTGCACAATCTGCCGGCGCAGGCCACACCCTTTGTCGGGCGCGAACGCGAGCTGGCGCAAGTCAACGAACGTCTGTGCAACCCAGCGTGCCGGCTCCTCACGCTGGTGGGGCCGGGCGGCGTCGGCAAAACTCGGCTTGCGATGCAGGCGGCTCGGCAGCTTGCAGACCAACCCGGCGACCGCTGTGCGTTTGCGCGCGAATGTCTCTTTGTCGACCTGACTTCCGTCCAGACGGTGGAAGGCATCGTGGTGGCCTTGGCCGAAGCGCTCCATTTGGGCTTTCATGCTGGCAGCACCCCTCTCAACCAGGTTCTTGACACTTTGCGCGAACGGGAATTGATCCTGCTGTTGGACAACTTCGAGCACCTGCTCGACGGTGTCTACGTGGTGGAGGGCATCCTGCAAGCCGCCCCCAACGTCAAGCTGCTGATTACCTCGCGCGAGGCGTTGAATCTGGCCGAAGAGTGGTTCCAACCGGTGAGCGGCCTGGCTTTTCCCAGCGAAGATGGCGAGCGCGAGCCAATCGACATGGCGACCGTTCAGACCTATGACGCTGTGCGCTTTTTTGAGCAATCGGCCCACCGCGCCAACAGCGGCTTCTCGTTAGGGGCAGATTATGATTATGTGCTTCGCATTTGTCGCCTGGTCGACGGCAATCCACTCGCGCTGGAGCTAGCCGCAGCCTGGCTCAAAAGCGTCACAGCCGAAGTGGTGGCCCAGGAACTCGAACAGAGTCTCGACATCCTGACTGCGCAGCACCGCAACATCCCCGCGCGGCACCGCAGCATGCGCATCGTCCTTGAGCGTTCGTGGGCCATGCTCACCGAGAGCGAACAGCAGGCGCTCATGCGTCTCTCGATCTGCTACGATGGGTTTCGCTACGAGGCAGCCGCCCAAATGGCGGACGCCACCTTGCTGACCCTGGCGGCGCTGGTGGAGAAAGCGTTGGCAAGCGCAACCCAGAACGGACGCTATCGAATGCATGAGTTGATCCGCCATTTTGCACTTGACCGGCTGCGCGCCACACCGGAGGCTGCCCACGCTGCCCACGCCCGCCACGCGGCCTACTATCTGAACTTTGTCCATAGCCGCGCCACCCGCCTGGTGGGGCATGGCTCACAATTGGCGATTGCTGAGATCGTCGAGGAATTTGACAACGTACAACGGGCCTGGCGCTGGGCGGTTTCGCAGCATGATGTCGCCGCCGCCGAGCGAGTCGTGATGAGCCTCGGTCATGTCTACTGGATTCGTGGACGGATTCACGAGGCCAAAGTGCGCTTTGGCGAGGCGCTGGCCGAGTTTGAGCAGGCGCCCGAGACACATGCACACCCTCAATGGCCCCGGTTGCGCATGGCGTTGCAGCGCCACCTTGGCTCATTCGACTATTTTCTGGGCGATTATACCGCTGCGCAGGCAAAGCTGGAAGTAGCGCTCCGCTATGCCGAGGAGATGGAGGATCTTGAATATAAAGCGGAGATTCTTAACACGCTTGGCGCAATTGCCGGCTTTCAGGGGCGGATTCTCTTTGCCAGTGAACGGCTGCGCGCCGCCCTCTCAATTTACGAAGAGATACAGAATCGCACCGGCATGGCGGATGTGCAACAGGAACTCTCACGGCTGAGCATCTACACCGGCGACTATGCTGAGGCGATTCGCTGGGCGGAGGCCAGCCTGCACAATGCGCGCGCCGAGGGCCGACGCGACTACTCGGCCTATGCGTTGATTACCATCGGATGGGCCAATTTCTGTCTCGGCGCATACCAGATTGCCAAGAGCCAGAACCAAGCAGGGCTGGCTGAATTCGAGTCCATTGGCCACCAACTGGGCATCGCTCTGGCGTTAGGGGGGTTGGGCATGATGGCTTGGGCCAGCGACGCGGATCTGGCAATCGCGCACGAACAGATTGAGCGCAGCTTTGTGATCTGTCGCCGGCTTGGCCACCGCCTGCAAACTTCGCACCGTCTGAGCATGCTGGCGTTGCTTGCCATCGACCAGGGTGCGTATACCGATGCCGTTCGGCTGGCCGATGAAGGTATCGCCCTGGCGCAGAGGGTAGGCAACCCCAATTACGAAGTGCTAAATCTCTGCTGTCTGGCGGATGCGTGGCTCGACCAGGCCGACCCCGCCACAGGCCGGATTCATCTCATCCGGGCGCTGCGGCTGGCCGAACAGTATGGCCTGTTACCGCGACTGATGATGGCGTTTTATGTAGGCGCGCGCTACTTGACATATGCCGTTTCCGATCGAGCCCATAGCGATCAATCAATCCTGGCGCTCCAACTTCTTGCCCTCGCGCGCGACCACCCCACCGGATGGTGTGTGATTCGGGAGCGTGCGGCGCAACGCTATGATGAGTTGGCCGCCAGCCTACCCGATGCGGAAAACCGCGCAGCCCGGCTGCCGCCGCTTGATTGCCCGGCTGCCGTCACCAAGCTTCTCGGTGCGCTATGACCAGCCTGTCGCGGATTTGGCGCCCGTTGGGGATTGTTCCCTGGCTGCTGCTGATTATCTGGTTTCTGGCCCCCACTCTGGGCGTCATCGAACGGATGCAGCGCGGAGACCCACCGCCGCCCGACCTGGCCACCTATCTGCGGGCGGCCAATCAACTACGACAGGGCCAGCCGCTCTATGCGACAGTCGCCGAGGCCCGCCAAATCTGGCTCGCCATCAACGCCTTAGAGCGGGCCAACTATCTCACAGACGCTGGCGCTGCGGTTGCCGCCAACATCCCTGGCCCCTACATCTACCCACCCGCGCTGGCCGTCTGGCTCTACTGGCTAAACTTCCAGCCGGCGCTCTGTGTGGGGTTGATCTTTCTTTCGATTGTCAGCTTTGGCGCGCTCTGGCTTTATGCCACACGAGCGCATACACAACGGGACGGGCCTGGGCGAACAGTTAGTGGCTGGTGGCTGTTTCTGCTCATTGGCTCGTGGCCCGTGCTCTCGCTCATCCCCACCACGGGTAACATTGAGCCAGTGCTGCTCTTTGTCCTCCTCGTCACGGCATGGACGCTCTGGCGCGGGTACGCCGTGTTCAGCGCTCCGTTGATCGCGTTTGTCGTGCTGGTCAAGCCCTTCTACGCCCTGTTTTATGTGAGCTTTGGTCTCTTGCTGTTGGTGAACCCAACGCACAACCTCCGTCAGGTCTGGCGCACTCTGAACGTGGCCGCCCTGCTCACACTGCTGATCATCGCCGTCACTGCGGTGATGTGGGGACGAGCGCTCTGGGCGCCCGCCTGGCAATTTCTGAGCAACGCACTGGAGTATCACTGGCTGGTGCTGCCGCCCGCGCAACAGACGCCGTTGAGCATCTGGAATCGGACGCCGCTCCAGGCGCTGGTGAACTTGGGTATCGAGCCTGCAACGGCACTGCAACTGGCGCTCGGCCTGTGGGTCGCAGCGCTTCTGCTCACACTGTGGCTTTGCTGGGGGCGGCGGCTCGCACTCCCCCTCACCTTTGCCCTGGCGCTGGTGCTGCTCTACTGGGGGCGACCGATTGGGTGGGGCTTTCATTTTCTGGAAATCGTGGTGCTGATGGCCGCCTGGCCGACGCTGCGTAGCGGGCAGCGGTTGCTGCTGCTGTCGGCAACTCTTGCGCTGATGGCGTCACACTGGGCGGCGCTGGCATTGACATTGCAGGGGGTTTGGCTGCGGCTGGTGACCATGCAGAGCGCCGAGTGGCCGTGGGAGAGCTGGCTGGTGTTGCCCGTCGCCTGGCTGGCGCTGGTGCTCGCAGCCAGACAACCGGATCACCCAGCAGACACGGCAGCCCCCACCGAGCAGGCAATTGACCCCGCGCCCAGCGACGCAATCGATTGGAGGAGAAGCCATGCCACAGAATGATCAGAATGATGATGTCGCCTGGCTGGTCGAGCATTCCATGCTCCACCGCGCAAAAAAGCTGGCCGCCCGTTACGCCGGCCAGGGGAAACTCTGGCAACGCCCCTACGCCGCCACACAGCCGCGCCAAGCCTCTGCCCTGGCCTCGGTCTGGTTCACCGCCTACCCGGCCGCGGTCGTAACACGGGCGGGCGAATCGGTGCTGCAGACCCTGGCCGACCCACACCTGTGGGCGACCCTGGCGGAGATCGGCATTCAGGCCGTGCACCTGGGCCCGACCAAACAGGCTGGCGGGCTACGCGGCCAGGAATTCACGCCAACCATCGACGGCAATTTTGACCGAATCGGGTTCGACATCGACCCCATCTTTGGCGCCGAGGCGGAGTTTGTCGCCCTGAGCCAGGTCGCCGCCGCCCACGGCGCCATCGTGATCGACGACATCATCCCCGGGCACACGGGGAAGGGCGCTGACTTCCGGCTGGCCGAACGGGGCTATGGCGCCTATCCGGGGCTCTACCACATGGTGGAGATCGCCGAAGCCGACTGGCCGCTGCTGCCCGCCGCGCCGCAAAACCGCGATGCCGCCAATCTGTCGCCCGCCATAGTCGATGCGCTCAAGGAGAAAGGCTACATCGTTGGCCGGTTGCCGCGCACGATCTTCTACGAGCCCGGCGTCAAAGAGACCGACTGGAGCGCCACCGATGTGGTGGTGGGCGTCGATGGAGTAGCCCGGCGCTGGGTCTATCTGCACTATTTCAAAGAGGGCCAGCCCACGCTCAACTGGCTCGACCCCACCTTTGCCGCGCCCCAACTGGTCACCGGTGATGCGCTGCACGCGCTCGACGTGCTGGGGGCGCGCATGTTGCGGCTCGACGCCAACGGCTTTCTCGGCATCGAGATCAACTCTGCCGGCCCTGCCTGGTCCGAGGGCC
>JAHDWG010000128.1 GCA_023384495.1 Caldilineaceae bacterium
ATCCAAAATCTAAAATCCCAAATCCAAGATTCGAGGATGGTCTTTTCTTCGTGGCTCTGGCCGGCGTCAATTCGCCTGATTTGCTCGTTTCGACCATTGCAGCGGCGCTCGACTTCACTTTTTACGGGAGCGGCGCGCCCAAAAGCCAACTGCTGGATTACCTACAGCCCAAATCGTTGCTGTTGGTGCTCGACAACTTTGAACATCTGCTGGACGGGGTGGATTTTCTACCTGAGCTTCTGGCCGCCGCACCCGGTGTGAAGCTCCTCGTTACGTCGCGCCAGTCGCTCAACCTGCGCGAGGAATGGCTTCACCCGCTCACGGGCATGGACTATCCGGCTGAGTCGGTAGACGCAGGTGAATTCGGAGTGCAGCAGCTAATAGAATCGGGCGCTGTGCAACTTTTCACCCAGTGTGCGCAACGAATGCGACCGTCGTTCAACCTGGCAGCAGAAGTGGATGCAATCGTGCGCATCTGCCGGTTGGCGCAAGGGATGCCGCTTGCCATCGAGCTGGCCGCCTCCTGGTTCAAGTTCTTCACGTGCGAGCAGATCGCCCAGGAAGTCGCCCGCAATCTGGACTTTCTCTCGATCACGCTGCGCAACATCCCGGCGCGCCACCGCAGTATGAGGGCCACCTTTGAGCATTCGTGGGACTTGCTCTCGCCGGTAGAGCAAGAGATGCTTGGGCGGATGGCTCTCTTTCGCGGCGCATTCCAGCCCGCGGCGGCCTTGGACGTTGCCGGCGCTGCGGTTGCAGACCTCGTGGGCCTGGTTGAGAAATCCCTGTTGCAGCCAACACCCAGCGGTCGTTTTCAGATGCACGAACTCCTGCGCCAGTTTGCCGAAGAAAAGTTGCATAGCGATCCTGTCGGCTACGCCCAGACGAGCCAGCTTCACACGTTCTACTACACAAACCTGCTCGAACGGCAGGTCGAGCAGCTCAAAAGCGCAAACCACCTGGCGGCGATGGATGAGCTCGAAGCCGAGATCGACAATATTCGGGCCGCCTGGGAATGGGCGGTTGAGCAGGATGATCTGGCGGCCATCGCTCGCGCTGCCGAAGCGCTCTATCTGTTCCACGACGCCAAATGCTGGTATGTGCAAAGTAGCGCCCTCTTCCAACGCGCTGCCCAGTCGGTGGCTGCCGGTGAACCCACACCAGCGCGCCAGCCGGTGTTGGCCCACGTCCTGATCAGGCAGGCGCAGGCGCAAAATCGCCTGATCAACGAAGGGGGACGGGCGGACCTGCTGGCGGAGACGCAAGCGATCTTCGAACGATGTCTCGCTATCCTGCTCAACGCTGATGAACCCGGTCTCTATGCCGAGATCATGCTCGGTCTTGCGCCGATGTCAGCCCGCCGCGGCGACTTTCCACGTGCGCACGAGTATTACCAGGTGGGTTTGCTCGCCTTTGAACGCAGCGGCGATCAATGGGGAGTTGCGCGCAGCCTCCACAATCTGGGCTATGTTGCCAGCCGCATGGGCCAGTACACGGAAGCCATTGGCTACTTCGAGCGAGGTCTGGCGCTGGCCCAGCAGCTCGGCGACCCGCGGCTGGTGGGCGACCTATCCAACCGGTGTGGCGAGGCGCAGCGCGCCGTGGGCAACTACGCCGAAGCCGCCCGGCTGGCGCGTGCTGGGCTGGCCGCCCGCACCGCCGTGCAGAACAAGCGCGGCATTGCCTATTCGCTCTATCTGCTGGGCGACCTGGCCTGGCGCATGGGCAACTGTGACGAGGCCATCCGCTACTCACAGCAAAGCCGCGACCTCTTCAGCGAGATCGGGCTGGCCTGGGGTATGGATTTTGCGCTCAACAACCTGGGCAACATCGCCTGTACATTGGGTGACTTCGCCGAGGCCCGGCGCTGCTTTGGGGCCATCCTGCAGCCGGCGCTGGAGGGAGGCGATCTCGAGAGCGACCGGGTGCCAGAAGCGCTTACCGGTTTGGCCACTGTGCTGCGTAGAGAAGAGAATCACGCAGCAGCGGTCGAACTGCTCGAACGGGCGCTCAATCATCCCGCCGCCTGGCAAGAGACAAAGGATAGAGCGGCAAAGCTGCTCGCCGAGCTGGCAACCGAGTTGTCGCCGGAGAGGTTGGCATAAGCACAGGCGCAGCCATTACACGCCAACATTGCGGCGCGCTTCAGTCCGCCCGCCGGCCACCAATCAACTGTCGGCGTAGTTCGATACAGCTAAACCGCGGTTGCTTTGAAAACGCGAATGACGGCTGGCTGAATAGGCAAGAAATCTCGCGTTCTCAAACAGAGCAAAGGATAGGCCCGGCTGGCGTTCATTTTGCATGGCGTGCGCCAAAGAGCGCACACACTACAACGAGGAAAAGGAGAGGAAAGTACCCCCGACAGGACTTGAACCTGTGCACCCGGCTCCGGAGGCCGGCGCTCTATCCACCTGAGCTACGGGGGCAGAACTTGCCTCGATCAAAGATCGAGCCTGCAACCATTTTATACCACACCACGCCCCGCCTAAGCAAATTTGAGTTGGCGCCCTCTCTGAGCAATGCTATAATCAAGCTATGTATCTGGATCGCACCTATCGGCCCCGCCGTCGCCGCTGGAGCTGGCTCAACCTTTGGCCGCTCTATTTGTTGGCGGTGATTGCCATCATCCTCTATGAGCAGCAGCCCGCCTGGCTGGCGCCGCAAGAGCCAACCCCGACACCGATCCCAACCCGCCCGGCCATTGCGTTTATTGCCGACGCCACACGCGCACGCGCCGTCGGCGACTACAATGTCGCCATGGCGGCTTTTGAACAGGCGGCCATTCTGGAGCCTGATAATGTGGAGGCGTTGATGGCGCTTTCGGAGATTGAGTTGATGCTGGACAACGCACCCAGTTCGCTCGATTATGCCCAGCGCGCAGCCAATGTGGCCCCGCAAAATCCCCGCGCCCTGGTCACCCTGGCGCGCGCCTTCAACTGGAACGATGACAACGAATCGGCCTTGAGCTATGCCCTGGATGCGCTGGAACTGCTGCCCGAGGATGCAACCACCTTGGCGGTGATTGGCGAAATCTACACCGATGAAGGGCTGTGGACCACGGCGGAAAACTATCTGATGCAGGCGTTGGAGAAGGAGCCGAGAAATATCCTTGCCCTGCGCAACCTGGCCTATTTTTACGAACTCCGCCGCGATTATGATGAGGCCATTGGCTATATGGAACAGGCAATCGACGCCGCGCCACTGCGCTTTGACTTCCACATTCAATTGGGGCGCATGTATCGCGTGGGCAAGCTCAATTATGAAAAGGCCAATGAGGCATACGCTGCGGCGGTGCGCGTCTACGAGTCACCGATGACGCTGACGGCGCAGGGGGATGGGCTTTATTTCATCGGTGACCACTTGCAGGCTGTGCGCGTTTTGCGCAAGGCAGTGGAAATTGACCCTGACTATGGCCCCGCGCTGGCGACGCTGGGCATGGCCCTCTATGCCCGCCGCAACTACGAAGACGCAGCCCCCAACCTGGAAAAAGGGGTGCGCCTGCTGGGTGACCGCGCCCGCATTGAGCATCTCTATACAGCCGGGTTGGCCTATATCAACCAGGAACCACGCGACTGCGAGCGCGCCATTCCCCTCCTTCTCAAGTCGCTGGAGATCGATCAGTCGGCTCGACCGGCGCTCCAGGGTTTGGCCACTTGTGGCGTCAGCGCGCCTGACGTCGATTGAAGACAGAATCACCCATGACTGTAAAGCGCGTGCGTCTCAAATCTAAGCTGCCCAAAGCGCCCACCTGGTCATCGCCACGAGGCGCCGGGCCCGCCAACGCGCCCACCAGTGGGCCGCCCAGCAGCAGCGCCGCCACCGCCACACCCGCCGAAGAGCGTCGCGCTGTCACCCCCGCGCTGACAACCAGCAAACGCCGCCTACAACGCGCGCCAACGCCGCTGGAGCTATTGCAGCAGCCTCTCCAGGCCGGTGTACGCAAGGTGTTCGACCTGCGTCGCTTCTTGCTGGTGATTGGGCTAACGGTGGCCGTCTTGCTGCTGCCGGCCCCCCCGGGGCTGGAGCCGGTGGGCCAGCGCGCGTTGGCGCTCTTTGTCTTCACCGGCGCAATCCTCATCTTGGAGCCGGCGCCCCTGCCGATTGCCGCGCTCATGGTGCCCATCTGCCAGATCGCGCTGGGGATCGATGTGGCCCAGGGCGCCTTTGCCGCCTATGGCAACCCGGTGCTTTTTCTCATCCTCGGCAGCCTCTTTTTGGCCGAGGCGCTGCGCAAACATGGGCTGACCCGGCGCATTGCGCTCTATGCCATTGTGCAGAGCGGCGGCAACTTTCGTCGTCTCCTTTTTGGCATCATGCTCATAACCACGCTGCTGAGCATGTGGGTGCTCAACACCGCCACCACCGCCGTGCTGATCCCCGTCGCCATTAGCATTGTCCAGCACGTCCAGCGCAGCGAGGATGCGCGGCGCGCCCTGGCGTTGCTGGTGTTGGGCATCGCCTTTAGCGCCAGCATCGGCGGGATCGCCACCATAATGGGCAGCGGCGAAAATGCGATTGCCAGCGGCCTGCTGAGTCAGATCATGGCTTTTGGCTTCTTGGATTGGATGAAATATGGCTTGCCGGTTGTGGTCATTTTGCTGCCGTTGAGCTGGTTTCTGCTCTTGCAGACGATCCGCATCCCCACCATCGTCATCGACACCCGCCCCATTGCCCAAGAGATCCAGCGGATCGGCGGGCTGAGCAACCCAGAGCGCGAGACGCTCGTGGTGCTGGGCATCTCGGTGCTGCTCTGGGTGGCCGGCTCGAATCTGGAATACTGGCTTCAGTTGCCGGCCACCTTGCTCAGCAGCGCCGTGGTTGCGATTGGCGCGGTGGTCATTCTCTCCATCGAAGAGGTGATCGACTGGAACGATCTAAAGGGGGTGAACTGGGGCGTCTTCTTTGTCATCGGCTCGGGTCTGACGCTGGGCGATGCGCTCAACAAATCGGGGGCCAGCCAATGGTTCGCCGACATGTTGGCCCCACTCTTGTTGGGGCTACCCTATATTGTGATCCTGAGCGCACTCATCGGCATCGGCTTTCTGCTCACCCAGTTCATGAACAACGTGGCGCTGGGGGCCATCCTGGCGCCCTTGCTGATCACGGTGGCGGGCGCCAGTGGCATTGCGCCCGTGCGCCTGTTGATCCCCACCATCTTTGTGGTGGCGCTGGCCTATACCCTGCCCGGCGCGTCGGCGCGCATGACGTTGGTCTCGGTTACCGGCGCGGTTGAACCAAAAGAGATGTTACGCGCCGGCGTCATCGTGGGCGCGCCGTCGGCGCTGATCATTCTAGGCTTCTTCTATGTGCTGAGCCTCTTCAACTGGATCTGACCGCCTCAGCCCAGCTTGACGGGCGTCAGCCAGCCCCATTTGTCGGGCAATTCCCCTTCGACGATGCCAAAGAACCTGGCCTGCACCGCCTCGGTGATCGGGCCGCGCGCACCGTTGCCCACGGGCAGACGATCCACCGAGCGCACGGGCGTGATCTCGGCGGCGGTGCCGGTGAAAAAGATCTCATCGGCCAGATAGAGCATCTCGCGTGGGATCACCTGTTCCTTCACTGTGTAGCCCAGGTCTTCGGCAATGGTGACGGCGCAGTTGCGCGTAATACCGCCGAGGATGCTGTTGCCCAGCGGCGGCGTATAGATGACGCCTTTGTGGATGACAAAGATATTCTCGCCGCTGCCCTCGCTCACATAGCCGTAGATGTCGAGCGCGATGCCCTCGGTAAAGCCATTGTCCTTGGCCTCCATCACCACATTCTGGCTGTTGACATATTGGCCTCCAATCTTGGCCAGCGCGTTGAGCGTATCGGGGGCCATACGCCGCCAACTGCTCACCTGCACATCCACCCCTTTTTCCAGCCCCTCTTTGCCCAGGTAGGCGCCCCACGGCACACAGGCCACAATCGATTCGATGGGGCAGTTGCGCCCGTCGACGCCCAGCGTGTTGTAACCGCGGAAGACCAATGGCCGGACATAGGCGCTCGCCATCTTGTTGGCGCGCAACACGGCCTCGGTGGCCGCCAACCATTCATCGACAGTGTACGGCGAAGGGATGCGCGCCACCTTGCAGCTAAAGAGCAGCCGCTCGTAGTGTTCGCGCCCGCGGAAGACATGTGGGTCACCGCCAATGTCATAAGCGCGGATGCCCTCGAACGCGCTACTGCCGTAGTGGAGCGCGTGGGTGAAGACGTGGACGGTGGCTTGTTCCCAAGGGATCACGTTGCCGTTCATCCAGATATAGTCGGCGCGCATGGCCATAGATTCTGTTCCCTTTCGTTTTGTAGATTATCGTTAATCGTTATGAAGACACTTTAGGTTCTGTTGACATTCACTTTGGCAGGGTTAAAACTTGCGCCTGATCGCGAAAAGTCGCCTCAGCGACTGAAACTGAAGCGCCCGCGGGCGCTCCTCATTGCCAGAAGCCGGATTGATCCGTCAACACGAAGATCCGTTGCAAGATAGCCGTCTCATTATACTACAAAGGGGGCTTGAACTGTCACGTTTGGCGGGCTTGAACCGTTGAAGGCAAAAGAAAGCCCACAGCGCAACCACGCTGTGGGCAACCTACGCGCCGCTGACAGGGCCTGCCGGCGACGTCTGCGCCAACAAATCACCGGGCTACGGTTCGCTGAGCAGGTGATCGACCGCCGTGGTCAGCTCACCCAACGTGGCGGCAATCACCACATTGTCACAGAGCGGCGCATATTTGAGCATATCGCTGTCGCCGCTGCCCCAGAGCATGGGCGGCTCGGTGTTGATCCAGATGGTGCGCCGCGCCCGCCGCGCCATCTCTTGAAAGAGATCCAACCGTGGATCGTTATAGTTGTTGCGCCCATCCCCCACCATGATAAAGGTGGTGCGGCGGTCGATGGTGTCCATGTATGTACGGGCGAAGTTGTCCAGGCTGTAGCCCAGATCGGTGCTATAGTGGCCGGGGGGCATGCGGATCAATACCTGCTTGATCGCCTCGTTGGCTTCGCTTGCTGGGCGCCCTGCAAAATCAGGCGAGATGTATTCCAGGTGGTCGATAAACGCAAAGGCGTGGGTCTTGGTGATCAGGTCTTGCAGGGCGTAGACCAGGCTGAGCATCAACTCGGAGCAGGGCCGCATGGAGGTGCTGATGTCGCAGATGACCACCAGCTTGGGTTTGAGCCGGTGGTCGCGATGGCGGATCTCCATGGGCACGCCGCCATTCTTGAGGTTAGCCCGGATCGTCGCCTTGGCGTCGAGTTGCCCCGTCTTGGCGCGCTTCTGGCGCAGGGCAATCCGGCTACGCAGCCGGTTGGCCAGCCGTTGGACTTCCTTGCGCAGCAGTTGCATATCACCGTCCGTCAGCGCATTAAAGGGTAAGTCCATCAGTTGGTCGATATTCTCTTCCGGGCGCTCTTCGCTCATCTTTTCGGCAATGCGCTGGCCGGCAAACTTGTTGACCTGTTCCTCTATCGCCTGCATGTTCTGGCGGATCAGGCCGCGCATCTGTTCGAGCCGCTGCTTGTTCATGCCCATCTGCGCCATCAATTCCATCATCTCGCGCATGGCCTGCTGCACCTCTTTGAATTGCAGCGCGCGCATCATTCGTTTCGCCATCCAGTCGCGATAGCGCATGTCATTCATGCGGTTGAGACCGGTAAGCTGCGCCAGTTGCTCCAGCTCCTGCTGCGATAATTGTTCACCGCGCAGCAACTTTTCCATCATCTTGCGCAACTGTTCGTTGAACTGGCGGAGCATCTGCGCCAACATCTGCGCCTCTTCGGGCGACATATCGTCCATGAGGTTCTGCATGGGCGGCGCATCGGCATTGTCGAAGAAGAGCGGGAAGAGTTCCTCGAAGGTGGGGATGCTGCTGGCGTCCTTCACCAGTGTTGCGCGCAGGCTGAGCTTGAAGGCGTCCCGTTCCTGGATGCCCAGGTGCTCCACAGCCTGAAAGGCGTCGGCGCTTTCGGCCAGGCTCACGCGCACGCCTCCCGCCCGCAGCGCCGAGATAAAACGAACGATTCGTTCTTCCATCATAACCTCCACATGTAGGGGGCAGGGCATGGGGAATAAGAAGCGCCACCCCCTGTCCCCTAATTCTTCCAACGGTACTCGCTGAGATCGTCATCATCCACATCGACGCCCCGACTGCCCACGTTGAGGCGCCGGCGCACCTTTTGCAGGTCGCTCTCATGCTTGAGCAGCACACTCATGGTGGTTTCCAGCGTCTGTGCGTCCAGGCTCTTGGCGTTGAGCGTCACCAGCGATTTGGCCCAGTCGAGCGTCTCGCTAATGCTGGGTAGCTTGCGCAGATCGAGATCGCGCAGCCGCTGCACCAGTTCGACCGCCTGGCGCGCCAACTTGGGGTTGAGCTCGGGCACCTTGAGCCGCACCACGGCCAGCTCCTGCTCTATGTCGGGGTAGCCGATGAAGAGATAGAGGCAGCGCCGTTTGAGCGCCTCGCTCAGCTCGCGTGTGTTGTTGCTGGTAAGCAGCACAATCGGGCGATGAACCGCGGTCAACGTGCCCAATTCAGGCACACTCACCTGGAAGTCGCTCAGCACCTCGAGCAGAAACGCCTCGAACTCGGCGTCGGCGCGGTCGATCTCGTCGATCAGCAACACCGTGGGCTGCTCGCTGAGAATCGCTTTGAGCAACGGGCGTTGCAACAAAAAGCGCATGGAGAAAAAAACGTCCTCCTCTTGGGCGAGCCGGTCTGCCGCGCCGGCCAACCCTTGTGTCCCCGCGAGCGTCTCATGTAGGGTGTCGCGCAACAACTGGGTATAGAGCAACTGCTTGGCGTATTCCCACTCATAGAGCGCTTTGGTCTCGTCCAAGCCCTCGTAACACTGTAGCCGGATCAGTTCGCGCCCGGTTGCGCCTGCAATGGCCTTGGCCAGTTCGGTTTTGCCGACGCCAGCAGGCCCCTCGCAGAGCAGCGGTTTGCCAAGCTGCTGCGTGAGATAGACCGTGGTGGAAATCTCGTCGCTGGCGATATATTGCTGACCGTCAAGCGCCTTTTTAACCTCAGCCGGGGATGCGTAAGAACGAGTGATACTCACAAAGAATCTCCTATCTATCTATTTGTAAATTCCGTGTCGATCTGAGCAGCCGAGCCGTGTATCGGCGTCAGCGACCATTTACAAATAGGCTCTAAGTGAACAGAAGACGAGGCACTCTCATACTGCGGTTGTTTTGAAAACCGGCTACCCGAAAACCCTCTCCTACCGCAGGTGGCTCCAGTTTTCAGACAGAGCTCAGTACAAAAGTGTACAACAAGCCTGGAGCTTTGTAAACCGACTATTTTGGATGGTGATGTATCCGATTCATCATTCAAGCACGGTTGCCCGCAATCCTCTGTAAGCCTGTACGCGCTTTGCTCGTGGGCGTCGATTCGCCGCAGCTTAGCCTGCGCAGTCAGCGCGCCGACGCGCCGATCATCCGGTCAATTGGGCTGTCGTTACTGGCTCTACCGCCTTCGCGCGACGCTCAAGGGACGCCAATCGCGACGCCACTCACGACGCCACTCACGACGTATGGGAGACATACTGGCCGTAGACTGGGCATTGTCAAGCGCCAAATCATGCGCAACCCAAATCGATTCAGGCCTTATGGCCAAAGAGCCTATCCGTACATGGCTGCGGGCGCCGATTCGCTGTTCGTTTGCTCAGATAGACACAGAGGAGAAAACCCATGCACTACTTGCGAAGTATGCTCGCCGTGATCATCTTGGCGAGCACTGTTTTGGCCACCGCAGAGGTTGGTGGTCCAATTGTGCGGGCCGAAGGGGTAGCGCCCGCGGCGGTGGAAGAAAATCAGGCCGCCTACCGGGCCGATCTGACCGCGCTGGCGGCGGAGATCGACGCCACGGGTCGTGCGCCGCTCATCGTCGGCCTCAACGCGCCCGGCTACGACCCGGCTATGTTCGACCAGGTCCATGCCGCCGGCGCGCAGGAGGCTTCCATCGCCACCGCCCAGCAGGCGTTGCTCGACCGGATGGCGTCCTATGGGGTGACTGGCGTCAAATTGTACGAGTACATTCCATTCGTCGCGCTCACCGTCGATTCGCACGCGGCGTTGGCGGCGCTCTACGCCGACCCAGAGGTGACCTCGATCGAGGAAGACGCCCTGCATGCGCCGATGCTGGCTGAGAGCATTCCCTTGATTCAAGCCCCTGAGGCCCATAGTCTGTTCTACACCGGCGCCGGCAAGACCATCGCCATTTTGGACTCGGGCGTGGACAAGAATCACCCAGCGCTGACCGGCAAGGTCGTTTCGGAAGCCTGCTATTCGTCCGATGACTTGTTCGGCCCGCTTTCGCCCACTTGCCCCAATGGCGCCACCAGTTCGGTCGCGCCGAATTCAGGGCTGCCGTGCCCCAGCAACAATACCGGCTGTGACCACGGCACCCACGTTGCGCACATTGCAGCGACGGTGGCGCCTGGGGCCAACATCATCGCGATTCAGGTCTTTTCAATCTCCAGAGATCGATTCTTGATATCCAGTTCGTGTAAGGACGCGGCTCAGACAAGCCCATGCATTCGAACGAGAACTTCGGATTATCTGCGTGGGCTTAACCGGGTCTATGCCCTGCGCAACACCTATGACATTGTGGCTGTCAACATGAGCTTGGGCGGCGGGAAATATGCCGGCGTCTGCGACAGCGCCGAATCTTCGACCAAGACAACGGTCGATCTGCTGCGTTCAGCCGGGATCGCAACCGTCGTTGCCACGGGGAACAGCGGACATGTGGACGGCATCAGCAAACCCGCGTGCCTCTCAAATGTCATCAGCGTCGGTTCGGTCAACAGCGCAACCTTTATTGCGCCGGCCGATTTGATGGCGGCTCACACCAATATCTCGCCGGTCACCACGCTGTTGGCGCCGGGCAACCAGATCAACGCGGCCATCCCGCTCAGCTACGCCACAAACGCCGCCAGTGCGTTTGGGCGCAAATCCGGCACCTCGATGGCGGCCCCCCATGTGGCCGGCGCCATCGCCGTGTTGCAACAGGCGCGGCCCGACAAAAATGTCAACACCATGGCCACCGCGCTGGCGACGACCGGCCCACAGATTAGCGATTGGCGGGATGGGGCCACAGTTCACAACAAGCGGCGGCTCGATGTCTACGGCGCGCTCTGCCACCTGACCAACTGTGATGGGGACGACTTCCGCACCCTCTTTTTTGAGCAGACCTACACGGGCCGGATCCATTCACCCAACGATATCGACCATTTCTATATCCAGGGGATCGCGGGCCAGCGCGTCACCATCCGCATGAACACGGCCACCGGCTCACTTGATCCGTACCTGGAGCTGTTCGACCCCCGCGGAAGACGGGTCGCGCTCAACGACAACGGCGGCGGCGGCGTCAACGCGCTGATCAACGGCTATCTGCTCGAACAGACCGGGCGCTATATGCTGGTGGCCCGCAACAAAACGAGAACCGCCGTCGGCCCGTATACGCTCTCGCTGTCCAGCCGAGTGGAGGCTGTAAACCCGGCGCCGATCCTCAGCGCATTCGCGCCATCATCGGCCACCGCCATTTCCACGGGCCAGGACTTTTGGATGATGATCAACGGCAGCAACTTTATGCCAACCACCGAAGTGCTCTGGAATGGGCAACGGCGCAGTTCGCTCTACTATGGCCCCGACCTACTCTACGTGCGGATCTTGGGCAGCGATCTCAACGTGCAGACAAGTTTTACCACCATCTACGCCCTGATCAGCGTGCGCAACCCGGGGCCAGGCGGCGGGACGGCAAATGGGTTTTTCCAGATCCGCCCGGCGTTTCTGGGTGAGAGCGAACTGGTGGCGCCCGAATCGGGCAGCGTCGTCACCACCGGTATCAAGCAGACCCTCGTCATCAGTTGGACCCACCCCACCGACTCGTGGCGCACCATGCAATACATGGACCTGCGCTTCCGCAGCCCGGCAGGCAATACCCTGGCTTCGATCCGCGTTGTCGAGCAGGAAGGTGAGACCAGCGTCTATCAACTGCTCAACGATGCCGGCAGCCCCCTCACCGAGGAAGATGGCGAGACGCCCTCCGAAGGCCGGGGCGGCGACGACCGCAACATGGAGATCCCTGGTCTGCTCACGCTGCACCTGGGCGAGAGCGCCTTCTCTGGCTCGGGGCGGACGGCCATCATGACACCGACCGTCACCTTTGGGCCGGAGGCGGTGGGCGTCTACAACATTGAGTTCCGCGTCGATGGCCCCGACGGCGAGGTACAGGATGACGATGTGCTGGGACAGATCACCATCACCCCAGCCGATTGCCCCTACCCCGTGACCGGGCTGACGCTCAACGGGGCGGAGACCGGGGTGGCCGGTGCTGATTACACCTACACCGCCAATTTGGAGCCGATCAACGCCAGCCAGCCGCTCACCCTCACCTGGGCGCCCGAACCGGTGAGCGGGCAGGGGACAAGCACAGCGGTCTACAACTGGTCTGAGGCGGGCGAGCAGTTTGTGTTCGTGAGCGCCGAGAACTGCGGCGGTTTTGGCGCCGACGTGAAGGCGATGCGCATCCGCACCAGCGAGACGCCCGACCTCGCCATCAGCAAGAGCGGGCCCGGGGTGGCGGTGGCGGGCGAAGTGATTACCTACACCCTTACCATCACCAACAGCGGGGCCGAGACGGCTGCCAACCTGGTGGTGCTCGACGAGCTGCCCCCCGACGCTGCCCACGTCAGCGGTGGGACAGTCGTCGGCAACAGCGTGCGCTGGGACATCCCCGAACTGGCCGGCTATGGCGCAGTCACTCAGACCACGGTGTCGGTGATCGCCAATGCCACCTTGACCAACACCAACTACAGCGTGAGCGCCCAGGGCGGCTACAGCGCCAGCGGCGAACAGCCCATCACCACCCAACTCGTGCGCGCCAAGTCCACCAGCGACCCGCTGAGTGACGCCAGTCTCTACATCACCGACAGCAGCGGGCCGCGCGTCATCGACATTGCCATCCCGGCGGGCTCGGTCTTCGAGGAGACAACCTTCACCCTGGATGAACTGGCCCAGCCGGGCTATGCCCTGCCCGAGGGGTTGAGCTACGCTGGCCGCGCCTTCCGGCTGGGGGCGTATCAGCAGAACCAGCCGGCCGCCAGCCTGGAGCTAGGTGAGGCCCTCTCGCTGACGGTGGCCTATGACGCCGCCGACGCCGCTACAGCCCACAACGGTGTAGTCGGTCTTTACCAGTGGGATGGCAGTCAGTGGACGCAAGAGGGGCTGACCTGCGTCACCCAGAGCGAGCAGCAGCAACTGGCCTGTGTCTATAGCGGCCAGCGCCTGACCCAATTCACCCTGGCGGTGGCGGAGATCACCGACGAGCAGCCGGTAGCCGGCGTGGCGCTGACTGCCAGCACCGCCTCGGCCACGGCGGAAGTGGGCGCACAGGTCGAGTATCGCCTGACGCTCACCAACATGGGCAATGCCGCCGACAGCTTTACGGTGACGGTCAACAGCAGTTGGAGCGCTTCTACTTCGACGGGCGATATTGGCCCGTTGGCTGCCGGCGCAAGCACTGAGTTCAACGTCACGGTCACGGTTCCGGCTGAGGCTGGGGATGGCGAAGGCAATGTCGCCACCGTCAGCGTCGTCTCGCAAGCCGACGGCGGCGTCCAGGCGCAGGCTGCCCTCACCACCACTGCCCAGCGCCTGCCCGGTGATGACAACCCGAACGATGACGACCCGGCGGATCAGACCCACCGCGTCCTCCTGCCTGCCATCCTCAGCCAGGGTGGCAGCGGCATACGGGCGCAGATCTCCGCCGTCGAGGTAGAGGGGGGGCGCTTTGTGATCCACTTCACTACCAGCGGTTATGCCCCGGCGCTTCCCGGCCAGCATGTTCACTTCTTCTTCAACACGACATCGCCCGAACAGGCTGGGGCGCCGGGCAATGGAGCGTGGCATGTGCATGGCAGCCTGAGCGAGTATCGCGGCGTCACTCTGGCTGAGCGGCCGGCGGGCGCAACGCAGCTCTGCGTGCTCGTCGCCAACCCCGACCACTCGGTCCTCCTGGGTTCCGGCAACTGCTACAACCTGCCGTAACGCACAGCGGCAAGGCCGAGACTATGGAGCCGATGACAGAGGGCGCAGAGAAATATCCTCTGCGCCCTCTGTTTCCCAGGTGTGTTGCTGGGAATGGCTCAGATGCTTTTCTCCGGTAGTTGACGCTCAATGGACGCCAATTGCGACGCTGCCTGGACGCTCCGCTGATAAACTGTTCCACAGAGCAGGTCAAGCAGCGAGCACAGACCTCCATTCTCATAAACGTAAACCGTTCATATCACTTTCAAGGAGAACCCAAATGAACAACAGAATCTTGACGAGCATGATGTTTGGGCTGGCATTGCTACTGGCTACGATGCTAACCCCACCGGTTGCGCAGGCGTCCGCTAACGATAGCGCCTGTTGGGGGCAGGCCAGCGCCGTCTTTGCCCGCATGGGGAAAATGGGCGAACACAGCCGGGAACAAGAGAACCCGCGCCTGGGTCTGCGCAATCTTGCCCGTATGCTCTATGCGGATGAGGTGATCGCCGAAGATTCCATGGCGGCGCTCGGCGCTTTTGTGGCCGAGGCGCTCGGCCTGAGCATCGACGCCTGCATGGACTAATGCAAGGTGACAGTCACTTCTGAAAGTGACTGTCACCTCAACTCCGTGAAAACTGCGCTAAGAACCGATCCGAAGAACGTTGTGGGGTGAACCAATGCACCGTTCCGCCACACTCGTGGCAGCGTTATTCGGAGAGAGCGTAAACATCAACCCACAGGAGTCCCGCGAAAGTTCGATTGAACGATCACGGGGCTCTTGTCATTTAATGCATTGTTTGAACCCATAGATTCTCTGCCGGCGCCGGTCAGCCGCTGCTCACATTTCCAACCCAGCCGGCGCATTGTTGTAGCGGTTCGTGTCCCTTTTCTGTAACACAGATCGCCACCTCCCTTCACCTACGTTCTGTTTTAATCAAGCCGGCGCCAACTGGCTTGTTCAAATCACAATCGGGAGAACAGAAGAGAGGATATGACCATGAACGTTACGCTCCACGCCCCACTTCACGAAACGATCCCTTCGATCCACAAGGCTGCCCGCTCGGCCTTTCAGCCGCAACCTACAACCAGCGCGGGCCGTTACTTTCGCGCGATGGCCGAATTTGTCGGCTTCACTGAGGCGGACGCGGCCGCGATCAAGCAGAGTGCGCCCATTATCGAGCAGCATATGTCTGAAATTGTTGGGAGCTTCTATACGCATCTGCTCCGCTATCCGCCCACGCGTAAATTCTTTCTCAAGCCCGACGGCTCGATAGATCAGGAGTACCTGGAGTTGCGCATGCGCCACCTCACCAACTTCTGGCTACGCACCGCCACTGGTGTCTATGATGACGAGTATGCCCAGTATCTCGAATACGTGGGGCGCGCCCATACCGCGCGCGGGGCGAATCCTGGCATCTATATTGCCGCACGCTATGTCATCGGCCAGGTTGGCTTCATGCAGCACGCCATCTCCACCCTCCTCATGCGCGAGCTGCGCGAGACCGATCCGGCGCGCATGGAATCAACCGTCGAAGCGTGGGACAAGCTGCTGATGGTGCTTCTGGAGATGCTGACAAGCGCCTACACCACCGAGCAGGAGACAGTCTCCTTTAACGTGTTGCCTACGGTGGATAAGGGCGCCGTGAACCGGCTGGCCATGACCGCCACCGCCCGTGAGCAGAATGGACATACGATCCACAATGGCAAGCAGATTCACGTAGCCCATGTGGATGAGATTCCCGATGGCTGCCGCAAGATCGTCGAGGTGGAAGGGCTGTCGATTGGCGTCTTCCATCACAACGGCGCGTGGTATGCGCTGCGCAACTACTGTCTCCATCGCGGCGGGCCGGTTGCAACCGGCGCGTTGGAGGGTGACACGCTTGTCTGCCCGTGGCACCAGTTTCGCTACAATGTCACCGATGGGCGGCTGCTGGTTGATCCCAACGTCAAGCTCGACACATACCCGGTGACAGTTGCAAATGGCGAGGTCTATATCACCGTCCCCGCACAGCCCGTCGAAGCA
This sequence comes from Caldilineaceae bacterium, assembly GCA_023384495.1. Classification (GTDB taxonomy): domain Bacteria; phylum Chloroflexota; class Anaerolineae; order Caldilineales; family Caldilineaceae; genus CFX5. The sequence goes on from JAHDWG010000128.1 coordinate 16,038, forward strand.
GCCCCTGCGCGCCCGGTGGCCGCCAACGAACTGGCTCTGTCTGACCTGAAGCCAGGTCAGATGGGGCGCGTCCAGGTGGACGGGCGAGCCGTGGCCGTCTACAATGTGGATGGCCGCTTCTACGCCACGCAGGACCAATGCACCCACATGGGCGGCCCGTTGAGCGAAGGGGAACTGGAGCAGGATGCTGTCACCTGCCCGTGGCACGGGGCCTGTTTCAATGTGCGCAACGGGCACGTCAACACCGGGCCGGCCACCGAGCCGTTGACAACCTACCAAGTCACCGTGATGGATGACCGGATTCGCGTCACAGGCTGACAAGCCGGCAGGGTGGGCGCGCGAACTCACCCTGTCGATCCCATTTGGCTTGCCCAGTCTTTCCCTGTGGTATAATGCCAGCCGGCGTGGATTGCGCCTTGCTGGAGGCCACAGGAGATGGATGCACCGATCTCGTTTGGGGAATGGATTCGCCAGCGTCGCCGCGCGCTCGACCTGACACAAGATGGGCTGGCGGCGCTGGTCAATCTTTCCGTTTCGGCCATTCGCAAGATCGAAACCGACGAGCGCCGCCCCTCGCGTGAGACGGCCGAACTACTGGCCGAGGCGCTGGAGATCCCCAGCGACGCACACGCCGCCTTTTTGAAGACGGCGCGGGGCGAGTTGGCCATCCATCGGCTGAGCGCGCCGTCCGTGGCGATGCCGCCTCTGCCCACGCCTCCCCCCCCAGCCGGGATACAGCCGGTAGCGCCCCCGGCGATCGCAGCGCCACTGCCCGTCGTTGCGGCTGTGGCGCGCCCGCCCAGCTTGCCCAGGGCCACGACACCCCTCATCGGGCGCACGAATGAGCTGTTGCAGATCGAGCGGCTGCTCGCCGACCCCACCTGCCGGTTGCTCACCATCGTCGGGCCGGGCGGCATAGGGAAGACAAGGCTTGCCCTCGAGGCGGCAACCCGTCTCCAAGAGCCGTTTGTCGATGGCGTCTATTTTGTGCCGCTCGTCAGCGTGGGCGAGCCTGGGCTAATCGCCCCCACCGTGGCCAGCGCGATCGGGCTTCAATTGCACGGCGCGCGTAGCCCTCACGAGCAGGTAATCCTCCACTTGCAAAGCCGGCGCGCATTGCTGCTGCTGGACAACCTGGAACATCTGCTCGCGCCGGCCAGCGCCTCGCCGGCAATGAATGGCAGCCATGGGGCGGATTCCGTTGATTGGCTGGCGGAATTGCTCCTCCAAGCCCCTCACCTCAAGCTGCTGACCACCTCGCGTGAACCGTTGGGGCTGCCGGGCGAATGGCTCTTTGACCTGCACGGGTTGCCGGCGCCGCCGCCCGATCTGGATGCCCACCAGAGTGGCCCCGAACGCTTTAGCTCCATCGAGCTATTTCTCCAGACTGCGCGACGCACCGACGCC
>JAHDWG010000699.1 GCA_023384495.1 Caldilineaceae bacterium
CGCGGGTTCTGGGTTCGAGTCCCAGGGGGCTCATAGGTAGCGGTTCAGCACGAGCCGACCCCAACATATTGTGTAGCCGTCTCCAAACCGATGGAGGCGGTTTTTTTATGCAGCAGCAGATTACGCTTGCCGATGCGTTTGAGCTTTTCTCGTTGGACGCCCAGTCACATCCGTTCACGCCGGCTATGATGCGATTCTACAATGGGCGGCTTTCCTTCTTCTCCAGGTGGTGTGATAGGCAGGGCGCAACCCAGTTGCGTGAGCTTGACGCGCCGCTCATCCGTCGTTGCCTTGCCCACCTGCAAGAGCGCAATCTTTCATCCGCCTACGTCCACAGTCACGCCGGTGCGGTAAAGACGTCTTGCGGCTGGATGCAAAGCTCATGGATGATCTCATTGGATACCCTCCGTTCAGTAGATTGATCAACGGTGGGTAACATTATTCGTGAGGAAAACCACGCATCCACGTTGCATTTCCCGTGAGTCAATAGATCGAAAAGTTCGATTGACGCCGCGCAAGCGGGAGGTGGTGGGGCTGTTGGCGCAAGGCAAGCCGCAGCGGGAAATTGCCAGGGATCTGGTGATCTCCCGCCGAACGGCCTATGTGCATGTGCGGCGGGTGTGCGAGAAGGTGGGAGCGAAGACCGCACTGGAGGCGGCAGTTTGTCTGGCGCAGAGGAATTCAACGAGCAGTGTAGGTCAATAGCCGTCCAATCTGGGCTCTTGTGTACAAGTGCCTTGGAGAGCATGCACATCAGATTGCGCCAGATCATGAAAAATCGTGATCAGTTTCCCAACGATGAGGCAGCGATCTGCGATCATTCATAAATTGCCGTATCCGGGTAAAAGGCGTACCAGGCAAACCAAAAGTGATCGAAGGCCACCAGGCGTTCGAGCTGCTGGCCGGCCAGTTCGCCGGCTGTGGCTTGACCGAGAATCGTCCACGTGCTACCGGTCGCTTCGTCTCGAAATGTGCCATCCTCCAGGGCCTGGAAGGTGAGGAGCCGATCCCCAAGCTGGCGGCTGAAGGCGGCGGCGCTGCCCACATCGCGTCCGGCGCTGATATCGGCTGTATCCAGCGCGCTGGCCGTTCCTGCTTTGTGCAGGATGACCACCGGTTCGCCTCCTACTTTATCGTGTAATGCACCGGCGGTAGCCAGTTTGGTGAATGGATAGGCTTTCACCTCGCCCTGTAGGTCGAGGCCCAAAACCCGTTCGGTCGGCGGCAGGCGCGGGTCGAGTTCGCCATCAAAGAGAAAGGGTCTACCGCTGTCGTAGTTGGTGTAGGGGTTGCGCCCGTAGCTGCGCCGGAAATCGGGAATGCTCAACACCTGCCCGTGCGGGTAGGCGACGGCGAAGTCAGCAAAGCTGATCACCTGCACGCCCAAAAAGGTCAACCGGGCGCCGGCATACTCGCCGACGATCCCTTCACCGGTGAACTGTTGCCACCAACTTTCGGTCTGGCGGTCATACATCACCAGGTCGCTGTTGCGCAGCCGGCCCGTCGTGCCAAAGTCCAGCACCTGGCCGTCGAATGCCCGTTCAAAGACGATGCTGGCGTTGCACAGTGGGCAAAAGGTCACCGCCACCGGTTTCCCCCCCACGATGTCATTGACAATCTCGTGCCAGATAAGGATCGCCAGCGGATAGGCGCGCGCATCGCCCTCATACTCAAAGACGATGACCGGGTCGCGCTCGGAAAGCCAGCGTTGCGCGGCGGTTATCTCTTCGAATTCGGGCTGGTCGATGGCGGGAATACCATCTTTGGGCGGGCCACCGGAAAGAATCTGCTGCCACGGAACGGTGCGCCGGGTAAAATCGGTCTTCCAGCCGACGGTGGAGAAGGGTGGCGATTCTGGCGGCAAGAGTTCTACAGTTGCGCTGCTGGCTGACTGGACTACTATCGTACTCGTGCCGGCCACAGGGGCGCCAGCGCTATCACCTGACGAAGACGGCGCCGCGATACAGGCAGCCAGGACAACGCTCGACAGCAAGGCAAGCCAGGTCAGGTTTCGTCGGGTGACTTGAAGCATTTGTTCCTCCTTGAACAAAGGACAAGTACGGAATGGGACTCGTACTGCTACTTTGCCACAGGAACGGAAGGGCCACTGTAGTTCCGCCTACGTGCGCTGTATGCGTCA
>JAHDWG010000700.1:0-699 GCA_023384495.1 Caldilineaceae bacterium
TCGCCAACGACTGGATCAAGGTAAACCACATCGACCACCCGCTCCTGTACCAGATACTCCTCGTTCATTCCGCCTCGACAGATGATCTGCTCAAAACTATGTGCAAACTCATGCTGAACCAGGGCGCGCAAGGCCGCTACTAGCTCATAGGGGCCAGGGGTACAGGCGGTGGGTGGTTGGGTGTTGGCCAGTAAGTCGCTGATCTGCTGGTGTACTTCCCCCAGGGTACTCAGCGTCTCTTGGATGGCGGGCTGTTGGCAGTGAGCGCCGTTTAACTGCAAGACCACCAGATGCAGTGCAGGAAGGATCTCGTCATGCAGGGTGCGGCGCGTGCGTAAGTCCATCACCCGCTGCTCGGCAGTACGCCTGCGCTGGAGTTCCATCAGCCGCAACACCATCTGTTCACCGGCAAGCAGATAGACAATGCGCTCGCCCGCAGCCCGGGCGGTCTCCATCTCCTCTTCGCTGTACAAGCCGCCATCCTGCTTTTCCCCAATCAACAACGCGCCGATATGCTCCCGCTCGTTCCACAGCGAAATCGTCCAGTTATAGGGCGCAAATGTTCTGTCTAGCGGCGTCATCCCGGCACGGAGGTCGCACGGTGGGTGCATGGGTAGCGCGCTGGCATCCTCTGGATAACGTAAGGTTGTGGTGACGAGCGGAGCGACGCTACCGAGCGGGATGAGTTGGGCGTGTGCT
>JAHDWG010000700.1:709-2139 GCA_023384495.1 Caldilineaceae bacterium
CTGTGCCCAACACATCGCGACAAAGGGCAGCAAACAAGCTATTGGCAGATGCGCTTGTGTGCAGCGGGTTGCGCGTGCGCCCCTGGCTTTGCACGAAAGGTCGCAACCGCGCCACGAATTGTTCGCGCTCCCAGAACGAGCGCCAACTGTACAGGGCATAGCAGAGCGTCAACAGCAGCGTCGCCAGCAGCAGGCTGTAGATGGAGCGCAGCTGGGCAGTAATACTCCAGCCGATGACCACGCCATAGCCACCCGCCAGAATGATAGCGTAGCGCCAATGGCGCACAAACGTGCGGCGCGGCAGCACCCTGCCCGTGAAGATTTCGTACGAGACGATCGCTTGCCCCAACAGGAGGGACGCGAGCGCGATCAAGAGGGACAACACCAGGTCGTAGGCGGCGACCGTTTCAATCCGAATGGCCCTCAATTCACCCTCTGGGACAACGGCAACCACGCTGCCGACAAAGTATACGACGACCAACGTCACCGCCAGCAGCGTACCCGCGGTCGCCAGCAACCAGGGCAGCGCACGTTGCCGCGCCGTTTTGGTGTTGGCATTTTCAACCTCAGCCGGCTTGCGCAACACGTCAATCGACAAGACGATACAAGCGACCATCCACAGCGGGAAGAGCAGGAGCAAGAGGGGGGTGTTGCGCACGGCCAGCGTCCCGTCCCAATCGAGCTGCACCAGTTGGTCATAGGCTGGAATAGGGTTAGCGGCCAGCAGCAGCGTGATCAATCCCGCCAGCCATAAGACCATGAGCCACAGCCAGGTGTGGTGGCGGCGTCTGAGGCGGCTTTGCGGCGCGGCCCAAAAGCCACTGAACCAGAGCACGGCGACATACCAGGCAAAGGGCGACACGGTCACCGGAAACCAGCCTGCCCGCCACCAAAAGTTGAGGCCGTCAAAGTTCCTGGCTAGCTCTTGCCCCAGGATGGCGCTGTGGCTGACAAAAAAGAGCGCACCCACCACTAGCCCGCCGCCCATCAACCAGACGCCCCAATCGCGGCGGTTGGCGTTGAGTAGCACGGTCAACCCCAACCACAGCAGCAGAATCATGTTGAAGAGTGAAACAGCGATGAGGGCCCAATCCAGCCAGAAGCGTCCGGTCATGTGGCGTACACCTCCCACTCGTCGTGCAGGTTGCGGGTGTAGGCTGTGCCATTCTCGTCCCAGCGGATCAGTTGCCGGCTGTGGACGATAATCGCGGCCCGGGTGCGCGCCGTCTTTTCATCGGCGGCGCTATCCGCCAGCCTCCACGCCGCATAGATTTCGCCGTTGATGCGGCTGATCGTGCGCTTGTCGCGAAAACCGAGGCGCGCCGCAATCTGTTGGTTGGTCAACCCCTCGGCCAACATGCGCGCGACAGCTTGCTCGTTTGGCTCAAGCAGGCTCATGGGGTCTTGCTCGTCACGGTGGCGCACCTCCT
>JAHDWG010000701.1 GCA_023384495.1 Caldilineaceae bacterium
CGCCAATTGTAGTCGGTGGGGTAGAGCAGCCAATCCTGCACATAGCTGCCCTGGACGGAATAGACCTCGCCAAGCTCACCGCCCCGTACCCGCTCGCGCGCCTCGATGCAGAGGGGATAGAAACGCATGTTGTAGTTGACCCCGGCAGCCAACCCGCTCTGTTGGGCAATCGCCACCAGTTCGGCGGACTCGGCGGTGTTCATGGCCAGCGGTTTTTCGCAGAGCACATGCTTGCCCGCCTGCAACGCCGCCTTTGCTTCGGCAAAATGGAGGCGGTTGGGCGTGGTCAGGTGCACGGCCTGCACCTCGGGGTCGGCGAGCAGATCGTCAAAGCGGCCATAGGCTTTGGGCAGTCCCAGATTGGCCGCAGCCCGCTGCGACTTCTCAAGTGACGAGCCTAGGATGCCCATGATGGGAATACCCAACCGGCGTAGCGCCTCCACATGGGCCGGCCCCATAAAGCCTGCGCCAACTACGGCCACAGCAATGTTGTGCATGGGCAAATCTCCTTGTCAAAAAAGCAGCACGACACAGAGACCGCGGAGATTGCACGGAGAACAAAGAGATACACAGAGTTCGGCGCTGTGTATCGATCATGCCAGAAAAGCGCGATGGCTTGTGCTGTGGACAAAACTCTCTGTGTGCTCCGTGTCTCCTCGGTATGCTCTGTGTCGCTTGTTGTTCCGTTGTATGGGGCTACAGAAAAGACAGAGGCAGCGGCAGTGAAATGGCCTGCCCGTCGCGGGCGGAAATCAGCCCGGCTTCGAGGATTTCCTGTGCGTCGCGGCCCACCTCGGCGCTACAGATGCCTTCAATCGGCAACCCCTGGCTGATGCGGCTCAGGAAGTAATTGGTGGCATTGGTTTGATCCTCGGGCAGGGGGTCGACCTGCACCTCAATGCCGTCCTCGTGTTCGCGATTGGCGAGCAGCAGCCGCCCTTTGGCGCCCGGCTCCACGTGCAGCGTGCCCTCGCTGCCGTAGATGGTGGCGACATACGAGGTCAGGTGGCCGATCTGCGTCCATGACGCCTCGCTGACCGCAATCGCGCGCGGCCACTGCATGACGATCACCGCGTTGTCGTCCAGCGTAATGTAATCCTTGAGACAGTGACCCGCCACACCCACCACGCGGCTGGGCTGGCCGAGCACGTAACGCGCCAGCGCCGCGCCATAGCAGCAGTAGTCCATGAGCGCGCCGGCGCCGTTGAGGTTGGCGTCATAGAGCCAGTTGTAGAAATAGGGCGTGCAGCCCAACTCCTTGGGGCCGGCGTGGGCCGAGCGATATTTGGTCTGGAAGAGTTGGCCGATCTCGCCGGCCTGGGCCATGGCGAAGGCCTTCTGCAACTGCGGCCACCAGGCAAAGGGCCAGTTGACCATGAGCGATACATCGGCGGCGCGCGCGGCGGCCAACGCCCGCGTCGCCCCCTCAAAGGTCGAGGCGAGCGGCTTTTCAACCAACACATGCAGCCCATAGTCGGCGGCCAGCTCGATCAGATCGACGCCGGTGGCGTTGTCGCCAAAGACATAGACTGCGTCCAGCTCGACCTCTTCGAGCATCTCCATGTAATCTTCATAGACCTCGGGGCACTCATAGTCGCGTTGCGCTTTTTCGAGCAGTTCCTCATTGGGGTCGGCCGCGGCGACCAGCGTCCCCAGGTTCGAGCGCTTGAGGTCGGCCAGATTGCCCCAGATATGGTCGTGCGTCATGCCAAGCACGCCGACACGGAGCGGATTGTTGGTGGTCATTGGGGTTTCCTTTGGTCTGATTTTGCTATGTTTATACTCGTGGTTGTTTACTATGCAAACAACTGACGCAAGCCGATTTTCACGCTCCGCTGTTGGAGTGGCGTAAACACCCCAAGCTCCCGCAATATGATCGATGTCCCCACCGTAACCAGGCGATGTAATTGCAAAGTGGAAGATACCTTAAGACCGGTGGCTGCAAAATCGGGTTCGTGTTCGGACAAAATGACATCTGAGCTCAGCGGTTCGCTCTTAATCCGGCCTGCGATAAACGCCAAAATCACATGGCTGTGTGGGCCGATGGTATTGGTGAGACATACGGCCGGGCGCACTTTGTTCGCGGTCAGATCATCGAACGGAAATGGGACAAGCACAACCTTATACTTCA
>JAHDWG010000129.1:0-1441 GCA_023384495.1 Caldilineaceae bacterium
TGCAACTGCTTGGCGTCTTCCGCATAGACCTCGGTGAGCAGCGCCCGCACATCCGGCGGCATCGGCGGCGGTGGGGCCAGGTTGGCGCGCGCCAGTTTTGAGAACTGGCTGCGGAGGCCTTTCGGAATATAGAAGCGCAAGTAGCGATACGAGCGGGCCCACACAATCATGCTTTGCAGCCACTGGTGTTTGGCGGCGCCCCCCACATTATGTTGAACCGACGTGTCGGGCGTAAACTGGTCGTCGACATCGACAAACCGATAGAGCTTTTGCATGGCTGCGACCTGATTGCGTTTGAACTCTTCAAAAAGCAAGAGGTAGATCTGTGATTCGGGAAAGTGCGCGTACCATTCTTCGAGCAGCACAGAATAGGAGCGCGCTTGCAGGCGCTTGCGCTCTTGGCGAAAGGCCTCCAACACGGGGCGCTTTTCGTAGCCACTGCGCACGCGCATGAGATAGTTGGAGTACGCGCGCTCCACCGGGTTGCGCAGGCTGAAGATCAGCTTCACGCGGGGGAGCAGGTCAGCAACTCGTCGCGCAGTCTGCAGGCTGTCGATATAGCCGGGCGACGCTTCACCGATCGCGCGTGCGCCGTTTGCATCGGCAAAAAGGGCGGTATACTCATCTAGTGACCGGATAGGGAATATGTTCAGGCCTGCTTCCACATGGTCTGGGTTGGTGGGGTCATAGAGAAAGAATTTGGTCTCCTTAATATGGGGCATAAAGACTTGCGGATGTTGCTTCATATACTCATACATCGAGGTCGTCGCCGCCTTTTTTACACCGGCAATGATGAAGGTTGGAAAGGTCATCATGGCATCACTCTCGTTTGAAGGCAAACTATGCGAATATTCTATGACAACGGCAACGGGGGACGCTGGATGGACATCCGGTCGTTTACTTACGACTATCTGACGCTCATCCGCCGTATGGATGGACGCGCTGTCGTATAAACTGGCGGATTCTTTACGACTGCCTGACGCTTGCCCATTGCGCCAGCTCTGCACCATCAGGAGCGTGGGTCAAATTTTCTGCTTTGGCAATGGGGGAAATGGTTGGCCGGGCGACATCGCCGATCAGGGGCGCGCGCTGGCGCCTTGGCTCGGGCGCAAATTTTATTGTCGAGGTCCGAGCGAATCGGTTGCTATCGTACATGGTCTGGCCTACGATGGCGAAAATGAAGCGATAATTGTCGTAGCGACTTCAGTCGCTCGTGTCGATGGCAAAGCGACGAAAGTCGCTACCACGAATCCTTCCCATCGCGTTGCCCACAGCGTTGGAACGCTACAACGCAGGCTGGCGAATGGCCTTTGACCACCGCTCCCGGAATGCCTTGATCTCACCCGCGTCATAGAAATACCGAATGGCGGGCGATGTGTAGATCTCATCGAGATACGAATCGGGCAATTGGACCACTCGTGTAAACTCTTTGTAGAGTGGC
>JAHDWG010000129.1:1451-17246 GCA_023384495.1 Caldilineaceae bacterium
TTATCGGCCCCTTCATTCACCCGCAACAGCGTCAAATGGTCGAGGCCCAGAAACTCGGCAAGCGCCGGGGCCGCCGCCTGTTCCAACTTCTCAAGCTTTAGCACGAGTAGATCGGCGCGTTCGCCCCGGTAGATTTGATAGCCCTGTTCAGCGTCAAAGGGCGTAGCGAACACATCAATGCCAAAGACTGTCTTCATTTCCATATCAAACCAGGTCAGCGGCACATGATGGGGATAGTGAGCCAAAAAGTGCGCCCGCAACTGTTCCAGATGACCAGGCGCGCGTTGGCGGCAATCCTCTTGAAGCGCCTGTGGCCACCAGTGGGCGTTGTAGAAATAGCCCGACAGGTTAGTGGCCACAGGGTCGCGCACCATGGAGATTACCCGCAGCCGTTGTGTGTTGAATGCGCCTGTCGCCAAATGCCGGCTCCACACCCGGCAATTGGCGAGAAAGCGCTTGGTGCGGTCTGGCATCCGGTCGCGGCCCCCGTAGCCGTCCTCTTCCAGACGTTCCACAAAGGCCATCCCTTCGGGGCTTAGAAAGTGCGTCTGGTAGATGACGAGTTGCCTGCCAAGCGACGAAGCCTTGAGCGATTTGACCAGTGTTGTCGAGCCGACTTTGCCCATTTGGTGGACAAATAGCGGCTGTTTGCCGCGCCATCGGCTTAACCAGAAATGCCGATAGGCGCGCACAGTGTTGAAAGAGCGTTCACCGATCAATTGCTTGAGCGCCTGTTTGCCCGAGGCAAGGGCGTCCGCGACGAAAGAACTCATGCTACATTCACTTTCATTTGGCGACAAGCGGCAAGAAGATCCGTTGCTGGTCGCGGACAAAGGTGGCGGTGACCGACGCGCCTGGTGTATAGGCAAAGGTTGCAGAAGACGCCGAGCCAGTCACGCTGCCGCTCCAACTGTCCAGCTTCCAACCCGAGGCCGGCTGTGCGGTGACCGTAACCTCATCATCGCACGTATAGATCGTCTTCTCGGGCGTCACGGTCACGCTGCCCACATTCCCCTGGTCGGCTGGCTCAATGTTGACCGCCACCGTCGTTGGCTTGCCATCTTCCGGGTCGACCGGGTCGCTAGTGTTGAAGAAGTAGTCGACGATGGCGGTGAATTCTGGGTTTGAACCGGCGTTCCCCGCAAATACCCCGGCCTTGGTGGCCGTCATGTTGTAGGCAAAGTTGCCATTGGCCGTCCAGTTTTCACCATCGAACGAATAGTAGTGGGTGAAGATGTTGCCGACGCGGCGGACGCGAATATAGGAATCGGTGCCCGGCGGCGACACTGGGGAGACGATGGTATTGGTCACCTGCATCCCCCCGCTGGGCGTCTCGCGGAAGCTGGCGCTAAACGCACGCGTCGTGGTCTGGTCAAAGCGATGGAAGTCAAAGCGCAGGAAGTTCTTGGTGTCCTGCTCGATAATGATGCCTTGCACCTGATAGCGTTGGTTGAGCGTGGATTCAAACTTGACTTCGATCTCGAAGTCGGTGTCCTCGATCGGTTGCAAGACCCGCGGCGCCAGATTGTTGTTGACCCACACATTGTGCTCTGTGCCAGCCGGCACGCGGATCAGCAACTGCGTGCCCGTCATTTCCAGCCCCGACTCGGGGTCAGGCGCGGTGAGTTCCCACCCGGCGCTCAACACGCAACTGTTGAAATCGTCCGACGGGACGGTCGAGATGATTGGGTCGGTCTGCGCTCGATCAAAGATGGCGGAAACGGATAGATCTTGGGTGATATCCAGATTGAGGGTTGACAGCGCCCCCGAAATATCACCACCCCACCCCTGGAAGGCAAAGCCCGGGTCACTGATCGCGTCCAGGCGGACGCGCTGGCCGTAGGCGTATTCATCCTGTAGCGGCTGCACGGTGACCCTGCCGCCGGCGCTGGCGTCCACTTGCAGCTTGGGGGCGATGTCGGTGAGCGGAGTCACCGTGACGTTGCCAAAGCTGGCGTCCACATGGTGCGCCACCAACAGGAGCGAGCCGGCGCTCAGTTCCCCAGCTCTGCCTACGCCTTGCACATCCCACAGGGCCGGTTCGGGGAAATCAGCCTGCCACACTTTGAATCGATAGAAGGATGGCCCATCGTTGGCGGATTGCACACTCATCTTCATGATGTAGGGAACGCCAAATTCCAGTTGCTTGTTGGAGTTGGAGCTGATGATATTGGTATTGGAGCGGAGCTCCATGCCCACCGTATTGTTGGGCGCCCAACGATACCAGCCCAGCGCGCCCAGCCGGCGCCAACCGGTGTGGGGCTGCTCGGTGTCATCGATGGCGAAATGGCCCTGCCAGCGGGCAATGATGCCGATGCCGGCGCCGTTGCTGGGCCCTGTAAACCCCGAGGTGTCGATTGAGTGAATGGTGAGCGGGACGGTCACTTCGTAGTCGGTCCAACTCATGTCGCCAATCGCAACCAGCCGGTCATAGTGGAGCGTCAGCGGGCGCAGCACGCCACCTTGCACTGCCCACTGGCCATCGACCACCTGGGCGACATCTTGCAGGTTTGTGACGTTTGCCCAATCGATGGTGTAACCTTGCGGCCACGTCTGACCGGTTTCGTAGGTCACCGTCACCGTTTTGACGGCAACATCCCCCACGCTGTCGGTTCCGGTGATCATGACCGTGTTTAGCCCCGAAATCAGCTCAGTGGTTTCGATTTCGATATTAAAATCGCCCAACTCGGCCAGGCGGCGCTGGTCGGGCCCGATATTAAGAAGATGTTCGTCGCCATCATTGAGCGAAAAACGAAGGTCGGTCACCGTCGCGCCCACGGGGACAGCAATATTGCCCAACAGGTTGATCTGCGTTTGCGGGGCGCCGATGTGCCCAAAGGTTTGCGAGTCGCCATACCAGAGCGTAATGGTGGGCGCAGCCACCGCGGCGGCGCGCGCCTGCGCGCTGTGCTGGTCGACCACGGTGGGGACGAGTGGGGTGCTGCCGTCAACCAGGGGCGGCTTGTTGGGGTCATCGACCCGATCAGCGGGGGATGGGGTGGGGATGGAGCCCCAATCCGCCATCACGGAGACGTCTGACTGCTTGACAGGCGAGGGTTGCGCTGTCGCATAGGCGTCGCGCCCATCTCCCACCGCCAACCCAATCAGGAGGCTCCCAACGAGCCCCCACCGAAACAGCTTCTCAACAGTTGCGTACATGTGATTTTTCCTCAAAACACAATTTTCTCGCACTCACAAAGTGCAATCACCAAAAACCAGGGGGGGCGAACAGCTTTCGACAGCGCTTACCTATTCGGGAGCAAGACGGGTGAGCCGTCGCCGGCGACCGCCGATGGCGGCGAGGCCGAGCTGCATCAGCTCCACAATCAGGGCGCGCTGCATGACAAAGGTCACGCCGAGATAGACCACCGCGCCAAGTACAATTAGCCCACTCAACGACAGAACATTGTGATCGGGAACGTGGAGCAGTTGCAACAAGGGCGCCTTGGCAAGCTGAACCGCGGCCATCATGAGAAGTGTCGCCGTGAGTGGCGGAACAAGGGTGCGCAACGTCTGCCGTGCGGTGCCCGGCAACAGCGAATTGACTTGAAAGACGTTATAAATCGCCGCAATCGTGTGCGCAATCACCACTCCCAGCGCGACCCCCGTAATGTCGTAGGGCAACAACAGCAGAACGAGGGGAATCATCACTGCCAGCAAAAGGGCGCCGGCCTTCATGTTGTAATCAGGTCGCCCCACCGCCATAAAGAGCGGTGATGTATTGGACGAAATGGGACGTGTGAAGACCAAGATGGCAAAGACCTGAAAGACCGGTGTCATGGGTATCCACTTTTCGCCGAGCACCACCGTGACGATCTGCGGCGCCACAATGAGAAAGCCAGCCGCCAAGGGAACCATTAGCAGCAATACGAAATCCAGGCTCTTGAGATAGACGCGTGTCAATCGCTCCTTGTCGTTCTGCATTTGGGCGTAGGAGGGAAAGAGCACCCCATTAACCAGATTGCGGCTGAGGCCGCTCAATGTGCCGTTGGTCAGCGCATATGCCTTGGAATAGAGGCCCAGCGACGCCGCGCCAAAGACTCGACCCACCAACCAATCATCCCAGTTCTGATGCAGGAAGGAGAGCACCCCGCTTGCGGTCGTCTTGACCCCATAGCGCAGAAGGGCGCCCACGGCCCCCCAATCGATGCGCGTCGGCGTCAGCCATGCCCACCCAGGGCAGAGGATCCATGTCGCCGCCGTCTGAATCAACGTGGACACCAGGCGCCCAATCACCAGGCTCCAAAACCCATAACCCAAATAGGCGAATAGGATCGCCACAATCAGGTTGGTGACATCCTGGAGCACTTTCAAAAAACTGACCTGGCCAAAATGAAGGTCCTTGCGCAGCAGCGACTCAGGGATCGTGATGGCTGCTTCGAGAAAGACCAACCACGCCAACCAGCGGATCGCTTCCTGGGCTTCGGTTTCGCCCAGAAAGGCCGACAGCGGCGCTGAAAACGCAATGATGCCCAACGTCAGAAGCAGCCCGCAAATCATGGTAATCAGAAATGCAGGGAAGAGCACACGTCGTCGCTCGACATCTGTTTGGATGATTGCCGGCCCCATGCCCAGATCCACAAACAGATAGGACGAGGTTGCCAACAACATACCCAGCGCCACTACCCCAAAATCGTAAGGGTCCAGCAGACGCGCCAAAACCACGGTCGCCACAAGATTGATCGGTCGCGTTAACATACTGGCCGCGCCCAGGTACATACTCCCGCGCACGGCTTTTTGTTTTAGTTCGCTGATAAAATGCCTCCCCAGTCGTAGCTGGTTCTCACGCTGGTTTTTACAGAGGTATAGCTGCCGCTCGCATGGCTCGCCGCCATCTATACTCGTTGTGCGCGCGGCGCAGTGGCGGGCGTTGTTGGCCGCTTCAGCGCCAGCAGCGGCGCGTAGACCGTCTGTTCGTATTGTTCCGCCACATCGGCCCAGGTGACGCCCACTCGCATATTGCGGGCATTGCGCCGGCAATGGGCCAGAAAATTCTGGTCGATTATAAACTGGAACATGGCATTCGCCAACGAATCGACTGTATTCGCCGCCAACAGGCCATTGACACCCGCTTCCACCACATCGCGATTCGGCGCAAAATCCGTCGCCAAGATCGGCAGCCCCAGCGCCCGATATTCCAGCACCTTGAGGGTAGGATGAAATTGCCAGTCTCGGGGCTGGTTGGGCACATAGGCTAACGCCACATCATGCTGGATTGTTTCCTGCGCTACTTGGTCATAAGCCAGTGCAGGCCGGATCGTAATCTGCCCACCTAAACCGAGATCACGCACTAGTTGGTGATAATAGCCCCCCGCCGTGTCTGGTCCGAGCAATGTCACATGAAAGTCTGTGGTTTGTGCGCGTAACTGATCTGCCGCGTAGATCAGCTGTTCCAACCGCCGCACCCGGCTCAACGTGCCCACATAGATAAAACGGACAACACGTACCCCTGGCTTCGAGTGGGCATCGGCTTGCTCATCCACCCTATCGGCCACAGCGAGCTGCAGAAAGCGCGCATCTACGCCAAGCGGAACCACCGAGCCCCAACGCGCCCAGTCGGCGCCCAACAGTTGCTTTGCCCCGGCCGGGTGCAAAAAACATGCCCGGTCATACATCCATGTTGTATTGAACTGTCGCCACACTTTTGCCCAGCCATCCTTCAACTTGCCCAACAGACCGTGGCTGGAACGCTCGGCAATCTGCCGCCAGTCGAGCACGAACGCAATCGGCGCCATCCGCCAGGGCAACAGCCACACACCATAGATAGAGGCGGGATTGACTTGCACAACATCGGGCTGCCATTGGCGTAGAAATGCACGGACACGCCAGATCAACAATAAGAAACTCAGCCGTTTTGCCAGCGTTGCCACCAATGGCAATCGATGCAGGCCACCCCACGGGGGCCTGGGCATTTGCTGTACGCCGACCACCTGTTTGCCATCATGCCACTCGATGTTGCCCTGGGGGTTTGGGGTTGCCAGCCAGACGGTATGCCCTCGCTGCCGCAGCGCAGACGCCAGCTCCCCATAGACTGGATTTGGTGTCTGGGCATATCGAAACAACGCAATGCGCATCCTATACATCCTGCAACACGAGATTTTTGGCCAAATGACGCCAATTTTTGCGAACCCACCAACCCATACAAAGGTAACATCGCACTCGTTCGTATCCGTTCAGCGGCGCACGTTGGATCGAGAGCAGATGTTCGCGCAGCAGGCGCCAGTGGGGGAACGTCATCTTGGATCGCTTCTTGGGGTCATACCAGGCTTGCACGGCATGGCGTGTGGCATACTTGCGCCACGATTGCTCTTGATGATTTCGATAAAAGAAGAGAGGCTCAGGAATTTCATACAGACGCCCCAGCAAACTCAACTCACCCAGCAACGGGCGATCCGCCGACGAAAAGTTGCCGATCCGCGGGGTTTTGCTCAGGGCGCTGGCGCGCATCAAGCCAAAGACGGCGACACAGGGATGTGAAACGCAGACAAACTCATAAAAGCGGCGATGTGGCTGCGCGGCTCCACCGTCGGGCTTACTCGGGTAATCTTTGATCTTTTTCCCCCGCGCATCAATGGCCTGCGTGCGCGGGTAGGCAAGCACCACATCGGCATGTTGGTCGAGTACAGCGACACATCGTTCCAAAAACGTGGGCGCCACAAGATCATCATGGGCGGCCCACTTGAAATACTCGCCGCGCGCCAGGTCAAAGACTCGATTGTAGTTCCAGGCCGCGCCCTGATTTGTTTCTTCTCGATAGTAGCGGATGCGCTTGTCGCGTGCAGCATAGGCCCGGCAGATCGTTTCGGTGCGGTCGGTTGACCCATTGTCCGAAATGATCAACTCGAAGTCGGTGAATGACTGCGCCAAGAGGGCGTCCAGCGTCTGTTCGAGAAAAGTTTCACCATTATAGACAGGCATGCCGATGCTTACACGCGGCTTTGGTTCGGTCATTGCTTCCTCCTGCGCCGTTGATTCTGTGAGAGAATTCTGCGCCCATCACCCGATTGCTCTGGTTACATACGAACGTAAGCGACTGGGTTTGTGTCACAACGTCCATTGAAGGATGGTCTCCAGGTGGGCGGTCAGGCTGTTCGGTAGCGGTGGCGGGCCTGAATCATCCACCCATAGGTTCCAGGCCAGCCATCCCAATCCAAACGATTGCAGCACCCGGCGTGAACGCTCCAGGCTCAGGATTCGATGGACAAAGGGCCTGACATAGAGCCAGCGGGCCTTACGCAACAGACGCAACACTTCAAAACGCATCTGCGCCCCCGGCGACACTGACCATTTACCCCACTCGGCGGGGAATGTGTAGCCCCACTTCTGCATAAAGGGGCCAAAGATCTGTTTGGCGTGGTCCCATGTCTCTGGCGTGTAATAAGACCAAAAATCCTGTTGGCGCTCGGGCGTCTTGTGCCGAACTGGTAACCGCCGCATTTCCTCAATGCCGATTTTGGCCAGCACGGCGGAAAAATCGTCCGACAACTGCTCAAAGCGCAACACAAAATCAAAATCGTGGTGGGCGAGCGCGCTCCAGTTGTCATAGGGCAGGCGATAATGATTCAGAAAGAAAGTGGAGAAATCAACTTCCTTCTCAATCAGTTCTTGGGCCTTTTGCAGTTGCCGCCAGTACAGCAGACGCCGGAGCCTGCGGCGGTTGTTGAAAAAGGTGAACTTTCCGTGTCGGTACTTAAAATAGTAGCTGACCACATCATCTGCCGGGTTGCGGATGGCGGAAAAGACAAAATATTGCTTCTCTTGCGGTGTTGCGACTCGTAGAAACTCATGATACGTTGCATGTTTGTGCAGAATGGCTCGGCCATGATAGAGCGTGCGTAACTCATTGCTGATCGCAGTCGAACCCGTATGCGGCAACTCGACAAAAAGATAGCGATACTTGTGACTGATAATCACCGTGTCTTTTCCTTTCTGCCCTGAGCTCCATGCTGAGACGGAATCGCAGCATCCGCCCAGGGCCGTCGCACAAGTTAGACAGGCGCCGTCCTCCCTGCCGGGTCATGGGCGGACAAAAGCGTGGCGTAGGCGGTTAGCAAGTGCTTCTCTTGATGCGTCCAGGCCAGGCGCGTCTCAATGCGGGCGCGGCCTGTCTGCCCCATCTGTTGGCGACGAGCCGGGTCATCGATCAGCTCGGCGATCTTGCGGGCAAAGTCCAGCTCATCGTTGGGCTGGGCGTAAACCGCCGCCTCACCGGCTGAGACGCGATGCTCAGGCAGATCATAGGCCACAATGGGCTTGCCCAACGCCATGTATTCCATCATTTTGATCATGGTGCAGCGGTCGTTAAACGGATTTGACGGGTCGGGGTCCAGGCAGATATCAGCGGTCGAGAGATAGCGCAGCAGATCCTCATCGCTCACCCAACCGGTGAACCAGACGTAATCGCCGATTGCCAGTTCTTCGGCATAGGCTTTCAACTGCGGCAGTGCATCGCCCTTGCCGATGATCACACAAAAGACATCGCGCCGGTTCAACGTATAGACCAGTTGCTGCACCGAACGCAACAGATAGTCGAGACCATCCTGCGGCCCCATGATGCCCACATAGCCCAAGATCGTCGACGCCTTCTGGCGCAATTCCGGCGCTTCGGGCGCCAGGACAAAACGCTCGTCCGGCCCATTGCGGACGATGGTAATCCGCTCTGCCGGCACACCGCCGCGCCCCATCGCCACCCGCTTGTATGATTCGTTGGTGGCGATCACATGGTTGGCAAGCCGGAAGGTCAATTTCTCAAAGAGCACTAGCGTATTGAACAACCATTGGCTGCTCTTGTCGCCAAAGCGGGCAAAGAACATTTCGGGCGACAGGTCGTGATGGTCAAAGACAAACTGTTTGCCAAACAGCTTGTAAAATGCCGCGATGGGCCACATGGTGTCGGGTGGGTTGTGGGCGTGGATGACATCAAAACCTTCCCGGAAAAGAACCCGGAACGAGATCAAAAACATCATCAGCGTTGAGTAACCATATTCCCACAGATAGCTGAGTACGCCACCCCCGCCGCCCACCAGCGGATACTGGTAGAGATGGATACCAGGCGCCGCCACCTCGAACGCCTTGCCCTTCTTGGGCATGGGGCAGATCACGCTAACGTGATAGCCCGCCTGAGCCAACGCGCGCGCCTCGCGTTTGACACGGTTATCCTGGCTATAGGGGTTGTTTTCCAACAACATCAGGATGCGTTTACCAGCAAATGCCTTCATACGCCCTCTTTCCCAGACCATGGTGCGGGTTGTTCTCTTGGCCATTCGTTTGGCTGATGGGGTTTTGGCTGATGGGCTGATCGATCCCCACCAGGTCAATGATCACCTGATCGTCGCGCACCCAGTCAAAGACCTGCCGAAAAGCCGGGCTGCCATTGCCCACCACGATTACATCGGCAGCCTCGACGACCTGGGCCAGCGACGGCTGCATCAGCGATGCAATGTGGGGGATCTCTCGCTCTAGAAACGACTTGTTGGAGCCAATCAGCTGTTCCACCTGTACATTTTCATCAAAGACCTGCACGTGATAGCCTCGCCCCACCAACGTTTCAATGAGGGGGATCAGCGGGCTTTCGCGCACATCATCGGTGCCGGCCTTGAAACTAAGCCCCAGCACGGCAATTTTCTTACCCCCCGTGGCTTCCACCAAGTGGATGCCCCGCTCGATCTGCGCCTGGTTGCTGGGCAAAAGCGAGCTGAGCAGCGGTGATTCCACATCGCGCTCCTTGCTTCGATAGAGCATGGCGCGCAGGTCTTTGGGCAGACACGAACCGCCAAAGGCAAAACCCGGGCGCAGATAGGCCGGAGAGATGTTCAACTGGCGGTCGCGGCAGAGAAGCTGCATCACCTCGCGGCCGTCAATGTTGTGCGCCTTGGACAGGTTGCCGATTTCGTTGGCGAAAGTGATCTTGAGCGCATGAAACGCATTGTTGGCGTACTTCGCCATCTCGGCTGTTTCCAGGCTGACATGGGCGCACTCGGCATCCACCGCGGCATAGGCCTCCTCGACCGCCTGGCCGGATCGCCCATCCAGCGCGCCGATGACGATCAGACTGGGATTGTAGTAGTCTTTGACGGCGCTGCTTTCGCGCAAAAATTCAGGGTTCATGCAGAGGCCAAAATCGACCCCGGCGCGCTTGCCCGCAGACCCTTCGAGAATGGGCAACAGACAGTCGCGCACCGTCCCCGGCAACACCGTGCTGCGCACGACAACCGTATGATACCCCGGATGGTCGGCCAATGCCTTGCCGATCTCGCGACAGACCGTTTTTACATAATCAAGTTTTAGGCTACCGTTGCTATTGCTGGGCGTGCCCACACAGATCATACTGACGTCAGACTGGAGCACCGCCTCGTGGCTGTCGGTCATCGCGCACAGGCTGCCATTTGCCACAGCGCTCGCGACTAGCGCATCCAGCCCAGGCTCAATGATCGGCGATTGACCCGCGTTGATGCTCGCCACCTTTTGTGGGTTGACATCCACGCCAATCACCATATGGCCGTCATTGGCCAGACAGGCTGCTGATACACAGCCCACATAGCCTAATCCAAAGACAGCAATTTTCATGTTGGATTCGCCTCATGATGTAGATATATGTAGATATGAACAATATCGATGCGCAAAATAATCGGAGCGCGCCGCGAGCGCATTCACTGGCCCAATGGGCGACGCCACACGATGGCTGCGCGCCAGAGGGGCCGCATGGTTTGCCTCTGCTAGTCGGCGGCTCCTTCAAACGGCTGTACGAACACTATATTTATCGTGAGCACTATAGGAATCCTTCGCAGAGAACAAAAAAAGCCTATTTCACTTGCCGAAAGAGCGCCACAAGCCGTTGCGCGTTTAGCGTGATTCCATATTCGGCTGAGACCAGTGCATTCGCTGCCTGGCCCAATCGCTGACGGAGCGCCGGATCGCCGGCCAACGTGGCCAGCGCGTCGGCCAACGCGGCAGCGTCCCCCGCGGGCGCAAGCAAACCAGTGCGACCATGTTGCACCAGTTCGGGGATGCCTGACACGTGGGTCGAGACCAAGGGCAGCCCCAGCGCACCCGCCTCCATCATCACCACAGGGATTCCGTCGCGGTCGCCGTTGGGGGCCACCACCGACGCCAGCGCAAAGATGTCATGCTCGCGGTAGGCCTGGATGATCTCATGATTGGGCAGCGCACCGCGCAGACTTACTTCGCTGGTTAGGTCGAATTGGGCAATGAGACTTCGCAAGCCCGACTCATCGCCCCCCCCACCGATGATGGTGCAGCGAAAGGGAATCGACCGCTCCTTGAGAATGCGACAGGCCTCCACCAAGTCGCGGTGTCCTTTTTTGGGAACCAGGCTCCCTACCGACAGAATGCGCACTGGACCGGCATTCACGGGGGCGTGGTCGCCGTTAACGCCTGCAATCTGCTCCAGATCGACCCCACAGCGGATCACTGAGATTCCATCCGGCGCCCGCACGCCGCGTTGGGCAATATATTGGCGGTTGAATTCCGAAATAGTCACCACCTGGCTGGCCTCGCCTGCGACCAACGCCAGCAGATCATCCTTGGCAAAGAGGTCGTAGGCGTGGGTGGTAACTGTAAAGGGTGTCTTGAGCAGGCGGGCGCACACCCAAGCCGCCGCGCCAGAGAGCCATGCGAAATGGCTATGAAACAGGTCTACGTTGTAATGGCGAAGATGGTGGGCCACAGCCACCGCCTTGAGAAAAATCACAAGCCGCTTGGCAAACAGACTCAGTGGCTTGGTGGGATAAGGACAGCGCAACAAGCGCCAGAGTAAGGCCAGATAAGCGCCCCCCCGCGTCAGCAGGAAATAGAACTGGGCCCACCAGAGTTGGGAGGAGGCAAGCCCTGGCGCATACCAACAATAGGGCAATAGCGCCCGCGAAAGCTGCTGCGCCGGACGTGGGTCCGCTTCGAGCAACGAGACAATCTGGACATCAACGCCCAGATCGCGTACGGCTTTGATCTCTTCGGCCACAAACGTCTCAGTTAGAAATGGAAAGTGAAGCAACAAATAGGCAACACGCATTGGCGGTATGGTCCTTCTCCGGCCACCGGCTGTCAAAATTTCAGTCAAGCAGCGAGACGCCGGTGGGCGCCTCGCTGCTTCGGATCGGTGTCAAACATCGAATTGAACGATGCCAACCATTTTTGCCCAACAGCCGAAAGTGTGAATTGCTGAATGACAACACGAGACAAGCTGGCGATCACGCCGCCTGGCGCCGGTGCATAGCTCTTTTATGGCGACGCCAAAGACGGTTGCGGTTTGAGGCGTCGCCCGGCAACCTGTTGGCGGATCAGCAACTTGAGCCGGCGGACATGGATGAGCCAAGCGGGCAGCCGCAGTTCATTCAGCGCCGGGGCAGAGGTTGCATCCGCGCATACATTGTTTGCTTCCAGCGCGTGCAAAATGGACTGGAAGATAGGCTGCTCGGCCTGGCTGCGTTGGACAATCGTCTCCAGATCCCGATCCTCAATCTTATCATCGTAAATACGGCGATAGAGGCGCATTTTGTTTTGGTCATAGTGATCTTTGAGATGCGTTTTCGCCGTCTGTTCATCGTACAGGTGGAACGTGGCCGACCGGTTCCCCCCAAAGGCATGGTAGGTTCGGTTCCAGTACGCTTCCTTGCCATCAAACCAGGGGATGCCGGCATATTCACATGCCATGCGCAGCGCGTGTTCGTCTCGCTTTAGTTGGGCATAGGCAATGGCCTTCCATTCGGGCAACAATGAAACATAGAGCCGGTGATAGTTGATCCAGTCGCGATCCCAGTTTGGCAGCCGGTTGCGCTTTTTGGATGAGGCCGCAAACTCCAAAGGCGTCTTCCAGATCAAGAGATGTCTGGCTTCGATCCCGCGTCGCGCCAGAGTTTCGGCCTGGCTTTGGATCCAAAATGGTTCTTTGCTCGAATCCACAATGAATTCAACCTCTGGAAAGAGGTCAAAAATTGCTTCATAGAGGCGATCTCCCCCGGCGCGGCGCATCTGCTGCCAGACCGTGCAGGCCGGATCACCGCAGCCGCATAGGCGGTTGACATGTTCGGCGCGCTGCGGGTACAACAACCATCGGATTTCGCCCAGAGCGAACCCTTTGGGATCATTGGCCAGCATCAAATGGAACAGGGTGGATCCGCTAAACGACGTGCCACCGACGAAGATCACTTTTTTCATACACAACGCCCCGATTTGGACTCGATGAGAAGCTATCCGTATCGACCAGAACTAATCTCAAAACTGCTGCGCCATACCTTTTTCGCTCGCAAGGAGGCCCGCCTCACAACCGGCTTGGAGTTGGTGGGTCAGACCACTGCCAGGTCAGGCGTCAAGGCCGAACGCAACGCGCCCTCCATCGGTGGCTGCTGCAAACCTGCCTCGGCGCGCGCCAACAGATGGTAGAGAATCATGGCAAGGTAGCGCGGGTATGATCGGCTATCACGCAAGACTCGATAGTTGTAGAGCGAATAGTTGAACGCGCCGTCCGCCCGCTGCTGCCCCAGCAGATAGGCATAGGCCCGCTCACTCAGCGCATCATAGTCACCCAAGCCCATTTCGCTGGCCATGCCCAATGCATTGCCGATGGCTGCGCTCCAGTACATCACCTCTGGGCGCGCTTTGTAGCAATCGTAGCGACATGCGCCATGGTCCAGCACACCAGTGGCCACAAAAGCCGCCAATTTCTGCATGATAATATACAGATGCTCATTTGGGCGGATTTGATACGCGTGCGCCAGATCCAACAACTGGTACGAATTATATTGAAAGCACATAAAGTGGGGGCGATCTTGGTAGATATAGGGCAGCTCCCCGCTGGGCAACTGGCTAAACCCAATAAACCCCAACATGCGATCCGAAAATTCCAGATAGCGATCATCGCCCGTCAACGCGTGCAGCTCATAGGTCAGCCAGAGCAGCATGGTGGTCACATTGGGCACCACCATGGTCGAATGGCTATAGTAGTTCGGCGCAAGGCCATCGCCGACACGTTGAAAACCGACGCCGTTGATCTGAAACTCATACCACCGTTGCGCCGCAGTCAGGTAGGCCCCACTCCCCGTGGCGCGATAGGCTGCGGTGAGGCCCAGGCTGCCCCACACACCCTCGACTGTGGAGATAAATCCTCGCCGTTCACGGACCGGTGGATGCACCCACGCCCCGTTTTCGGGCTGGCGAGCCACCACTGCATCGGCGCCCTGGGTGGCATAGGTTCGATATTTCCCCTCCCCAGTCAATTCGTGCAAAAGCAGATTGCTCTTGATCCAGTAGGCCTGCGCTTGCAGATAGACATAACGGTCGTTGTTGGGAAGCGCCGGCAGATAGCTACGCACAAAGCGGGTTACGCGCCAGTGGATCTTACCCACCGGGTCTGGCCCAACCAACAGGCCACCGTCCAAGTGTGCCCGCACCAGATGGTCATGCAGGCGAAGAGGGGCATCCAACGTTCGAGTTTCGTTCATGGTTCAATCGTGCATCTTTCACAGCGTTGCTTCTTTTTCACCGGGGCCGAGACAGCGCCGTGCGCCATTATGGGGGCGCGAGCACCCCACGCAAACCGGCGCGCAGCGCCCCGTCCAACTGCTCGCCGGCGGCGCTCCACGTCCACGCCAGAACGGCGCGACGCGCCTCTTCGCCGCGCTCAGCCAGCGTCAATTTGGCGTCGTTAATCTCGATCAGCGCCCGCAAAATCCCTTCTGGGCTGACCTCATGCACCCAAAAGGCGTACTGGCCCGCGCCGACGACATCGGTATGGCAGCCATTGCTGGTGGCGAGCATGGGTATCCCTGCCGCCATGTATTCAAAAAGCTTGATGGGGCTTGACGCTTCAAATTTGGCGTCATCCGGCGCCGGCAACGATGTGATGCCCACGTGGGCGTTGCGCAACAACTGCGGGATCTGCTCATGCGACACAGCGGGCAAGACACAGATGCGGCCCTCGCTCTGTGCGGCGCACGCCTCCAGTTTGGCTTGTTCTGGCCCAGCGCCCACAAAGGTGAGCACAAAGTGCATCCCCCGCTGATGGGCCTGGTCCACCGCATGGCAGATGGGCAACAGATTGCGTTCGCTGTGCAGCTTGCCCACATACATCAGATGCACAGGTTCAGCGGCGGTGGGCCAGCGGCGACCCGTGTGGGCATTGGCAAAGCGTTCCAGGCTGACGCCCGACGGCCAATAGCCCCAGCGTTTTGCTGCGGGAATTCGCACCAATTCGGCCATACGCTCGGTGATGGCGGTCTGCCCGTCGGCCCAACGGTTGGCCAGCGCGTGGGTCAGATCAAAGTAGGCGCGCCGTATGCGATTTTTCAAACCGCCTTCGACCGTGTTCAAATCACGCGTATCCATGACAAACTGTGGACGCCGGCGGCCCGAAAAGCGACGCAACAGCCGCAGCGGCAAAAACCAGGGCGCCGACAGCTGATGAAACAACACCACGTCGGTTGTGCGCCATCCCTGCAGGATCAAGAGCAGCACCCGCAGATGAAACGCGACATTGTTCAAAAGGTACTTTGCCGGCGTCGAGACACAGGTAACCTGCACCCCGTTGATCGTATGTTGACCCGTTGGCCCTTTGGCAACCAGGGTCACCTGCCAGCCCAGCGTCCGCAGTACGTGGGTTGTCTGCAGCCAGGTGGCCGAATCGAGCGCGGTGGCCACCGGCACGGGGTAGACCCATACCAGGTGTAATGGTTTGGCCTGCCTTTGGCTTGAGGTGGTCATCGTGACTCCATCGACAATCGTGAGCGAACTTTCTGCAAGGGTTGCGGGTTGAGTCGATACATCTGACTAAACACGTAACCC